>CAZCBS010000262.1:0-6022 GCA_964496965.1 uncultured Bacteriovoracaceae bacterium
TGTAGCGTCACTTGCTTTGACGCCCATATTCCTGTCATGAACCATCGCGACGCCGGAGCGTTTGAAAAGAAAGCGCCGTCGCTTGCCGAATGGCAGCGAGAGAATGAAAAACAGGCGGAGCCGAAAACACCCCCTGCGCCGAAACAACCCCCACTCCCCGGAGCGAGCCCTGCGCCTCGAACCTCGCCGACTGAGCAAGAGATCTTAGTCGTGGTCTCGAAAGTCAAAGACTACATCCGGACAAAATCAGGAATGAACACATCGGATGCCGTCATGAAGCGGTTGACTTCATGGGTGACTCGTTGGTGCGACGAATCCATCCGAGTGGCCGAGCAGCACGAGCGAAAAACTGTTCTCGATCGCGATGTCCGCTAGCTCTCGATCAAAAAAAGCGGGCTCGCGTAGTTGATGATCTCTCCTTGAAACTGCGCCTTAAAGCGCGAGACTCCCGCATAAGGATGCGTGAAATCCGTAGGATCGGTATAGCCGTTCAGATCGTACGTCTTGACGCCTCGAGAAGCACAGTTTTCCAACACATGGAAATGCGCTGCCGCGGACGTACTCAAAGAAGATCGGGCGCGATCGTCACGTTCGTCATAGCCAAAAAGATAGTGAGCCATAGAGCCGTGTACACAGGTCAGAAGACTTGTCATCGCTCCCTCGGTTTTCGCTTCCGTGATGAAAAAAAACAGACTCTCTCTGCGAACGGTCTCTTCCTTCTTGATCAAGCTCTGAAGCCAGTTCTCGTCAGGAACATAGAAACCCTTCTCTTGTCCGAACTTTCTTATTCCAAAAGCGAATTCCGAAACCTGTTTCGAATCCGCTTCAAAGCTTCGCACTTGAACTTGAGCGCGCTTTGCCACAGAAAGCGAACGTCTTAATCGAGGAGTAACCGATGCGAGCCTTTCTGATTCGCAGCTTTGAACAGGAAGATGAATGGTTGAAGCTTGAGAAACTTCGCGCGGCGGCACAGGCAGAAGCTTGAGCCTCGACTCGAGCTCAGAGAGCAACCATCGCGGCTGAACGCGAAGCGAGGAGAAAGGAGGTCCCAGTCTCGTCACAGCCATGACGAATGTAGCGAATTGCCGCGCAATATTTGCCCGATCGTCCCAATTCAGATACGGGCCGTTGATACACTCAAAGGCGCACTCGAAACCTTCTTGAACAGAATGGACCATTCCCCCGACTTGCTCTTCAGGACTGAAGACAAGATAAGCCCGCCCCCCTAACGCGATAATCGCTTCTCCCCAAGCAAGAGTTTGGCTCAACGGAATTTCATTTTTCCGTTCCTGCAGGGCGATCCAGGCCGCCCTCTCCGCTCCGCTCAAGGATTGCAACGGCTTTGCAATCCACATGAGCTTAAGCCTAGCACAAACTTCTTAAGCGGACCTCTGTAAGATCTGTTTTCGATCGGCGTCCATCAAGATGTCATAGATCTGATCCTCGATCTCGATATCGCGCACCTTGCTCAGATTTTTATTGAGCGTGGCAACGATTCGCTCGCCGGTCTTTTTATCCATGGACTCCTTGAGCAAACCCATCTCATGAGGATCCGCCACGAGAACCAATCGGTCAAATCGGTTCTGCGCTCGAGCCGTCTCCAGATGTTGCGCGATTTGCTGGGCAAAGCGAATCGCATCTTCTTGGTGCGGCATCACTCGAGGCGTCATTCCGCCTTTGCGCTGAGAATGCACGGCCCCCAAAGGGCTTCGAGAACCGGTCCCAGGCGTCGGAGTAAATGCCCTGCCCGGGCGATCCGTATCAATATCGTGATCGCGCAGACGCCCTGCGGGATGATCGATTCTCTCGATGAGCTCGATTCCATCCGCGGGACGGTTTCGCCTAAAAATGCGAGCACCCGCCTGATGAGCCACTATGATCCAAAGATTGTCCATCACCATGCAGACAATCCTGCAAATCGTTCGCCCAATCGAGCGAGCAGCTCTTCTTCAGCTTGCTAAGCTTGCGCAGGATCGGCCGGAGTCACCGACGAAACCGGCCGACGGCGACCTTGATTCCACAGAAAAGAAATCAGCGCGATCACGAGCAGCTGAGGAATCAGCGTTTCCCAAGTCGGGAAAATCCCGAAAAGCTCGGACCGAAGTTGAAGCGGAGTGGACGTGATCGAAAGAGTCCCCGTTTCCTGCAATGAATGAATTCCCTTGCCCATGAGCATCACCGCAAGCGCGGCCATGATCGAAGAAGAGATCGTGAAAAGCTGGCGAATCGGAAGCTTGCGGCTAAAACGCAACGCAACCCATGCCAATGTCATTGTTCCGATGAACGAAGCCACAACGCCGACGGCCAATCCGTTCCTCGCGGCAGGTCCGCAGTCGACCCAGATCGCTCTCAAGAAGAGAACCGTTTCCAAGGTCTCGCGAAAAACCGCGATAAACGAGATCATTGCGAGTCCAAAGAGGCTCTTTTGCTGAAGCGCGGTTTGAACCTGAGTTTCAACGAAAGCCTTCCAGCGCGTGATCTCGGTTTTCTGATGCAGCCAGAAGCCGACAAAGAGAAGGACCGCCGCCGCGAAGAAAGCCGTGATCGCTTCCATTGCTTCGCGCTGAGCTCCGCTGATTCCAATGAGCCAACCCGAGAAGAACCAAGCAACCACACCCAACGCGACCGCGACAACCCAGCCGCCGTGCAACCATTTCTCCGCGCGGCGATTTCCACTGGTTCGAACCACGCCCAAGAACGCTAGGACGACGAGAACTGCCTCAAATCCTTCGCGCAGCAAAATCGCGGCAGCGGCGGTGAACGACATGTAAGGCGACATCTCGGTACGGGCCATTTTGCCTTCGACTTCTTTGAAGCCTTCGAGCGCGCCCGTAATCGCGGCATCCACGGATGCGGTAGGCTCACGACCATCGATCGCTTGACGAACTCTCATCATCAATGTCTCGATCTTGGTGACGAACTCCGGATCGTTGGCCTTGAGCTTGGGCTCCATCGGCTCAAAACCCTCGAGATAAGCGGCAAGCGCTTTGTCTTGGGCTTCAGCGAGTCGACCCGCGCGATACTCTTCTCCAGCTTCAGTCAATTTGCGACGACCGATTTCAAGAGTATTTCCGCCTGAGCCTCCTGAGGAACCATTCGATCCGCCGCTTGAACCGTTGTAAAATGAAAGCGCGAAGTACGAGATGTTCCAAGTGTCTTGATCCGAAAGATCCGCTTGCGCCGCCATTGGCGTTCCATCCACTCCCAAACGAACCGCGTGAAAAATCTGCAAAGGCGAAAGGCTCGCCATCACTTTAGGATCATGAAAATTGATCGGCTTCGGATTTAAGGATGCGGCCGCGACTCCATCGCCGTAACCTTGAGCGCCGTGGCAAGCGGCGCAGCGTTGAGCAAAAAGCTTCTGTCCCTGCGCGAGATCGGGAGCCTGGGCTGGCGTCGTTGTGATTCCGGAAAGCCGGATCACGTCCGCACGGACATGGCTTGCGAGATCCGCCACTTTCTCAGGCGAAGCTTTGTCATGAATGAGCTGATTGAGCTGATGGATTCGCTGATCAATCGAAGAAACTTCGGCCGAATGCGCGCCCGAGGAGCTTGCCGGATAATGGACCTGCTTTTCGAGCTCTTCGAGTTTTTTCGCGAATTCCTTTTGCTCAGCATATTCGGATTCGCTGATGACTTTGCCATCCTGAACAGCGCCAGCATAATCGCGCGCGAGATAATCGAGTAGATGCACCAGAGTTCGAGGGGCCGAGTCCGCCGCCTGCGCATGAGCGGATGGGGTACCGTTCAAAAGAAGCAAAAACGAAAATAGAAGCTGCAGCACACGATTACCCAAACCCTTCTCGCAGAGGCGAAATTGATAATGGTTCTCATAATCAATGTACCAGCAAAGTTCAAATAAATTAAACGCCTATTTAGCCCTCTTCGCGCGCTTGGCCCTCTTTCCTGCTCCTGAGTGAACCATCTGTTCCCGAGAAACTCTAACGGTTGGCATTCCAGGGCGCCGCTCCCCACCCAGAGGCTGGTTCAATACTCCGGCAGGCCCCGTCCCGCTGACGTCATAGCCGATATAGCCCCCGTCTCCCTCATGGATGCCAAAAAGAGGCAAGCGCTGGCTTCCAATCTCACTGGAAGCCTGAGGGGTGCGCTCGATCCGGGCTGCCCGAGCAATTTCAGCTCTTCGATTCAGAACATCCCGCACATCCATATGAATTCTCTCAACGCGTGCAGGAACGGCTCTCATCCGACGAGTGTGCCGAGTCGGTTTTTGAACTCCCATAAATAAATGCTCCAATGCATCTTAGAAAATGCAACCTTTGCACCGGATTTTGCCTGATCTTGCCGAATGCTGGCGGACTCATCCAAACGAAAGCCGCTAGCCGCGACAGCCCGCGATGTAGAACTCATCAATTGCAGCCTGGGGAATCGGGTAGCGACACTCATCCTTGGGCAAAACTCCCCTGCTCCAAAGCAAGCGCTCCACCATCACGTCGAAAAGATATTCCAGCTTCTCTTGGATCGCGGGACCTTCGATCACGCCTAATGCCCTTGCAATCGCTTCGAAAGTTGAAACGCTTTCCTCGTTCGGCTCTCGCCTGAGTCGATACGTGGACAATGCCCCCGGAGGAAGCTTCACCTGTGGCACCGTGGCGAGCGCAGGCTCCCTCTTCCCGACTTTCTTTGCTTGTCTCCAACTGCCATCGGGCACGATCAAGGTGATGGGCTTTTCATAGGATGCCACCAGCTCAGGAGTCAGCGTAACCGCTTCTTTGCTTGGGAAAAGATAAAGCGACTGACGATCTTCCGTCACCAATCCTTCGTCGCTCATGGGATTTCCCTTTTCGCCACGGATCCGGATCTCCGAATCCTCGAGCGCCACTCGGGCAAGCTTCGCGGTATTGGTCGTGAGATGCGTCTCCCGAAGATGCATTAATACAATTAATTTTGTTGATAACTTTAACTTTGGAATAATTTCGCAGATACAAAGCGCGCGACGAAGCTGGCAACCATCGCAACGATTCTCAAGCGACGCGCTACGAAGCGTGTTTCGATTCTTTTTTGAACTGTCGGAAAGACTCATCTAGATACTTCGGAAATCTTTTGTGGCACACCAAAAACCAGTGATTCTGGCTGAATTTCAGCCATCGCACAAAAGCTAAACCAAAGCAAAGACGAAGGCACTAATTTTCCGGCTTCCAGTTTGGAAAGGGCGCTCTGAGAGATTCCCAAACGGGTCGCAAGCTCTGCCTGAGTCCATCCGCGCTCGCGACGGACTGTCTTGATAATGAGAGCAGACTTCGTAGCGCTTTCTTTTTCTATCGGGTTCAATGGAAGCTCCGTTTATGTAGCTCAAGTTTAACTGGAAGCGGTCGGCTGTTCAAGAGATCTCATGCGTACAATTTCGCAAAAACGAACCCTCGAAACTTCTCTAGTTGTGTTATTCCAATCGTAAAATGCCGAACTCGCCGAACTCAAATGACGACAACGCGCTTCTCGACATCGCCATCCTCAGAGATGGAAACACGGTTTATCGCGCAACCAGTCCACGAGACTGCGCGCCGATCGAAACCGCTCCGGTTGCATTGATTCAAGCGATTTACGATAATAAGCCGGAGCAAGCCAGGCGAATCACCCGCCAACGCATCTATACGACGCTTGAGCTGTCAGAATCGATCTTGGGCATCGTGAAAGTCGCGGCCAAGCGGATCACAGGCTCGCTTTCGATCTATGATGATCATTTAAAAACCGAGAGTGACGAGACCATCGTTGACCTGAACGCCTCTTCAATCGCGAGACCTGTCGCCCTGCCGCTTCCAAGCTCGAACCCGAGCCCTCTTCATCAGCCTCTTCAGCGACCTCTTCACCAAAACGACGAGCAATGGATGAAGCTCGCGCGAACGCTTGCTCAACAAGTCAATCGACAAGGCCCTCGCTACGCCTCAGATCGCCCGATCGCGGCGATTCTTGTCTCAAGCGAAAACAAGATCCTGGCCTCCGCGATCAACACGAACGCGAACGAGCCGTCGTCACCGGTGACGACGTAGTGCGCCTGCCCGACGAC
>CAZCBS010000263.1:0-6021 GCA_964496965.1 uncultured Bacteriovoracaceae bacterium
GTACCGCACGGCTGGAGCCGGCGCGGCAGGTGCTCAAGGCGCAGCTGGAAACGGCGGAGCCGAAGCTCACACAGCGGGAGCTCAAGGCGCGCAAGCCGGCGGCGATAAAAAGTCTGACGATGTGATTGATGCGGACTTCAAAGAAGTCTAATCTGCACGCAAGATAAATCGTACAAGCCCCTCAGCGACTTCCAAATCGCTGAGGGGCTTGTTGCGATCTTGAGAGCAGGCTTCGGGCCGATTACAGGGAAGAAAAAACCATGGCGACCAAGAGAGATTACTACGAAGTCCTCGGCATCGGCAGAAGTGCCCAAGTCGAAGAGATCAAGAAAGCTTACCGCAAGCTGGCTGTACAGTTTCATCCGGACAAAAATCCGGGTGACAAAGCCGCTGAGGAAAAGTTCAAAGAAGTCTCGGAAGCTTACGAAGTTCTCTCTGATCCGCAAAAGCGCCAAATGTATGACCAGTTCGGACATGCGGCAAACGCTGGCGGCGCCGGGGGTGGATTTGGCGGTTTCGGCGGATTTGAGCAAGGTTTCGGAGGCGCGAACATCAACGATATCTTCGGAGATATCTTTGGCGACATCTTTGGCGCGGCTGGAGCCGGTGGCGCACGAGGACGCGGGGGCCGCCGTCGTGGCGGACGCCCAGGCGCGGATCTCAGAACCACGGTCGACATTACTTTCGAAGAAGCGGCGTTCGGCGCCGAAAAAGTCATCACCGTTCCTCGCAACGTTCGTTGCGATACCTGCGAAGGCTCGGGAGCGAAGCCCGGAACTCAGCCTGAAAACTGCCGTCAATGCGGTGGACGAGGCGAAGTCAGTTATCAACAAGGCTTTTTCGCGATCTCTCGCCCCTGCCCTGCATGTAACGGCGCAGGCCAAACGATTCCAAACCCATGCTCCGACTGCCGAGGCTCGGGACAGATTCAAAAACGCAGTCAGATCGCGGTCAAAATCCCAGCCGGCGTCGATACCGGCCAACGCCTAAAACTCACAGGCGAAGGCGAAGCAGGCGAGCGTGGCGCGATGCCTGGCGATCTTTATGTCGTCATCAATATTCTTCCTCACGAGTTCTTCACTCGCGACGAATTTGACGTGATCTGCGAAGTGCCGATCACCTTCACTCAGGCCGCTTTGGGCGCCGAGATCGAAGTTCCGACCATCGAAGGCAAAGTAAAGCTGAAAGTTCCCGCCGGGACACAATCTCATAAGTCGTTCCGACTCAAGAACAAGGGCCTGGCCAAACTGGGGGCTTACGGCCGTGGCGACCAGCTAGTCCGCGTTATTGTTGAGATTCCGACGAAACTCAACAACGATCAGAAGGATCTTTTGCGCCGTTTTGAGGAAAGCGGATCCGATGGCGCCCACCCGATGCACCATAGCTTCTTTGAAAAGGTGAAAACCCTTTTCGACTAGGCGCGTTCGGTTTAAAATACCCCCATGACTTCACGCCTTTCCATTCGCCTCGCTCATGCGGGGTTCGGTACTTTGTTTGCGCTCACCGCCTGTGCGACGGACTCCGTTCAACAACACGCGGATCAGCCTGTCGAAAAAGCGGCGCCCGCATATTCGGCAAAGCGAACTTTGATTTCAGCTGCGCCCAATCCAGAAAGCGCGCCACTCAATGCTAACGGAGCGGAGACCTCTCCCGACCTGCGCGAATACAACGAAGTCCATAAGCTTTACTCCAACCAAGTTTACAATGCCGCCATCACGCGCCTGGAAGGTTTTGAGCGCCGCTATCCCAAGAGCCCGCTTCTTTCTCAAGTCGCCAATATGCGCGGGCTTTGCCTGCTTCTCACTCGTCGCCCGGATCAAGCGATTGAGCAGTTTCAGAACGCGATTCAGCTCAATTCCTCAAATCCCGGATTTACGCCTTATCTGACTTACAATTTGGCGAAAGCGCAGTTCGATGCCGGACAGATCGATGCGGCCGAACGCTCGGCAGGACTTGTCGATATCTCGAAGCTCGATGCCGATAATCGACTCAAGTTTCGTTTTCTGAAAGCGGGAATCTACAGCAAGCGCAAGTTTGATTTCGAAGCAGCCCGAGAAATCCTAATCGCCAGCCGCGAAGTCAACCCACTCACTCCCGAGCTTAAAAAAATCATCGAGACTTCTCTCGATAATTCGCTCAAAGAGCTCATCGGAACCCAACAGCTCAACGATCTTTATCGCGAAAACGAAACTTCGCCTTTGGCGGACGCGCTTTTGTTTCGCCTGGGCTCCAAAGAAAAACAGCTGGGATTAGATGGCAAAGCGGAAACTCATCTTCGTTTGTTGACTGCCAATTTCCCTAACAGTCCTTACGCCCCAGAGGCGCGCGAGCTTTTGAAAAGCCGCGTCGAACAAGTGATCGATCGCAAGACGATCGGAGTTCTCTTGCCACTGAAAGGCAAGTTTGCTCGTTTTGGTCAACGTAATCTTCAAGCCATCGCGCAAGCGTTCGGAATTTTTGATCTCGAGTCTCCTGATACCGGAATCCAGCTTGCGGTCGAAGACAGCGGCGACGACGCTGCTCAAACGATCAAGGCACTCAATCGCTTGGTCTCCAAGCATCATGTCGCTGCGGTCATTGGCCCTCTTCTCAGCAAAGGAATCGATCAAGTCACTCGTCGCGCCGCCGAGCTGGGCGTACCTCTGATCTCGCTGGCTCGTCACGTGGGAGCGTCGGACAACTATGTTGTTCAAGGCGGAATGACGCTTCAGATGCAGACCTACGAAATCGCGCGCTATGCGATTCAAAACCGCGGTCTTCGTCGCTTTGCGATTCTCTACCCCAAGGGACAAGTGGGCGACGAAAGCGCTCAATACTTTTGGGATGCGGTCGAAAGCATGGGCGGACAGGTTGTTGGAATTGAAGATTACGCGACCACCGAAACTGATTTCCGCGAAGTCGTCGATAAGCTCTCGGGCCTTTACTACACCGAAGCTCGTCAGGATGAGCTGGATGAGCTAGCTCGCCAGCGCCAAGTCAATCAGATCAAAAAGAGAAATCGCAAAACCGAGCAGTATTACAGCCTGCCTCCGATCGTCGATTACGACGCGGTTTTTATCGCGGACGATCCTAAGATCAGCGGACAGATTCTTCCGACGTTCGCGTATCGTGACGTGGATCATGTGCAATTCCTCGGCACGTCCGCCTGGAATTCCCCCGAGCTGATCTCGCGCGCGGAGAAGCACGCCGAAGGTGCGCTTTTCGTCGACGCTTTCTTTCCGAGCAGCCAATCCGAACGCGTCCGCAAGTTCATCGATCAGTTCAAATCGCAATTCGGAAGCGAGCCTTCCGGCATGGACGCACTTGCCTACGACGCGGGCCTGGTTGTGCTCAACGCAATCCAATCCGCAGGATCTTCTTACTCGCGCTCGGATCTTCTCGATAAGATCCACGACACGAAAAAGCTTCGTGGTGTGACCGGGCTCATCTCGTTCAAAGACGGCCAGCTCATGCGCGATCTTCGCGTGTTGTCGATTCAAGGCGGGCAGGTTGTCGAAGAGACTAAGTAAAATCACAGAGCAGCTGGAATAGAATTTAAAAAAGCCTCGCTGCGACATCCTGTCGCAATTCCTTTTTGGCCATCCTGGCCGGAACGGCTCGGTTTTTTCAATTCTATTCCCGCTGCTTTGTGATTTTCCGCTGATTTCTTGTCATTTAATCGGCAAAACTCGAAGCTGAGGCAAGATCGTCAAGCCGGGGCGACTGCCTTCGGTTCCTGGAAAGCCTGTGTGGAATGGGTCGCTCTGATTTTGCGGATACAGTAGCCCGTCTAGGTATTGGGATCGGCCATCGTCTTTTCCCTCGTTGCGATAAACTGAACAAGTCTCGATTTCTTCTCGAGGAAGCGTGAGCCAAGTCACGAGAGGCACGACGTTTGCCGAACGGATTTTGGAAAGCAATGCGACACATGCGGACTCGTTTTCGAGCGCGGTGCTCAATCCGATGCGTTCATAATAGCGATCGTGAAGCTGATTGTAGATTGCTAGATCGTTGCGGTCATTGCGAAAGAGGAAGCGTTCGTTGCCGAAATAGTATTTTTGAATCGCTGCTCCGTAGTCGCGATGAAAATCGAAATTATAAGCCGCGAAGCTGCTAATTCTCGTAAACGTATCGTCGATTGGAACTAACTCGGGAAGAGTCGTCGCTGCAACGACTTCGTTTCCTGGTGTATTGCCTAAGGTAAACCAGCTTTCGCTCTTCGCTACTTCTGGAAGTAGACGGTTCGCCATCGCATTTCCATACGCAACACCGAGCAACCAGCCCGCGCCATAAATCGCGAACCCTGTGCCCGCGCTCGTGCCTATAGCGGCGTAAGCCACCCCTCCTGAGAGCAAAAGGCGTGATAATCCGATTTGAAGTTTTTGACTCTTGCTAATCGAGAAGTACCACTGATCCGGAAAATCAAATTGAAGCGCCTTCCAGTTGGCTTGCGATTCATAATAGTAATCGAGGTAAAGACCGACTTCTTCTTGCTTAAGTTTTTCTTTGGCCACCAGATCGGCCAGCGTCGCAATATCGATCGGCAACCGGTAAGTGAACTGATAAGCATGAATCAGCTCATGCAATAAAACATGCTGCAATTCTTTCTGAGACAGCGTGCTATCCAGAAAAATCAGATGATTGAGCGGAAGATAAAGCCCGTCGATTGAAGTGCAGTGCCCCTCGAATCGGCAGTTCAAACCGTCGAGCTCGAGCTTTTTCTTGATTTCAGGCGAAAGCGTCTTGATTGCATCGCGTGCAATGAGATTTTGGATAATTCCCGTGAGCCGAGCCTGCAACAGTGACGATGGCTCGACTTTCGGTTTTCCAATTCGAAGCGGCAAG
Source organism: uncultured Bacteriovoracaceae bacterium (assembly GCA_964496965.1). GTDB lineage: Bacteria > Bdellovibrionota > UBA1018 > UBA1018 > UBA1018 > CAZCBS01. The sequence goes on from CAZCBS010000263.1 coordinate 4,825, forward strand.
TTCGTATTATACCAATCTTCTTGAATCCCTTTCCAAAGCGATTCAATTTTTTCCCGCGGAATCGACTCGGCCGAAGACGCGGAGATTGCTGCAAACCTTTCGTTCGCGAGAGCTTCGAGATTTTCGGCCGCGAAAGAGTGTATTGCGTTGCCTAAAGCTGCAACCATCAGCAACATCGAAAAACCCGCGCGACGAAGACTTCGCATTTTAAACCAACCTGACCTTTCCATCACTCACCTGGAGCGCGCCAGGAGGAAGAAGCTTTCGCAGCTTCGAAAGAGTCGCCAGCAGATGCGGCGAGTGACGCTCGGAATCGAATTCCAAATTCCACACTTTGTTAAAAAGAGCTTCTTTGTCCATTCCGTCAGGACACAGAATGAGCTCCATCAGGATTTTTTGCATCACCGGCCGAGAGTCCAACTTTACCAATCCCTTGGGTGTACGAATCAAAATCAGCTCTCGAAACGGCAAATAACTCCAACCATTGTAGGAGTTCACGATTTTTCGCCCGTCGGTCGTGAGCGTTTTAAAATCCGCGCCTGGACTCGCATCGTTCAAGCAGCGCCTGACCGTAGCTTGATCACCCAGATGCTGGGCGATCGCGTGCGCTTCCGCGAGAGCGATATGAGCTGAACTTTGATGCATCAGCGCTTCTGTTCGAATCAAAGTCAAAAGTCGATCAAGCCAGAGCTCTTCAGATTCTAATTCTTCGAGCGTTTGAAGCTGCATCTTGAGGGTTCGAAGCGCGGTATGCGCGTTTTCGGAATCGCCGAGCTCGACGTACGCTTTCACAAGAAAGGCATGAGCTGAAAATGCCGAGCTTGCGACTTTAAAGGTTTCGGCAAGGGAAATAGCGCGTTTGAGATCTGCGACCGCTTCCTTGGAACGTCCAAGGCGAATCAAGACATCTCCTCGAAGCTGATAACACGACATTCGGCTCGCATCGCTCAACGTCTCGACGCCAAGCGATCGATCCAGCGCGTCCAGCGACTCGTCCAGGCGGTTCTGAAGAAGACGAATGCGCGCGAGCTCCAGCGTGCATTCTCCAAACGACTCCTCCGAAAGCAGAGGCAAAAGGAGCGCTTCGGCTGACTCTGCGTCACCGCAGTAAATGTAGTTCCGGATCTTCTCGAGTTGATCGGCGAGCCCAGCTCTCTTTGCGTGTGTTGCCATCACCACGTCGGAAAAATCAGGACG
>CAZCBS010000264.1:0-5980 GCA_964496965.1 uncultured Bacteriovoracaceae bacterium
GCCTCTTCGTTTCCCTCGCATCTTCCTGTGGCGTTCTTCGTTCTAAGCGGCTGGGTCATGAGACTTTTCGGTCCCGAGACGTGGGTTGCCAAGCTGACGCCAGGGTTGTTCTCCGTAGGCTGCGTGATGCTGACGTTTTCACTGGGAAGGCTTCTCCGGTCCAACATTCTGGGCCTGGTAGCCGGCGTGATTTTGGTTTTGAGCCGCGACTTTATCCGCGACGGATTGAACGCGCATTTGGATGGCGTGATGCTCTTTTTTATTCTGGCGTCGTTCATTTTTTGGGAACGCGGAAAGTACGCTTTAGCGGGCGTCGCGGCGGGTTTGGGAATCTGGTTCAAATCGCCCATCGCTCTTTTGCTCTATCCGACGATGTTGATCGTCCATCTTTTCAGGCTCGATATTTTTCCGAAGCTCAAGTCTTGGCTGATCTCGCTTGCGGTTGCTCTAGGCGTGGGATCGTTGATTTGGATCTTGACCGGAGTCATTGGCGGTTGGGATATCGTTCGTGAATACTGGATGGGCGTTTTCGCGGGCGCTCCGGTGCCAGCCGAAGTGCAACAAGCCTTTGATCCGTTCTTGTTTCTCGATGTTCTGCGCTGGGGTTATCTGCCTTGGTCCGTTTTTTTGGCGGTTGGAATCGTCTGGGGAGTCGTGTTCTTTCGGTTTCGTCGAGCCGAGTTCATGGTGCCCGCGAGCGCCGCCGCGATTGTGATCATCGGAGTCTCATGTCTTCGAGTGAAATATCCGCAAGACTTCGTTCCTGCCTATCCGTTCATGGCGCTGATTGCGGCGCAGCCTTTGGCGTTTTGGCTCGAGAAGCGGGAAAGCGGGTTTTATCGCGCGCTCATGATTGTCGTCATGGTGGGAGCGACGGTGATTTTGGTTTCTCCTTTGCAACTTGCGCCGGAGTCTTTTCCTTCTTTGCGACGATTTATCCCGTACATTCAAGTTGGCGGAGACTGCCGCGACGAAGTGGTGATGGTCGAGGGGGGGCAACCTTACGGGCATTTCAACGATTACAAAAATCTGATTCGTTTCTATACCGGTAGGCAAACCAAGCTTGCGGATTGCCAAACGGTCAATCTCGCGGCCCAACGGCGCGAGGTGAAATGGATTTTGATTTCTGGAAAAAACTATTCCGCATGTTTGGACGATTCTGTTCGTCGTGCGTTTTCAAAAGAGCTGATTGATGGGGATCAGCATTTGTTGGCGCGACCTGGAATGATTTCTAGCGGAGATGGCGGGAAGACTGATCTCACGCCTTTGAATCGGGATTTGAAGGCTGTGAGAGATTGCGTCCCATAGTGGATTAAAATTTACGCCGAGATCTCATCGGAAAATGTCGCGCAGGAAATATCTATTGCGGCATCAGATTGGCGTACGGATATGCAATGACGTAGTCGACCGAGGCGCATCCTGCCGTAGAGTCACCGGCGTTCGAGACCGGCGTGAGGGCCACCAAATACGAATGGCCATTGACCATGACAATCAGACTTACTGCGTTTGAAGAGTTTTTTGGATTTACGCGAACGTCCACTTTGGAAACGGGTTGCCCTTCTGCATTTAAGGAATAAATTCCTTTAGCCGCTGAGATCGCTAGATTCACGCAACTAGTCCCTGCGTGCGCTTGAGTTCCGACCAGCATCAATAACAAACCAAAAATGTATTTCATATAAAACCAGCCTTTCATTTTAAATTCCGTTATTCTCTTGCCCACAAGAGAGAGTATTTTACTCGAGTGACACCTGAGACTTTCCGACTTTCTTTCTGGATGTAATGAATGACATCGGGAGCGATGTTCGCCTTACGAATTTCAATCACCACCTCATCACCGTTTGGAGATACGGATTGGGCTCGCAATGTTCCACTTTCGTTCAAATCAAACTGGATCCACGGAACAGTAGAGTCCTTGACGTACTCCGTTAAGTCGTCTTTGAGGTATTGTCCGCGTAAAAGTTCAAAGCTTCGAGCGCCCGCATCAAAATAGCGTGTTCCGTGATAAGAGCGTAATTGATTTTCCATCACGCATACACTTCCAATACAAGGATCGTACGCCCTCCAAACGCCGGCGCTGTTTTTGTTCCACCTTACTTCTTGGGACCACTTAAATAGTGAAACATTCTCGATTAACACTTTGTCATCATCGTCGCGAAATTCATCAAAGATCTGCCGCTGAAGCATCCCAGTGAAATCCGTATTGCTGATCGGCGTTGACGCTTGCCAGAATTCTTCGAAGGAAAATCCATCGCGAAACGAAGCAACCGCTAACCACTCCGCTTGATTTGAGAAAGAATTGACGTCATTTCCATCTCCCAATAGTCCGGATAACTTCCGAATATATTCACGAAGCGCTAAGGTATCTGCTGAGTATTTCTTGTTGAAAAGAAATGCGTTGATCATTCTACTGCGATCACTCCATACATCGGCAAAAGAGGCATAGACCATTTCATGCAATAGGAGCGCGGTTTGATTCGATGCTGGCATGAGCGCAAAGGCATTTCGGTCGACCCGAATATATGCTCCGTCATGATTGGCAATTCGGATAGTGGTTCCCAGGTTGATCGCCGTATTTGAGTCGTGAGTATATTGCATAGGGACATTCAGAAAAAGCCACTCGTAATTCTCTAGGACTCCGGATATCGGGCTCCACAAGAAAGGATAAGCGTAAGCGATGCGGGTTAGCTTTCTAGCGAGTTGTTGACGAACCTCTAGAGATACATCTTGCAGCTTTTCGTCCACTTTCGTGATAATCCATGAATTCGCGGTCTGCGAGCCGGGCTCTAGATACGGGCTTAGCTCCAACCCGTATTCCACTAAATCAAGAGAATAGACTTTATGATCTCGGAGTACTCCATCGCCGCCGTTTTCCGCATTTGATCCGGCTAAAACGTTTTGAGTGAGTAGGCCGAAAAATATTAATGCCGCTACTGTCATTGTCTTCATTGTTCGTCTCTCCCTTTTTCTAGTTTTGTGAGTGGAAATAGCTGAAAATTGAGTTGGTAAGTCGCTTTGGCCTTGGGCTTTTCAAAGCGCAGATAAAGTTCCCTTCGAATCTTTCTCAGTTCTTGCTTGAATGCCGGAAGATCCTGGGGGTCGAGGTTGAATGTGCTGCTACTGATGTCCCGATATTCGATAGGTACCGTTCTGATGCTTTCACGAGCAAGCTCCGTCATTTGTTCGTGAAACCGCTTCAGGCCTTCGTGCGAAATGTCAGCTCCTGTTGTGATTTGTTGATTCGTAGCTTGAAGAAAACCTCTACCGTCTCGTTTAAATAGGCCGGTTCGCAATAGGATGGAGAGTGCCTCTTTCGCCGTTTTTGGCGGTATCCTTTTAAAAAGCTGATTCGAGATCCATTCCGGATCTTCTCGAAAGTCCTCACGGCTGCTCATTTCCTTGATCGCATAGAAGTACCAATTCGAGATCACGGAAAAGATGTCAAAATCGATAAGGTTGAAATTGTTTTCGGGATGAAGTGATCGAAGTGTCTCCATCACGCGAGTACTTCGGCTCGAGTCTTTTTTTGCTTTTTCTAATTTAACGAGCGCTTCGAAATATTCTTTTTGATTTTTACTGAACCCAAAATACGCAACTAACAGATCCACGAGTTCCGGTCCCGGATTGCGCTTCCCTCGAAGAATCATATTGAGAGTGGAGGGACTCTTGACTCCCAGCTGCTTGCACCAGTTGCGAAGAGAAAAGCTTGGTTTTCTCTTTTTTTGCATCGAAAGATATTCGACCAAGAAAGCTCGATAGCTCGTGAATTGGTACAAATTCGGTGAAGCAGACGTGGCGTGTTTCGCGGCTTTCATCGGATGCCGTAGTACGAATGATGTTCACATTGTGCAACATGTAAATTCACAATCAGGAAAATGTCATTCACGTTTTGTGAACAGTCTAAATAGAAGCCTAAAAATAAAGGATCCCGGAACGCTTCCGCTTTCCGGGATCTTTTAAGCATCCGATTGAACAATCGAACTTAGTTCGAGGCCATCACACAAACGACAGGAGCTTGAACTCGGCGGCCGAGAATGTCGCCGATGTAAGTGCCGTGAATCTCACCATTCATGGGCTGAAACACGATTTCAAGATTGAAATCTTCCTTGGCGTTGAAGTACTGGACGACTTCAGGACCATAAGCTTGTGCTTGAACGAGAATATTTCGTGGTTGGGTCATGAATTGAGCCATTCCGCCACGGGTTTGCACGGTAACTTGCGCTTGATTTCTGCCAACGGAATTCAAGGTGAAGTCGGTAGAGACGATGCGTGGATCGTGGTGAATATTTGTCGTGCAGCTAAGAGTCGCGGCGTTTGCTACTGATGCGACAAGAGAAAGCATTCCGATAATCAGCAAGTTTTTCATAAATCAATTCTCCAAAGTTTCTAAATGAGTTTCTCGATCAAGCGATTTCGATCGAGGTGAGCGCGTTGTATGAAAAATGGGCGAGAAGCAAAAATTATTAAATGACATAATGTCGCATCATGAATTCTAATGATCCTGATTCCAGATTTCTTACATCAATAGCTGATTAATTCGCTTTATGACGCAGCTCTCAACCAAAAGTAGGCGACCACCTTTTGGTTTTTTGCTAAGGTGACATCAAACCTGAGGCTAAAATGACAACCCGCGGAAAACCCATCGTTATTCCTACTGAGAGAGCGCTTTTGGCGCCTTCGATTTTATCGGCCGATTTCTCGAAATTGGGGAGTGAGATTGCCGAGGTCGAACAAGCTGGGGCGGATTGGATCCATGTCGATGTGATGGATGGCCACTTTGTGCCGAACATTACGATTGGTCCGCTGGTTGTCGAAGCGTTGCGTCCGCATACGAAGCTTCCGATGGATTGCCATTTGATGGTTTCGCGTCCTGACCAATGGATCGAAGATTTTGCTAAAGCTGGTGCGGACGTGATCACGGTTCATGCTGAAGCGACTCCGCATCTTCATCGAGTGCTTTGTCATATCCGCGAGCAGGGTTGTAAGGCGGGAGTTTCGCTCAATCCTTCGACGCCTTTGAGCGCGATCGAAGAGGTTTTGGATCAGATCGATCTTGTCCTGATCATGAGCGTGAACCCGGGTTTTGGTGGCCAAAAATTTATTGAAAGCGCTGTCTCGAAGGTTGAGCGCTTGGTCGAGATGCGCGGAGATCGCCCGTTTCTGATCGAAATCGACGGTGGAATCAAAGCCGATAACATCGGCCGCCTCAGAAAAGCCGGCGTAGACGTTTTTGTTGCCGGATCCGCGATTTTCTCGCATAAAGATCGAAAGCGCTCGATTCAAGATCTGCGCGCAGCATTGGATTAGTTTTTAGGAGTCGTATGGAATCCCTCAAGCTCGGAGCTCGTGCTCTCACCCTGGAAGATGTTCGCGATGTCGCACTCAATGGCCGAAAGGTCGAGCTGTCGCTTGCGGCGGTCAAACGAATCGAAAAAGCCCACAAGTTTTTGCGGACCAAAGTCGAAAGTGGAGACACTTTCTACGGAATCAACACAGGTTTCGGTCTTTTGTCGAATGTTCGTATTCAAGACGCCGATCTCGAGACCCTTCAATATAATCTGATTCGATCCCATGCCGTAGGCGTTGGAAATTACATCTCGGACGCACAGTCGCGTGCGATGCTTTTGTTGCGCGCATCGAATCTTGCGATCGGAAATTCTGGCGTGAGCTTAAAGCTCATCGAGCAGATCCTGGCTCTTTTGAATCGCGGAGTGTGCCCGCTTGTCCCTGAGCAAGGGTCGGTCGGAGCCAGCGGCGATCTTGCGCCACTCTCTCATCTCGCCCTGGTATTGATCGGCGAAGGCCGCGCGCGAGTGAAGGGCAAGGAAATGAGCGGCGCCCAAGCGCTCAAGGTCGCGGGACTGAAGCCGATTCGTTTGGGACCCAAAGAAGGTCTGGCGCTCATTAACGGCCCGCAGTTCATGACGGCGATCGGAACGCTTGCGGTTCTTGAAGCCGAGCATCTTTGTGATTTCGCGGAAGT
>CAZCBS010000265.1:0-5956 GCA_964496965.1 uncultured Bacteriovoracaceae bacterium
CTTTCTACGAAGTTCTGCTCATCAACAAAGCCAAGCACAGCGCAAAACCAGCGCACACGCTTGAAGAATTGAAGAAACTTCGGGAATTGTTTCCCAAAGATCACTTCAAGCTTTTCGCTGTTCGAAAAGATGGAAAAATGATCGGTGCAGTCTATACATTCCACTGCAATCCGAACGTTCTATTAATTTTCTATACAGTTAGCCTTCAAGAACATCAAAAAGAAGGTCCTGTACAAAGAGCATTTTACGAAGCGGTTTGCTGGGCGCGCACGAAGAAATACAAATTCGTCGACATCGGTGTCTCGGCAGACACTACGAGTTCCAATCCAATGGAGCCTTCGTGGAGTCTCGTTTTATTTAAGGAATCGGCAGGGGCACGCGGATATTTGAGACCGACATATACGTGGCGTGTGAACGCAACACCCCTACAATCGAATTAGATTCGACCTGTTATTTGCTCTTTCTTATCCAAGGAGAAAGTACCAAGTGCTAAACAAGTCTACTTCTCTCGCTCGTTGGAAAGAGTTTTGGAATTTAAGAGCGCAAGATCCAGTACTGCTAAGGCAAGTTGGCCTAGATGCGGCTGCACTAAAGAATACATATGAAGCATTTGCTGGTATTTTGAGGCCAAATAATGGCGATACCCTTGTCGATTTCGGCTGTGGCAACGGATTGCTGACTCTATGCTTCGCGGACACGTGCGAAAAAGTACACGGTGTTGATTTCGCCCAAGACTTGATTCAGGCTGCAACATCCGTTGTCACGGAAAGACAAATCAATAACGCGATTTTTTCAGTCGACGACATTACAAATTCAAAATTTCCGCCGGAACAGTTTTCCCTCGCCATTTGTGCGGAGACTTTCCAGTATTTCCCAAATGTCGAGTATGCCGAGAATGTCATTCGAGAGTTGTTAAGAGTGAGCAAGAGCGGTAGCCGAATTTTAATTTCGCACATTCGGAACAAAGGACATTGGGGATATTGGATATGGAGGATCATCAGAAATCCTTCATCCAGAAATTACAAAGAATTGAAATATATCGACACGAAATATCTTTCAAATTTTGGCCGCATCAAAAGGCGTCTTAAGACCTTATTTAGAAGGCCACTTGGGTTAAAGGTGGAATCTGATGATTGGTCATGGTTTTCCAAGACTGACTTTGTGGCTTTGGCAAGCCGTATACCTGAGATCCAATCTATCGAGTTTCTCGATACCGACATCGGAAGGTCGTACTCGTATCAATTCAATATGCTCATAGTAAAAAAGTGAATTCCTGAATTTTCATTCAAGAATGCCAGCTGATGTCGTAAATACAGCGCGATCCTCCGCGGAAAATACATTCTCGATCGACGACTTCGACGTCTTGAGTATAAAGTTTTCCGTAGCGAGCGAATTGCTTAAAATATTCTTTCTTATACCGGCAAATAAAATCGTCGAGAAACGCAACTCTTAGAACACTGGACTCAACATGGTCACGCGGAGTCAGGGTCATCGTAACAGCATTTGTTCGATCGCTAACAAAACTGTACTCGTAGTTTGAGTCATAGTGCTTGCTGTTGAGAACCCAAGCGGAAAGCACATCTCGGGCGTTTGATGTCATGTCGTAATCTTGATGAAGCCTTCCATGAGCGTCTGGTTCCCTTACCCAGGCTGTGAGCCTTTGAAGCTCTGCAAGATAAAGGGCGCCTCTGCGACTAAGCTCGGACAAAAGTTTGATCACAAATTGGATGCTGATTCGATTATCTAAAACTAAGAAAAAGTCAGGATCAATCCTTTCGGACTTTAGAAATTGATCCAGAGCTTCTCGTCCCAATTGTTGCTGAAAAAATCTTATGAAAGGCCTTATATCTCGAACTCTAGACGCTGCGGAACGCGCATATTTTTTAGGGACCTTGAAATAACTGTCTGGATAAATCATTCCTATATCGTCTTTGGCTATCTGACAGTTATCAATCACTCCAGAACAGTAACTATAGTCTGAGTTAATTCGAAAAAGCTGGCAGGCATCAAACCATTGATCGGCGTTTGGAAGACCTAGCTCGGATTCAACTTTGGATATCCAGCTTTGCGAGGTGCTTAAACGATTAGCAACATCGATCTGAGTATAACCACGCAGCTTTCTTCCAGCGCGAAAAATTCCGGAAATTGCGGTCAATTTTTCAGCTGGATTTCGATATGTTGGAACTGGAAAATTTATCGGATATTTTGATTCATTTATCATTTAGACGCCCCCGAAATCTGATCCCGGGTCAATTTCATTTTGAAGACCCGCTCGAATAGCCGACAGTTCTATCAGTCTGTGAAATGCGCGATGTCTTTGAGTGGATAGATACTCCACTCATTCCTTCATAAAGTAAAATAAATCTGAATATAAACGACTGTGAATATGGCGACACAACTAGGACTTCTATTGTGGGCGCATGAAATAAGAATCAGCCCACGCCAGTCGAAGTTTTCTTTATCATCCGAGAAAAACCTATTTTTTAGGATTCAACGACTCAGATCCGACTTTCTTTCCGCCACGCAAATGCAAGCTGAGCTCGATAGATGAGCGAATGAGCGCGGCCCAACTTGCCTTCTCGTCCTCGCTCAAAAACTCGTCGAGCGCGAACCAAAGGCGATCGGAGAGACGGCTGTTTTTAGTCTTTCGGAAAATGGTGCGATAGCTCTGAAGAAACGCCTCGATCTTGGCAACATCGAGTTGATAGCAAAAAATAAAAGCGCTGATCCAAGAATCCAGTCCGCCGCTGCCCTGATACAACATCGATTCCACTGCTGGAATCGATTGTCCCAGGAACTCGGCGAGTGCCTGCTTCTCATCCTGCGTCTTGATATGATCCTTCAGAAGCGCTTGAAACAACGTTCGAACAGGTTTGGCACGTTCGGCAGCCACCTTTTCGCGCAGCTTCCGTGGTTTTATCTTTCCCACCTCGGACCCCCATTTTGTGTCTGCCCCCACCTTAGCATGCACTGCTTTTGAAGTCTAAGCGTTTGAATTCATTGAGAAGTGGTCGTCTTTGACATGATATATTTATGAATGTATACATATAACATAATTATATTATGTAGAGAGGTCTAGAAATGCCGCCGAAAAAAAAGACGTTCTTTCCACAACACCTCGTAGGACGTCCCGGATTTTTGGAATCCCAGGACGAAATCTTCAAAAGCGAAAATGAGATGCGCGCAGCGATCTCAGCGCTGATCCACTATCTGAAGAAGTCCTCTTCGAATGCGAGATCGCTTCAAAACGTCGACGTGCTCAACTTCATGCTTCAAGAAATTCGCGTCGAGTTCTCCAGGGACGTCGATTTCTTAAGCATCCGCTCCGAGTACGCCACGAGCAGTTATCGAATCGTAGCGCCGACTATTGATGGAGAAAGCGATGAGGCACAAAGAGAGCGAGAGAAAAATCTACTTCGGGACTTCTTGCCTACTATTGCCGAGTCCCAAATCCGAGCGACGATTCAGATTTACCGAACTTTGAGCCAAGATGCGCGAAAAAAGCTAGTTCGACGCTACGGCGTATCCTCCATTTACAAGGAGACTAAAAAGTGAATACGCGCGATTACATTCGATACAATCGTTCACCTGCAGCTCTTACAAAAAGACATTCAAGATCACGACGGCGACTGCGCGACAATCTGATATCGCCGGGTAAATTGATGAAATCAGCGCGGCAGACACTCCGTCTGGAAGTTGATTTCGTTGCCCGCACGCTTGACCTTCCACTGATAGATCTTTTGCGCATTGAACGCGGAGAGACTGAAATCTCCGCTTCACTTTGGTTCGAGTTCTGTCAACGGATACACTTGGAAAGTGACGCATTGCTACTGGGGTATGACCGCGAACTCCATTTGCTTCAAGCACATTCCGCGATTTTGAAAGGGAACTTCAATCCTCCGAACCGGAACGAGATTCTCAAACTTGCAAAAGCTGGAGAACGAAGGCATCGGAAACGAATGCGGGCTCGCCTAGCCCAATTCATACCAAAGCTCGCGTGATGTCCGCTTAATTCTTCAATTTCAACAAGTATGCGAAAGCCTCATCGTACGCTTTTCTCGCGTCGTCTATCGCAATGTTGGTCGCAGCCAATAAAATCTGGTTTTTGAGTGGTGTCCTCTGCAAAAAGTCATACGGCTATGAAATCAATAGCTTGAGTCATCTGCATGTGAGTGGAAATTCGTCAGATTTTACTATCTAAACGGAGTATAAAACACTGCCATGCTGGATAATCTTCGCTCTCTACCGATCCAAATTGCCCTACTTTTTCTCAAACGTATTCTTCCCTCGATGAAAGAACTTGAGAAGGAGAACCTCTTTCTCAGATATCAAATCCAAGTGCTCCAACGGCAGGTTGCGCGCGCTAACTTTCAGCAAGCTGACCGAGCGTTTCTCGCAACACTTGCTTTGAGTATAAAGAACTGGTCGCAAGCTTGCGTGATTGTAAAGCCTGACACGATTCTTGCCTGACACAGAAAACTCGCACACGCTAAGTGGACAACTCCAAATAAGGGACGGAATCCGCTACCAAAACATTTGCGAGAACTTGTCATTCGAATGAAGGCCGAAAATCGTCTCTGGGGTCCAAAGCGCATTCACGGTGAGCTGCTTAAACTAGGCTTTGAGATTTCTGAAACCTCAGTTCGAAATATTCTTAGAAGAGCAAATCTCAACCCTTGGAATTACACGCCTTCAACCACTTGGAGAGAGTTTATTCAAAGGCATGAGCGAGTCTGGGCGATGGACTTTTTCACCGTTCACTCTACGCTCTTAAAACGCATGTATGTCCTTGTAGTCATGGACCTTCGCTCTCGTGTCCTGATTACTACGAAAGTCACATCGCATCCTACTGGTGAGTGGGTATCAAACGTTCTGCGAGAACAGATGTTTCAGCAAACTCCAAACGGCATCATCATGGATCGTGACCCGGCGTTTTCAGACGCCGTTCTTAAGAATCTTCTACGCTCCGAAAAGGTCAGAATCATGCGCTGTCCGAGACGTTCTCCTAAAGCCAATGCTTTCGTTGAGCGCTTAAATGGGACCCTCCAAAGAGAATGCACGGATCACTTTTTATTTATGAATGAGCGTCAACTGCAGAAAGTCTTGGATGAGTACAAGGAATACTATAACCAAGCTCGATGCCATCAAGGGCTAGATCAAAATGTTCCATTCCAGATAGAGCCAAAGCCTAAACTTTGTACTAACAATAGCACGCAAGTGGATGCTCGTCAGTTCCTAGGCGGACTACATCACGAGTATATTGCCGCGGCGTAATTTGAATTCGTTTTTAAAGAGACGGCACTAATGGTTTCGATCACATTCGTAAGAGTACGAAAATAATTATAGCTCAAAGAAATCGACTCCAATTGACATAAGCTTCTCCTCTGGAGACGCTTTAATCACGCTTGAGATCTCCTCGATAAATTCCGCAATACGATTTCGAAGCAAAGCAGCATCTTGCTCACTCATGGTAACAGCGAGCGAAAGATGGAGATTTTTTGAATCGCGACGTGAGGCGCTTCGAATAGCTTGCATTCGCCAGTTGCGATGATGTTGACCGACAAAGGGTGACGATCGATCGATGAAAATGTGTTGAGAAGTTGGAATTAAAGCGCCTTTTTCGTCTCGAATAAGTTGGCGAGTTTTTAAGAAATCTAAAATCTCGATGACCCGCTCTAAAGGTTCGCCTAATCCTCCTGAAGCATCATCAACCATTGCCGACTTGATACGCTTGATATTGCTATCAAAGAAAACGGCATCTCTTCCCTGCTGCTCATAGCGGCGGAGCTGACCTTGTTGTACCTGAATCTGGGCTCGTACTTTGGATGGAAGCCTCACCTCAGAGCCAGGAGAAATCATTTCGAGCAAACTTTCAGTCATGATGATTCGGGGATGAAATTCAAAAAATTCGGCTTGGTGCGTTACCGTCCGAAAACAATTGAAATCTTCTTCGTCC
>CAZCBS010000266.1:0-5944 GCA_964496965.1 uncultured Bacteriovoracaceae bacterium
AACCAGAGGAGTTATAAACAGATTCCTCATTCAGGTCGCATGTTTTGCCATATCAGTGTCAAGAATAAATTTTGAACCACTTGATTTTTTTACGCGAAAATCGAGCATCATTTTTTGCGTTTTATTTTTCTATTTCTCTCATTAAAAGCGTAGCGAGCGAAGCCCCCTCGCCATCATTCACAACTCCCACTCCTCCGCCGGCGGAGTTCCCACCATACTCCCAATAATCCTGCCCCAATCGCGAAACGAAAAATACGACGAACTCCGATACCAACGACACCTGAGAACCTCTCTTTCAAAAATAGATTTAAAAAGAGATACTCGGCCGATGGGTAAAAAGTTTCGCCATTTCCGGCTTGCTAGGTTACATTTCAAATCAAGCAGAATACATCCTGCGCTCAGAGGAACCTATGACCACCCCAACCACACTCGACACCCCTTCACAAACTTCAGCTGATACTTCGTCCCAAGCTTCGTCTCAAGCTTCATCTAAGACCTCGCCTCACGCCTCATCAAAAACCGCGCGAAAAAACTCCACCGAAAATCGCACACGAAGCTACCGCTACTATGACCTTGTGATGGCGGCGTTTGTGACGATTCTGATTTGCTCGAACTTGATCGGCGCCTCGAAGATCTGCACAGTGAAAGGCTTTACGTTTGGCGCGGGCGTGCTCTTCTTTCCAATCAGCTACGTATTCGGAGACGTGCTCACTGAAGTTTACGGCTATGCGCGCTCTCGTCGCGTCGTTTGGGCAGGGTTTAGCGCGTTGGCGTTCATGACTTTCATGAGTTGGTTTGTCGTCAACCTTCCTCCGGCAGCCGGCTGGACCGGGCAAGCGGCCTATGAGAGCGTCTTTGGCGGAACCTGGCGCATCGTCGGAGCCTCTCTGATTGCGTACTGCTGCGGAGAGTTCACCAACTCTTATACACTGGCAAAATTGAAAATCTGGACGGAGGGTCGCCTTCTCTTTGTGCGAACCATCGGGTCCACCATCGTGGGCGAAGCCGTCGACTCGCTTCTTTTCTACCCGCTCGCTTTTTACGGAATCTGGCCGACCGATCTTGTGATCCAAGTCATGATCAGCAACTACATGATCAAAGTCGGCTGGGAAGCCGTCATGACGCCGGTCACGTACAAAGTCGTCGGCTTTCTCAAGCGCGCTGAGCAAGAAGACTACTACGACTACGACACTGACTTTACGCCGTTTTCGATCCAGACTTAAGGAACGCGAGCTCCACAAAACCAAGCGGCATCGTGAGATGCCTGTCTACGCCTACAAACGCTCCAGGTACTGCTTCACCCCATCTTCAAGCGACGTGAAGGGCTTGTCATAACCCGCGTCCCGAAGCTTTTGCATCCGTGCTTCGGTGAAGTATTGGTACTTGTCGCGAATCTCGATCGGCGTATCAATGAAATCGATCTTTTCTTCGCGATGAAGCGCCCTAAAAACAGCCCGCGTCAGATCAAGGAAAGTGCGGGCCTTGCCCGTGCCTAAGTTGAAAATCCCGCGTCGAATCGGATGATCGAGCGCGAAATGAAGAACGGAAACCACGTCGCCGACGAAGACGAAATCGCGCTTCTGATGACCGTGATCGATTCCCTCGCGATGGCTCTTAAACAGCCTGACAAAGCCTTGCGATTTGATCTGGCCCGAGGAATGAAGAACGACGCTTGCCATTCGGCCTTTGTGGCGCTCTCCAAAACCATAGACGTTGAAAAACTTGAATCCCGCCCAGCTTGGAGGATGAACGCCTTTCTTTTCCTGATCCAATGCCCAGACATCAAATCTTTGCTTGGATTCGCCATAAAGATTCAAAGGCTTGAGCGTGGAGATTTTAGACTCGTCATCGTCGTAGCCTTGAGCGCCATCGCCATAGGTAGCCGCGGAGCTTGCGTAAATCATCGGAATTCGATGCTGGGTCGCGTAGGCCCAAAGCTTTTGCGAATACTCGACATTCATCCGAAGCAGATAAGCCTCGTCGGCTTCCATTGTGTTGGCGCAGGCACCGAGATGAACAATCGCGCGAACCTGAGCGGCGCGCCCCGGGGCTTCGAGCCATTCCATCAGATTTTCGCGATCGACGATTTCGCCAAACGCGACGCTCGAATGCTCGGTGCGATCCGTGAAGTACTCCGTCTTATCCACCGATACGACGGGAATTCCGCGCTCGTTACAAGATTCGACAAAGCGTGCGCCGACAAAGCCGGCGGCTCCGGTGACTAAGTAAAAGCCTTGAGATGCCATGCCGCGTAGATTAATAGTTTAAAGCTTCCCTGGCAAGAGCAATGACCAAGAGCAATAACATGAAACAGAAGGCGCTTATTCTCGCGCCGTCTCAACCGAAATCAGTTCGCCCTCGCTGCACTCGACCTGAAAAGTGATGGGGCGACAACAGACAAAACAGTCTTCGACATAAGTCTGATGATCTTCTGAGCAGTCAATGACCGTGGTGAAAGCTTCTCCGCAAAATGGACAGGACACTTCCGCCTCATGCATAGGAGAAGGACTTTCTCACCCCTGCCCCCAAATCTCAAGCTGAAGCCGCCGATCGATCACATCGCGGACGAAACTCAAGAACATCGCATGCGACCATCCCAGCGGAATCACCCAGAACGGATGCCCGGACTCGCGGTGAACCTGCTCAGCGAGCATTCCGATATGAGTCTGCTTGCTCATGACCCATTGAAAAGCTTCGCGCGCGCCGTAAATATCGCCAAACTCAAGATCGACCATTCCCAGCCAGAGCGTGCAGAGAATCCAAGGATTTCCTCCCCGGTAGGTGTCGCGCTCATAACGAAGCAACCCGCCCGTCGGACTGCTCCAAAGCCTTTGCCGAATATCGTGAACGATTCGCTTGGCCACTCCGTCTCGCTTTCCGAGCATCTTAAACGGATTGATCAAACCCAGCATCGAAGAATCCGTTGCCTCATCCCACCAGCCTCCGCCTCGCTGATAATCCCAGCTATTGACGATGAACGCACGCCGAGGAGTTTGGTTCTCGGGCAGGAATTTTTCGCGAAGGATCGCCGAAAGCCTGCGACTCACCCGAAAATACCGCGCTTGTGACTTTCGATCCGAAAGCTCGCGCGCAAGATATGCTCCACAAAGAAACGCTGAGGAGACGCCTCCTAGCGAATAGGCGTGAATTCCCATCCGCTCTTCCCAAAGGTCGTGCGACGGAAGTCCCATCGGATGCTCGGAAGAATGAAACTCCTCCAGAAACTCCAGCCCCTTCTCGATCGTCGGCCAAAACTTCTCAAGCCAAAACAAATCGTGAGTGCGGCGATAGTGAATAAACGCCGCCACGATCACAGCCGCGGGCTCATCGATTTGAATTCGTCCCCAGCTCGGGCCCGCGTGCCCAGTCGCAAGATAACGCTGCCACCACGCACCCGACGGATCCTGCGTCTCCACAAGAAAGCGGAAATAATGCGTGACCCGATCGTGAAATTGAAAAGCGCCGAGCGCATTCGCCAAATACGCTCCGTCGCGTGGCCAGCTATAACCGTAACCGCCCGAGACCTTCGAATGCGGATCGACCTCGGCGGCAGCCATCAGCGCGCCGGTTCGCGCGTCTTGAAGCGCGTGCAGCACATCGATCGAGCGCTCACAAAGCACTCGCACGGCCGGACTGGTGATTTGATCCAAAATCGGCTGCGCCGGAGCGTGCCGTTTGACGACCTGACTTTCGATCATCTCAAAATAACGTTGCGTAGGAATGTGTTGGATCAGCTGCAAAAGCCTTCCGAGATGGCGCTCGCTTTCCGCGCAAATAATCACCATCTCGATTTCGTCAGCAGGTCCAACGGCAAATGATCCCCAAGTCGCGGGACCTTGGACGACTTGATCCCATCCCACTCGAACCGATCCCGCGGGAAAACCGCCCAAATCATGTCCTCCGACAGGAGCATCGATTTTCTCACCAGCCCAGAGCCGATATCGATCGTGCTCGGAAAGATGCCCCACTCTTACCCACTGCGTGGGACCTTTCACCATCACACCCAGCCACCGCCTACCACGATGATGAACCAGCCCGTTGAAACTCGGATGATAGAGCGAGCAATGCGCGGAAGTCGAGTTTCCCATCCAAGGTACTGACTCGTGAAAAAGCCCGACCCGTCCCTCAAGAATTTTCCACCGATCCAAAATCAAAGGATCCGTGGGATGCATTCCCAAAGTTCGCTGCAAGCGAATCGGCGCCGACTTGTGATGATACTCCGCTTGAAGAACTTGGGAACCCGGCAAAAGCCGTTTTCGGATGTCAAACGAGCCGGAGTTCAGCCGAATCATCTGCGGCCCGTGTCCGTGCTCGGACGGAATCAAGACCGACGTCTGAAACGATCCCAAACGGGATTGAAGCGCATCGATGTTCGGCGCAAAAAGCTGATCGACCTCCGCGTTCGAATCGAAGGTCGCAAGCAAGGTCCCGTTTCCCATCTGGACTTCAGCTTGCGGCCGTCTTTCCCATGCCATAGGATTTCCCTCTATGCGACCCCTCTATGCTACCAATGCCTCCGAGACTCCGCATCGGCTTGCCATGTCCGCCATCACGTTCATGTAGATGATGTGAGCGTCATAAGGGGAATCATAAGGGCTGAAGTATTTATGCACGTCCCCGTCCGCCCAATATTTTGTACACATGTAATAGAAATGATCGCTCGTCAAAAGCCTTCGCCAAGTTTCGAGAAGATCGGCGCCTTCGTCGCTCTCAGAACCACCGAGCTCCGCGACCTTGCGTCTCACCGCGGACTCGATTCGATAAGCGGCGCGAAGCGAGGCGTCTTGAATCGGATTTCCCTGCCAAGCCGAAAGATCGCGCTCGACATCCGCCCAGGAGAAAGGATGGGGCGCATCGATTTCAAAATTGAAATTCTCGGTTCGAGCTTTGGCGACCGCTTCGGACGGAGTGATGAAGCTCAATCCTTCGTGACTGAGAAGCCTTCCCGGCAAAGCCCGCATAAAATCAAAGATCCCGGTACTGGCCCATTGATGCTCCCCAAAAGTCTCGTAATCCATGAAAAGCCCGACAAACGGGACACCTCCGCGCGCGCCCACCGGATTTTCGAGATCCAGGCTTTTGATCCAATCCGTATACTTCTCCGAAGTCAGCGGCCATTGCGGCCATCCACGATCGGAAAACCGAAACGCGATATCATCGCTGAGCCGATAATTTTTCATCAGCGCCACTAGCTGCGGTGCGGCCGCCATACGATACTTAAAAAGTGGGGACCGCCAACGCAGAATATGATCGGCGCCCTCCATGCACATTCCATCGTAACCCATGGCCCCGACTTGCTGCGCGACCCAGTTGCTAGTGATCAGCTCGGTGTTTCTGAAAACTTTGCTGGGCGGAATCAATAGCCGGGTACAAACCTCGCGATGCCGCTCGACTTGCTGCTTGAACTCGTCCGGGCTGTAAAGCGCCGCAAGCGAATGATGAGACGTCTCCGAGAGAAGCTCGACATGGCCTGTATCAAAGAGGCGCTTGAACGAAGCAATCACCTCGGGCGCGTACTGCTCCATCTGCTCGAGCGCGGTCACCGTAATGGAAAAAGCGATCTTGAATCGCCCTTGCATCTCGTTCAAAAGCTCGAAAAGAAGATTGTTCATCGGAAGATAGCATTTGTTGGCGACTTTTCTCAGGATCGCCGCGTTTTTCTCATCGTCGAAATAGTGATGATTTTTCCCGGCTTCGGCGAAACGATAGTGACGAAGCCTCCAAGGCTGATGCACTTCGAAATAGAAACATAGATCAATGGCCATGAGCTCCCTCGACTGCTTGGTAATAAGTGATGCCGATGTATTTTTGATAGGTCTCGATGACCTTTTGAGCCGATTTTTCCCACGATAGCTGTTGAAGCTGATCCATTCCCTCTTCCACGAGCTGACGCGAAAGCCCCGGAAGTCTCAGCGCCGCAAGCATCTGATCCGCAAGCTTCTCG
>CAZCBS010000267.1:0-5905 GCA_964496965.1 uncultured Bacteriovoracaceae bacterium
AAGATGAGTCTGAATGGAATTAGCGGTGAAGCCGCCGGAGTCAAAATTGATTCCACGCTGACCGCGAAGTTCAATGTCGCGAATATTTTGGGAGCGGTCGGCGCCGCGCTCGGAATGAGGATGGATCCGCAAGCGATCGCGCGTGGAGTGAGAGAGCTCAATGCGGTTCCTGGCCGGCTTGAGGCGGTGCCGAACAGTCATGGCATTCATGTTCTGGTCGATTATGCCCATAAGCCCGACGCGCTGGAAAAGGTCCTGCACACTCTTCGTGGAGTGAAAGGCTCGCATCGACTGATCACGGTCTTTGGTTGCGGTGGCGATCGTGATCGCACCAAGCGGCCAGTGATGGGAAAGCTTGTCGCGGAGCTTTCTGACTTTTCGGTTGTGACTTCGGACAATCCTCGAACCGAGGATCCGGACGCCATCATTCGCGAGATCGTGGGGGGAATGGCGGGTTGCTCGAATTTTTCCATTGAGCCGGACCGACGAAAAGCCATTCACCAAGCAGTCCAGTCCGCAAAGTTTGGCGATATTGTTTTGATCGCCGGCAAAGGCCACGAGGATTATCAAATCATCGGGACTACCAAGACGCATTTTGATGATCGAGAAGTGGCAGGAGAGGCGCTTCAGCTCAAATCGTGATATAGATCGAGAATGCGTACTTTACTCGCTCTCGTTTCCGTTGTTGTGCTTCTTTCCTCGGCGCTTTTTATCGGGAGAAATAAAGCGTTTTCGGATTCGGGTCTGGATGCCGCGGCGATTAGCCTGGATTCTGGAATCCAGGGCTCCGTCCAGCAAGGAGTTTTTAAAGTTGAATTCAAGCGTAATGACTTGGAGACGGCTGTCGACGGAATCAAGCTGACGCCGGAGTTCGGGTTGACAGCGTGGATCTCGCTTTCTGGAACGC
Organism: uncultured Bacteriovoracaceae bacterium; assembly: GCA_964496965.1. Classification (GTDB taxonomy): domain Bacteria; phylum Bdellovibrionota; class UBA1018; order UBA1018; family UBA1018; genus CAZCBS01. The sequence goes on from CAZCBS010000267.1 coordinate 908, forward strand.
GCAATCATGCACTTCTTTTAGGAGACCTTCCTCTGCGTCAAGAGGAAGTGGGCCCGATCTTGCGCGTTATTCTTGAACAAGGACTGTCGGCAACTTCATTGCATAACCGGTTTACGATGGATTCGTCGCGGGTGATGTCGCTTCATTTCGAAGGATTAGGAACAGAGGAGTCTCTCGCCCCTGCGATGGGTAAAGTTTACGCAGCCGTAAAAGAGCTGAAGCCCGTTCTTGAGAAAAACAAGCGCGTAAATCTCGATATTGCGCATAGCAAGTTGGATCAGAAGGTCATGGAAGGACTTCTATGGAAAGGCGAAATGTCGAAAGGCATATTTAAAGTCGAGCTTGCGCGCGGAACGACTTTGATGGACCAAAAGCTTGGGGAATTGGCGGGCGCTAGCAGCTGGGCTGCTTTTGCGGGGAACGAGCAAGCGGCTGTCGTCAATGGCGATATCGCGACGCTTGAAGACGAGCTTCCGGCCGTTTTGAAAGATTTGATTGCGGCCGATATTCAGATCACTTCAATTCATACGCATATGACTCAAGAAATGCCCAAACTGATCTTTGTTCATTTCTTTGGCACAGGAAAAGTCGAAGCCCTTGCTCCCGCTGTGAAAGAAGCGATCTGGGAGAAAGAGCATTTTCAGTCGCAATGAGTTTCTTTGGCGATTTTCTAAAAACGCAGGAGGTTCGAGATCTGTACTGGATCTTGAAGGGGCCGGGGCTTTTGAATCCGGATTATCCCGCGTTTGCGGACCATCTTTTGCGAGACGAATGGTTTCAGGAAAATGCTCAACAAGGCGAAAAATGGTTTCAAGCTTGCGATGAGAATCCGAAGACGCTTCTTGAAGATCTGAGGAACCGAAAAAACCCTACGACTCTTTTAGGTCGATATTTCGAGGCGCTTCTTTCGTTCTGGATTCGTGAATATATGAAGCCGGAGGCCTTTCGTGCGGGTGTCCCGGTCCACGAGCATGAAGCCTCTAAGCCTGGGCAGGGACGAAACACGATAGGCGAGTTCGATTTCGTTTTTCGATTAACCGGAGAAAATCCGGTTTTGCCGCAGACTTATCATTGGGAAGCGTCCGTAAAGTTCTATTTGTTTTGTGGAGAAAATATTGAGCAGGCCCGACAGATGAATCATTACTTCGGGACCTATCTCAAGGATCGCCTGGATATCAAAGTCGGTCGGATTTTTAATCATCAGCTCAAGCTGAGTGAGTCTCTTGATGGACGAAACTTGCTCGCTCATTTGGGTTTTTTCGATCCGCAACCCAAAGCTTGGATTAAAGGAATGCTTTTCTACCCTGCTCAAAGCGATTGGCGAAATCATCCTTATCCTCCGGAGATCGCGGCGCATCATTCGCGAGGATGGTGGACTCAGGCCAACGAGTTGGATGTTCTGGCTGAAAATATCGACAATCGATGGATTATCCTGCCGAAGTACAGATGGCTATCACCCGCGGTCATTTATTCCAGTGCCGAGAACGATCAGAAGCTGTTGACGCTCGATGAAATGAAAGATCATTGTGGGAAACACTTCTCCGAGCATCTTTCGCCCCTGATGTGGGCCGAGACGAAATGGGACTCTCAAGATCAAGCCTGGCGCGAGGTGGGTCGAGGTCTCGTTGTTCACTTTGGCTGGCGAGCGGGTGCGCTCTCAGGCGCGCCTTTGGGTTGAGGCTCTTGATCCTCTTCTTGTGATGAGCCTACAGGAAAAATGATTTCCTTTCCGCCTCCAGGTGGCTGAACGGCTGCGATCACCACGGGTTTGTCTTTTTTTCCGAAGTTGACGTTTGGGATGTATCGAATGCGAGTGCCATTGGGAGTGACCCAACCTTTAGATGGGAATTCTTCCTTCTTTTTTCCGGCCTCGGTTTCGATGGCGATTTTTCCGGCATCTTTTAATTCTTCTTTAGGAAGATAACTCGAGAGAAGGTCCTTTGAAGACAGTTTCAAGGTTGGACTCGATAACATCTTGGATACTTCGCTCAGGACAGCAATGTCCCAATCAAGCAGGGTTACTGGCTTTGAGTTTCCGTCGGCTTGGAGAATGAGAGAGTTTTTCCGCAAATCGACCGAAAACTTTCCCTGATTCGGCAGCAGGAATTCACCGCAAACCGTTTTCTCTTCTTCGATACTTTCACCCGCCTCTGCAATCAGAGCATCCAGCGTGGGTTGATTAGCGCTTTTAGATATAGATTTCTTCGTGCACTTGGAATTGACGGGACTAGGCGCAGCGGCGCTAGCAGTTTCCGGAGGACAAGGAGCTTGGCTAGTGTCCATTTTTGCGGCTTCCGTGGCTTCTGCGGCCTTGTTCGCGATCGCGACGGCTTCGGCGAGATTTCCGGTGCCCGTAGTGGCGAGCGCGCTCTTTTTCTCCGCGTATTCGGTCTTCACCGCTTGCATCTGCTCTTTGAGAATTCCGCAAGCGTATCTTCGGGGCGCGTTCTGGCAGAGTTGTTCTACCGCGGTCATTTGTTGGTCAAAAAATTCCTTCAAGGATTTGCAGTCCACCTTGGCGGCGCCCGGAGAACCGGCTTCGCAGCCCATCATGACATTGACCAAGGATAGCGTCCCGGGTTGCGCGGATTTCTGCGCGCAATCACGAGTGAGGTTTTTGGAGGAACAAAACATCTGGCCCTCCGCGGTAAACCCAAAGAAAGGGCTACAAGGTTTTTCGCCATCGGGGCATGTCGAGGCGGGGCCTAATTTAGAGAGAACTTCATTGGTGTCGAAATCATGCATCCGGTACCCGAGCGAAGTGTCGCATTGGGCGATGGGCTTCACGACGCCTTGATTGATGCAATAGGGCTGCTGAGGACCAGAGGAGCCGCGGGGCTTTGCTTGAGCGGTCTCAAGCCAGAGATCGAACAAGCGCTCTAAAATCTTTGCTTGTTCTGAGTTTTCTGCCGTGGTTTCGCCGCGGGCCATGGCATCCGCTTGCAGCAAGAAGCTCTGGATGTCTTGAATGACTTTTCTCTGCGCTTCGGGCGGGAGCTTTTTCCACTGTTCATATCGAGGCATCTTCAGTGGAAAGTAGGAACTGATTCCTCTCGGCTTCGGCAAAGGTTTTGGATGGGCGAGCGAAGCGCCTGAACATACCACGAACAACGCGAAAGAGAGCGCGAATGCATTCAAAAATCGGAAATACGCCTGCACCATAAGTGGATTCCCCCTGCCCTTATGTTCAAGTTTGAGGCAGAAGGCACGAATTGTCCAACTTAGGCCGCTCCCTTCGACAGATAGAGCATCAAACAAGCAACGAATCCTTGACACGGCTTTTTAAAAATTTGTAGCATCCCGTATGCTCTTTAATCTTCTTTATCCGCTTCACGTTGAATTCTCGTTTTTCAACGTGTTCAAATACATCACATTCCGCACGTTCGGAGCGGGGATTACGAGCGTTCTCCTCTGTATGATGATGGGACCGGCGTATATCCGTTTCCTTCAGAAAAAGCAGATGGGGCAAGCGATTCGCGATGATGGCCCCCAATCGCATCTTTCGAAAAAGGGCACGCCTACCATGGGGGGCGGTCTGATTTTGATCGGAATCACGATTCCAACTCTTCTTTGGTCGGACCTGACGAATAAGAACGTTTGGATCGCGGTCGTGACGACGCTTCTATTTGGCGTCGTGGGCTGGGTCGATGATTATCGAAAGGTCATTAAGAAAAACCCAAAAGGGCTTTCGGCGAAGGAAAAGCTCATTGGCCAGTGGGGAATCGCGCTTCTTTCCGCTTACTTGATTTATGTGCTCCGGGATACGCCACCGGTTCTCAAATTCCCCTTCTTTAAAGATTTCTCCCTGTATCTGGGGCCTGCTTTTATTGCCTTTGCGGCATTTGTCATCGTGGGCGCGTCCAACGCCGTTAATTTGACGGACGGTTTGGATGGACTGGCCGTGGGACCGACCATTACAACGGCATCGACGTTCCTGATTCTCGCTTATTGCGCAGGGCATGCTAAAATCTCGGAATACCTGCAAATTCCCTACATTGCGGGAGCTGGCGAGCTTTCGATCTTTTTAGCTTCCGTCGCGGCTTCCTGCTTAGGTTTCCTTTGGTTTAATACCTATCCGGCGCAAGTTTTCATGGGCGACGTGGGTTCTCTCTCTCTGGGTGCGGCACTTGGAGTGGTCGCGGTCATCACTAAGAACGAAATCTTGCTTGCACTTTGTGGCGGGATTTTCGTAATGGAAGCTTTGTCCGTTATGGCGCAAGTGGCTTCATTTAAGATGACCGGAAAAAGGGTCTTTAAAATGGCTCCGATCCATCATCACTTCGAACTGAAGGGATGGGCCGAACCAAAAGTGATCGTGCGGTTTTGGATCATTTCGATCCTCCTCGCTTTGGTAACGTTATCGACTTTGAAACTGAGATAATTGGGGAACGGATTTAAAGCATGAGTAAGTACAAAGGTAAGAAAGTCCTTGTTGTTGGGTTCGGGCTCTCTGGTGTTGCGGTCACTAAGTACATGGTCGAACAGGGTGCGCGCGTCACTGTTACCGACATGAAGCAGAAGAGCGAATTGACGGAATCTGTCAATGCCTGCGCGGAGCTTAAGATCGAATATGAGCTTGGCAAACATAACGGCAAGTCTTTCGAAACCGCTGAGCTCATCGTTGTGAGCCCAGGCGTTCCTCTCAATCTCAAGCCTCTTGAGGAAGCTCGCGAAAAGAATATTCCGATCATGAGCGAAATCGACTTGGCCGCGGCCGAGCTTGAGCATCCCGTGATCGCGATCACCGGCACGAACGGAAAGACCACGACGACCAGCTTAATCGGAGAAATGTTCAAGGCCGACCAAAAGCCAGCGTTCGTCGGTGGAAACATCGGTACGCCGCTTCTCAATTACGCGATGGAAGAAGAGCCTAAGTACGACGCGGTCGTGGCTGAGCTATCCAGCTTCCAGCTCGAATTGACTGAAAAGCTCGTTCCAGCCGTCGCCGTTTTCACAAACCTTGAAGAAGACCACATGGATCGCTATGCGGACTTCAAT
>CAZCBS010000268.1:0-5871 GCA_964496965.1 uncultured Bacteriovoracaceae bacterium
ATTTAAGTCTTGGGGTCAACACCGAGGCCAATTTATAAGAGACGGAATAATAATCAAGCCCGAAGCTTCGACAAACAGCGCGCGCCACTGAGCGATGATTAATTTGAGCCCTGGCGTCAACTTTAAACACTTGTAACATAATAATTAAACAGATCTCTCGAAAGCTTAGAGTTTACGAAAAGGTGAACGCGTGACTTCCCCGTCGAACTGCCCGTGGGTTAAAATCAGCGATTTGATCGAAACCAGTTTATGGATTTCGATCGAGAATATTACAACTCGCACTCAGTTGGAACGGGCGGAAGGATTACAGCTGATTGAAATTTCCGACCAGGGAATGACACTTCAAATTCCTGCACGCACTTGCTCACTCGGGCATCTTTTGATCGTGCGCCTGGAAAAACGCAAACTCAACCCTCTTGAGCCCGGTGATTCGAGCGAGCTCACGGAAGAGTTCCAAGCCACTGCGAAAGTCGTGGAGCTCGAAGCCCTAAACCCAAAGGCAGTAACGATAGTCGTGAAGTTTTACCAATTCCAAGAAGACAGCTGGAACAAATTCATCGCCGATTTTTCGAGTCGCATGACAGAGCTCAATCGGCAGCTGCGAAAAGTACAGGACTGAGGAGACCGGGAATATGCCTCTGAAGCCTGAAGACGTAAAAAAACTGACCGAAAGCGCGCAAAAGCTCCGATACTTGATCGCGGATCCATCGAGCAGCAGAAAATCCCTGCGCAAGATGTTGGGCGACTTCCAAGTCAGGCCCTCCAATATCGATGTGGTCGAGAAGTTCACGGAAGCCACTGACATGATCAAAGCGAAGAAACCCAACGTGATCTTCGCGGACTACAGCCTGGACGGCGAAGGCGCGCTCGCATTGGTGGAACATCAACGCGCGGCTCTTGAAGGCAAGGAGCTCGGCGTCTTCTTTTTAAGCACGCAAAAAGACTCGAACGCCGTCATGAGCGGGGCGGCAGAAGAGAGCGTGGATGGCTTGCTTTTGAAGCCATTTACATTCGAAGCGCTGAAAGACGTCTTCATGGAGAACATACAGCGAAAAATCGCCCCTACTCCATACGAGAAAACGATCGAAAGCGGGCAAGCACTGCTCCATGCCAAAAAAACAAACGAAGCTTTGGAGCTGTTCAGAAAAGCCATCGGTCTTTCTCCAAAACCCGCTCTTGCATGCTACTGGGAAGGTCAAACGTTTGAGCAGCTTGAAAAAGTCGATGAGGCCATTCGCTCCTACGAAAAAGGACTCTCCCACGATCCTACTCACTATCGCTGTCTATTGGGCCTAGTGCAGTCTCGAATGAAAATCTGCGACTACAACAACGCCTACAACACCGCTCGAAAATTATCCGAGAGCCATACGGTTCCAGTGAAACACGTCCCGCTTTTGATCCGTGCCTCGATCTACAATCTGAAGTTCGAGGAGATTCTCGCCTTCTACAGCTATGTCGACGCCATGCTTCAAATCGACCCTCGCGCCGCTGAATCACTCTCGGCAGGCTTGGTCGTCGCGGGAACTTGGATGCTTCGACGTGGCAAGAAAGAAGAAGCCGTCAATGCTTTCAGGAAAGCGGAAGTCAGTAGTCGAGGCAATCCGAAAATTTTGAAAAAAATCGCCGTCGAGCTCATGGCTAAAGGAATGGACGCCGAGAAAAAAGCCTTGATGACTCGATTGCCGCAAGAACTGAAAGACTCGCCTGAGTTCATCAATGCCGAGATCGAGTACCTCATGAGCCAGCCCGAAACCGTGGGCCAAGGACTGCAAATGGCGAATGATATGATTTCATCCGGCAAGGCGGATCCCTTCGTCTACGAGGTCACCATCAAGAAAATGATCGAGAGCGGAAGAAAGAAAGATCGGGCACAAGAGCTCGTTGACGAAGCTTGCGCGAAATTTCCCAACGAACAGACTCGCTTCAAGAATCTCATTCCGCAGGCTTAAAGCTTGCATTCGCGGGCCCGGGGCACCGCGATGAAAATTACGACAATTGCAATCCTGACTGCTGCCCTACTTCGTTCAAATTCAGCGGACGCCTATCCGACTTCCATCATCGCGGCTCCAAGTGCTGCGATCCAGCCTCGAGGCACGATCAGCATCACGAGCTATAACTCCGTTCTCGTCGCACCAAGCTACGCCCCTTACACAAGTCAAATCGGGTTTGAGCTCAGCGTATTCTCAAATATTCGCGATACACCTCCCGAGCAAGCGGCCTTTGGCGGAATTGAGCTCGGCTTTGACTTATTGAATGCGGACCTGCTCGGAACTCCGAACGCTTTCGTAAAGCCCCTCTTGAATGCGAAGATCTTAGCCCTAACTGAATCTCACACGACGCCGTCCATTGCATTCGGCGTCATGGACGTCGCACCGTTCCAACTCAACCGCAGTCTCAATCTCGTTTATTTCGTCGCCAGCAAAACCCTAGTCTCCCCCAAAATGAATTGGGGACGTTTCACTTTAGGCTTGGGACGCGTCGCCAACTCATTCAGCACGGAAAGCGATCCTTACGCGACATCGTATCCCGTCTTTGTCGGCACTTGGCCTTTTAGCAAAGGATCAAAAATGGCTCTCCTCGCGGGCTATGAAACGCCGCTCTTCGGCAAAGTCTCTTTCGCATTCGATTATACCGGAGGCGCGAGTGAAATCGGTGAAACCGCTTTAATGGGAGCGTATTCGTTCATGAAAAACATCGTCGGCGGACTTGGAATTTCAAGCGACAATACCACTCCTACAACCGGAATTGTCGGCTTTGGATTCCTTTCTGCTCAAACCCACCTTTTTTAGATTGATCGCATGGACATCTGATTCGCTCGAAGCTATAGTGCTATACTTTGATATGAGCGTTAAAAATAAAGTAACCCTACCGAGTGAAAAACTAAGCGCCCCCTGTTTTATCGGCGGCAAATTCGTAAACGGAAAAGGGCCGCGCTTCGAAGTGACATCGCCTTGGTTTGGCAAGACCGTGGGTGAATCCTACGAGAGCACGCAAGAGGACCTCGATCAAACGGTCAGTGCGGCTCGTGAGGCGTTCGTGAAATGGTCTCAGACCCCGATCAAAGAACGAACTCAGGTCATGTTCAGATTTCGCGAGATTCTTCTTCGAGATATCGAAAAGATCGCGCATACCGTCGCGCTCGAAAACGGCAAACTGATCAGCGAAGCCAAAGCAGGCCTGATGAAAGGCCTCGAAGTCCTGGAGTTCGCAACAAGCTTGCAGAACTCGGATTCTGGCGGAAAAATCGAAGTTTCTCGAGGTGTTTTCTGCGAATATCGTCGCGAGCCTTTGGGCGTCGTGGCAAGCATCACGCCGTTTAATTTTCCTGCAATGGTTCCAATGTGGACTATTCCTATCGCTTTGACGTTAGGAAATAGCTTTATTTGGAAGCCATCCGAAAAAACTCCGCTCACCAGCGCCGCCATCGCTCGCTCGCTTCAAGAAGCAGGTCTTCCTGACGGCGTCTTCAACGTCGTACAAGGTGGAAAAACGATCGTCGAAGCCTTGCTGGATCATCCCGGCATCGGAGCGATCAGCTTTGTTGGCTCGACCAAAATCGCGAAGCTTGTTTATGAGCGCGGAACTCGACATGGAAAGCGAGTGCTTGCGCTCGGTGGCGCAAAAAACCATATCTTCTTATTGCCGGACGCAGAAAAAGAAATGGCCGGAAAAGGCATTTCCGACTCCTTCACGGGCTGCGCCGGACAAAGATGCATGGCGGCAAGCGTTCTCCTACCGCTGCAAGAAACGTCGGCTCATATTGGAAAAATCGTCGAAGAAGCCTCGAAAATCCGCTTAGGCGAAACCATGGGCGCAGTGATCTCCAAAGAGCAGCTCGAATTCCTCAAAGCCGCGATCGACCGCGCTGAAAAAGCGGGAGCGAAAATTCTGCTCGATGGCAGAAAAGCCAAAGCGCCCGAAGGATACGAGGGTGGACACTGGCTGGGACCCACGATCATCGACCAAGTCGACAAAAACTCCGAAGCCGCGACCGTCGAGCTTTTCGGTCCTGTTCTAGCGATTGTCCGAACTCAGTCGATGAACGAAGCCATTGCCGTGGAAAACAGCAATCCCTACGGAAATGCCGCCTCCATCTTTACCAATAACGGATCGATCGCCGAGTATGTCGCCTCGCACGCTAAGGCGGGAATGATCGGAATCAATGTCGGCGTGCCTGTTCCACGCGAGCCATTTTCGTTCGGTGGAATCAACGAGTCGAAGTTCGGTCATGGCGACATCACCGGCGTGAATAGCCTCAATTTCTGGACAGATCTCAAAAAAGTCACTACGAAGTGGCAACAAAGCTCCGATCGTAACTGGATGTCTTAAAGCGAGAGAAAAAAATTATGACTCAATTTAAACGCCCATCGCATGTCGTTCTCACCTCCCACAAGAACATGGTCTTCAAAGACCGACCCCTGATTCAGTGGGGCGCAAAAACCGCGAAGGAGCGTGGTCCGATCGTCGCGACGACGACTTCCCAGCAAAACCGCAACGCGATCGGATCGCATGGTGGCGGCTATACCGTTTACCGAGCACTCTCCATCGTTGCCGGAAAATATCCTCAGGATTTTCGTCCAGACTTGAACAACACGCATGCAACCGCAGATTTCGGCCCGTTTGATTCTTGGACCGATCCTGACAAGATCGTCTCGCTGGACCCATGGGGCGCGCAAATCGTTGAGAACTTCAGCGGCTATTTGGACAAGGGCTATCACATTCGCCCCACCATCGCCGTCACTCAGGCGCAGCTCACGGTGCCTGAAGTCATCGAGTCCATCAACGCCGGCAAGATCAAAATCGACGGCGAAATCGTCACGGAAAGCAAAGAGCTGAAGGTCACCAAAGTGGCCTTCGAGCCAGTCTGGTATCTTCCGGGTATCGCCAAGCGCATGAAAATCGATGAAGGCGAGCTTCGAAAAATTCTTTTCACTGAAACAGGCGGAATGTTTCCGGAGCTGGTGACACGTCCAGATCTCAAAGTCTTGCTGCCTCCGATTGGCGGAACGACCGCGTACATTTTCGGAAATCACAAAGATCTCTCTAACCCAAATAAAGAGCTCACTTGCCGCGTCCATGACGAATGCAATGGCTCGGACGTTTTCGGTTCTGACATCTGCACCTGCCGTCCTTACCTCGTTCACGGAATCGAAGAAGCCGTCAGAACCGCCCAGCGCGGAGGCGTCGGACTCATCGTGTACTTCCGCAAAGAAGGCCGCGCACTCGGAGAAGTCACGAAGTTCTTGGTTTACAACGCGCGTAAACGCCAAAAGGGCGGCGACTCTGCCGCCACTTACTTCAAGAGAACCGAATGCGTCGCCGGTGTCGAAGATGCTCGCTTCCAAGAGCTCATGCCCGATGTCCTTCAATGGTTTGGAGTTAAAAAAATCCACAACCTCATGTCGATGAGCAATATGAAGTACGACGCCATCGTCAACAGCGGTATCGAAGTTCTCAATCGTCACGAGATTCCGGATCACCTCATTCCCGAAGACGCACACGTCGAGCTTGAAGCTAAAAAAGCGGCAGGCTACTTCAGCGCGGATACCGCGAAAGTGAAAGTGAACGAAGCGCTCGCAAAAGTTAAAGGCAGAGGATTGGTGGAATAACCATGTCTGCTTCTCGCTCAGCGATCGAATTCGAACCTCAAGACATCGATTATCTTTTAAGCCCCCAAGCCGTACGGGAGCGATCTCGAAAGATTTTCGAGCTTGCTCAGCAAGGAAAGACTCATTTCAAGGTGAACCTCGATCGCCTGGAATCGGTCCCGGACCACTGTCTTGCCGTGATTCGTGAAAACTATCCGGCACCGAAAATTCCGTTTCATTCCCCGAACAAACACTTGAATGCCGGAAACATTTATCGAGTTGG
>CAZCBS010000269.1:0-5832 GCA_964496965.1 uncultured Bacteriovoracaceae bacterium
CAGTTTACGATCAACGTATCATTGTCGCGACTCGAGACGCCTTTCGTTTTGAACTCATTAGCGCCTGCCAAATGTGAGCCTGCAAATAGGTTAGCGATTGGCGGGCAAAAAACGATCGGTAGAAATACGACACTGCGAGCACAGGTCACATATGCGGTTCAAGACGGTAATCCGCCGACTGCAATTCTCGCAGCACAACTCTACGACTTCCAAGCAGACCTGTTTTTTCCTATTCAACTGAACCAAACTGGCGGAGTCGGAACTCTACCTCTTAGAATGTCACTTGATGCCGTTACTAGAGCGACTGATTTGATGATTAACTCAGAGATGATGGAATAGTCGATCCTACTGAATTCGAAAGGGGCTTGTTCATTTTCGATAACAATGACTTTAGATTTCTTTTGCGAATCCCCACTTTGAAAGAAAATACTGAAGGCGATTTGGAGCAATGCCAAGGCGGCGAGATGCTTCTGCTTTTGACGAAGATTCATTCAATATTTTTACGACCAACTGTTTTTTTATATCTTCAGCATGGTCGTCAATTTCATCCATTGTCTTTGGATTTGCCTTCGTTGATTTCTTTAAGAGGCTGTATTCAAGGTCGCTTTCTTGAATCAAATTGCATTCGCTGCTGATCAAGTGCCGCTCAACTGATGACCTTAGTTCGCGAATATTTCCGCTCCAGTGATACGCCTTAAGAACTTCAAGGCAGCGTCGTTGAAATCTTTTGTTGAATCCATTTTCTTTGCAGATCTGCTCGGTGAAAAATGCGACGAGCGGTTCGATGTCATCCGGGCGATCACGCAGCGGCGTTGTTTCAATGACAACATTGCTGAGGCGATAGTACAGATCTTCTCTGAAAGTTCCGTCCGCCACCATTTTCTTTAAGTCTTTGTGAGTAGCGGCGACAATTCGAACATCGACTGAAACGGGACGATTCGATCCAATCGGGTTGATCTCTCGCTCTTGAATGACACGAAGAAGTTTGACCTGCAAGTCGAGACTCATGTCTCCGATTTCATCGAGAAAGATGGTTCCTCGATCAGCCAAATGAAACTTACCGCGCTGATCTTGAGCTGCTCCAGTAAAAGAGCCTTTCTTATGTCCGAACAGTGATGAATCCAAAAGTGTCGCGGGCTCGGCCGCAATGTTGACGGCGATAAATGGGCCGTTCTTGCGATCACTTGCACTATGCAGACCTTTGGCGACTAATTCTTTGCCTGAGCCGCTTTCGCCAGTGATCAACGTCGTTGCTTGCGTTGGGCCGATCTTTTGGATCTGCTTGCAAAGATTGAATAGGCTTTCGGATCTTCCGATCATTCCGCACTCGCGGATAAAGGCTTCTCTCTCATCAGGATCGCGGTCAGCCTTGTCGATAGCTCGGTAGAGTTGGTCGTATTTCTCACAAAAGCCGGCAATGGTCGATAGCAGCACATCGTTGTCGGAATTCTTATCGAGAAAATCGACAACGCCGGACTTGAAGGTCTCGCGCATGACTTCGCGGGTGTCGTCCATCGAGAATGCCAAGATTTGTTGGTTGGGTTTGATCTTTTTGATTTCTTCGACGGCCTGAGCGCCGGTTAAGCCTGGCATGTGGTAATCCATTAGGATCAATGCAAAGTCCTTCTTGGCATTTTTGACGGACTGAATTGCTTCTGTGCCGTCAGAGGCCAATGCGACTTGGTAGCCCGCGTGTGCGAGTAACGACTTGTTCACTTGCAGGTTTTCTTTGTCGTCATCGACGAGCAGTATTTTATAGCTCATGACACCATCTCCGCTCTTGGAAAAGAAAGCTGGATCGTGGTTCCTTTTCCGACTTGTGAGTTTAGCGAAATAATTCCGCCGTAATGTTCGCAGAGCTGCTTAACAACGAAGAGTCCCAGGCCCGTTCCCTTACTGGCCTTAGTTGTAAAATCGGGTAAAAATATCTTTTCTTTGATTTCATCTGCAATGCCAGAGCCCTGATCTTCGACGGACAAGTGAACATCCTTCTGATCACAAATGGCCCGCAATCGAATCACACCGCTTTCGCTCGACGCATGGATGCTGTTGCCGACAATATTTTCAATCAGGCGACTTAAGATCGGTGAAGGGATTCTAGCAAAACAGCCATCATCGATTTCTGGCAAAAGTTGGATTCGCTTATCGATAATCTCAGGATCAAATGCCATGTCCTGCGCCAACGCCTTCAACTCGGACGACAAGTCTAAGACTGGCATTTCGCTTGGCGAAGCTTCGCCGGTTTTATATTTGTAAAGAAGCTTGAGCTGCTCCGCATAGCTTGAAAGACGCTTAAGGTTGGAATTCAGATTGTTAACAAGAGATTTGTCCTCGTCGTTCAACCTGTCTTTCATTTGAATTACTCCAATAATTCGTTTCATCCGAGCCACAGGATTTAAAATATCGTGGCCGATTCCTCGTAAGGTCGTGAGCGCTCCTTGTTCGCGGGCAAGGTCTTCCAAAAGATCGATCTCGCTCTTAAGGCCATTCAGCGCATTTTCGATTGGTGCGATTTCCGAAAAAGGAGCTGACTCGTAACGGGAAAAATTCTTTGGACTGATTGAAAGCCTCTCGGCCCAGCTTGCCATTGTATGGCTAACGGCTTTAATCGAACTAATGATGTTAAAATAAAACCCCAGAGCCTGAAAAAGCATTCCCATCACCACTGCCAGAATGACGGAACCAACGAGCGGCCAGTTGGTGTGAGGATGACGTTCCAGATGGAGGTACCCCCACAGGCTTGCTTGCTCTGAATCGAAATAAACTGGGAAGTCCAATTGGATTTCGTTTTCGAACAAACTCTGACAGATGCCACCATTCTTCTCGCAGAAAGAAATGCGCTCAGTGGTCAGTCCACCCATAACCCAAGGCTTCTTTTGCGCATCCAAGAAAAGAAGTTTTTCATCCTCTGCAATCTGAAACTGCTTTCGCAATTGAAGCTCAACAGATCGGATGTCACCAGACAGAAGATCCGTGCGGTTAGACCAGATCGCAGCCTTGGCCGTTGTTGCAATTTCTCGTTCTGCATCTTTAAAGACGAGAACAAACGAAAGTGACGCGCTTAAGGTTGCCGTCAATATGATTCCGGCAACCGTCCAGCTCATCGCAAGCTTTCGAATATGAGAAACCAGCGAAGTTTGACTCATTCCATTCGAACCTTTGAAAAGAGAACCGTCTCGTCAGAGTTTGGAATGGAAGATAGATCGATTCCGTGCTTGGCAATCGCCATGCTTGAAAAATGAAAGAGCGGCAAAACATATCCGGACTCTTGTGCTTTGATGATGATCTCACGCATGCGCTGCGCTCGTTCTTTCGAAGTCGGTAAACTTCTGGCTTCTTTAGTTTGCCGAGAGAAATCAAAAGGTGCCGGTCCCGAAGGAATGGCGGCGGGTTCCCGCTCAATGAAAAAGGACATGGCACCTTCAAAGTTTGGATCGGCGACTGCGATTTGGGATGCAAATAAATCGTAATCTCCCTTTTTGGTTCGCTCTTCGATCTTTAGAACTGTGATGATCTCGGTTTCAACTTTAGCGCCAGTCTCTCGGTGAATGAGGGCCGAAATGTTTTCCTTAACTGTCCCTGCAATCGGGCTATCTACGATAATGACATGAACAGAGTTGATACTTGATGGCTTTGCGGCCTTCTCAAATTTCGGAGCCGTCATCGACCAGAGTTCATAGCCACGAGGGAAAAACTGATCTGCTGGAGTGAAGCCAGCAAATCCAGTCAGAACTTTGGACTTATCGAGCTTGATCGCGAGATGCCTGATAAATTCAGCTCCACCTCGTTGAATAAAGTTTTTCGAAGGATAAAGGCTATAAACCTTATCTAAAGTCCTCTGCCATGTCCTAAAGTGATTCTTCTTCAGTGATTCGCTTGTCGATGCTCGCATCAGAGAACTTCCGGTGATCAAGTTCACCCAATTTTTCATGATACGGCGTCCACCGAGATCTACACCCTTAGGCACGCGACGAATTTCAACAATCTTCGGCATTTCCGAAACGTACTGATACCAATGGGAATTCGCGCCTAGCTGCGCTTCAGTTTCATTCGCTGATTTGAGAACGTAGGCACCGGAACTAACACTCAGATCAAGCTTTCCATTTTTCAAATGCAGAAGTCCATACATCGGCTCTGTCAACTTAAGTACGATTCCAGATTTTAAAACGTCAGACTTCGTTGTGAATGTTAGCGTCCGATCATCGTTAGCTTCAATGGAGCTAACGGCATCAAAAAGCGCCTTAAGGTCGTCCGGGTATGTTTTGGCAGCACGATCAAGGCAATCTTTAAACTGCCTTGCCGTGATTGCCGACCCATCCGACCATTTAAGATTCGGTTTGAGCGTGAATACCATCTTATTCGGCGGAACAGGAACCCATTTCTCTGCCAAGGCAGAAACAGGTTCTCGTTCGTCGTTAAATGCCACCAGCGTCGAGGCTAGCGAGATCGACAGTTCCAAGTCCGCCATCGTCAGAATTTTCGCCGGATCGATTTCCGGGCTGAAATTCATGTAGGTGCGAACTGTTTTATCTGTGCTTGCCATGGCCTGACTCCATCTAAAGTTATTATTCCGATATTCTAGAGGAGTAACAGCTAGGATTGCCAGCATCACGTGGATTCGCTTTGTTTTTATCCAAGACATAAACGGTTCCCCCTTGATCGATCGCAATATATTTTGCAGCTTCTGCGTATTCAGGATTCTTTGCTAAAAATTGAATAACTTGCTGATGAGCAATCAGTCGCTGCTCAATCGGAAGTTCCTCAATCATCATGAGATCGTCGGCATGCGCTGATGCAATGATGACGTTCGTTAAAGTAAAAAGAGCCAATTTAACTGCGCTTCGTTTCATACTTTCCCCATTTCACCCCACAACGTGAGGATTTTTGTTTTTAAGTTCACCCCTGTTTTGAGCAAGGCCCCAATAAACGTCTCGAAAATCGTGATGACGGAGCCGAACCACCACGCGATCCATAATTTGAAATCCAAGAAGTTCCGCATCGGACAGATCGCGGCTTATTTGCAAATCTTGATGAGACCACCATCGTGCTTCGATCTCGTCGGCCTGCGATTCGATAAAACAAATCTCTTTCGGAAACGAAATCGTATAAGCGTAAGCGACCGAATGGGTTCCCGGCGAGTAGACATGATCCACGTCGCCTTGATGCAGACGCATGACTTCGGAAAAATGCTCCATGAGCAACGCCGAGTGACCGGCTCTTAAACATTCCATGAAGGCCGAATAAATCGCCTTGTCCAAATCATATTTTGAAGAATGACCGACAACACAGTTGCCGCGATCATTGAAAAGAAAAACCGAAACTGCGGCCCCATTCGATGCTTGAGCCAGACAGATCTTCAACCGCGAGTATTCCAATAATTCTCGGTGCGCAAAATTCCATTTTCGAATTTCGACGGGCCAAAGGCTTTCTGGGATAACATACAGAGGATTCGATTCCTCCCAGGCCGTTAACGTGACATCTCGCTCAATCAATTCATAAAGAGCATTCTCCACAGCCTGATTCAATGAAGAGTGGCAAGCCCAGCCGTTGCTTGTATCCGGCTGACCAGAACGTTGGGCATAAGCACTCATCGCAAGTCTTTCCAAAGCTTCCGAGATCGCTTTAGCCGGAGCTAGAGTTCGATCACTATCGGAAAAACCATCGAGGGTCACGTCATGTGTGTTTGCTTGAACCTTTGCTGAATATGACTGAGGCAGGGCGTACCCCGACGTGCGCGGACGGCATTGAACTTTTCCAAGCGGGATCTTGCCCAGATCCAAGGAAAACCTGCCAATGCCATACCTCGACGTATTTTGCTTAAATAACGTAACT
>CAZCBS010000270.1:0-5787 GCA_964496965.1 uncultured Bacteriovoracaceae bacterium
CCGCATTATTCATGGCGTATGTTGCCAAAAATCGGGAATGCCGTTATCAAGAGCATTGAAAGGCCCAGGCTCACGAGGGGCGCGAATTTTTCAGTTAGGGAATGTCTTTTAGCCAAAGGAATGGCGATACTTACGATCACGCTGAAGATCGCCAAATTGACCCAAATCGCTCCGAAAGTCAGAAGATGCGCGCCCCCGAGCTCAGCGACTTGCCTGATCCAAGGGCCGGAGTAAAAAGCATGTCCCAGTGTGTCTCGAAAAAGTTTCGGAGTCGTCCAATCGATTCCCGTATAAATCAGCGCAAGCCCGAGAAGAGCGAGAACTTTCGGACTGCGAGATTTGAGAAAAAAGAAGACTGGCGCAAAAAGGAGAAACTGCGGCTGCCCGATCAACGAGTAGAGCGCAAGCCCAATGGCGGCTACAATCCAGGGAAGCTCTCCAAACTCGTGAAGAACATAGGCGACCCAATGAAAGCCTAGAATGCTCATTAAAATGCTGAGCCAAAGGCCTTGAATCAGCGCAAGTCGCCAGGTTCGGGATTTGAACAAGGCAAAAAGCCAGGGCACCAGGCATATCCAAATCAAATAACGCAGATCCCAAGGAGGATAGGCCGCAACAATGAGAACGCTGCTAAGAAGCGTTCCCCAATGAGGAAGAGGGATTTGACGCAGTTTGCGCATGCCTCCTCATATTAGATGGACTCCTAGTGAGAGTCTAGCGGCGTAAACATCCGAATCAAAGACATCGGACGACTCGCAACAAGGCTCGGTTGACCGCCGGAGGGAGGGATGGCTTTTCCTGCGAGCGTCAGCAGCGCGTTATACGCATTGACTCGTCCTGCAGTGGCGACTTTGCCCTTGAGTTGAGGCTCGTGATCGACTGAAGCCATGATGATCTCGCGGATCTTTTTAGGCGTCAGCGTTGGGTCTTTGGATAAAAGGAGCGCAGCCATTCCGGAAACAAATGCCGTGGCTTGCGAAGTGCCCGACATATATCCAAAACGCCCGCCTGGCAGCGTGCTGTAAATGTTCTCGCCCGGAGCGGTTACGTCGACTCGGTTCGCGCCCCAATTGGACGAAGGAAGCAGGTTATTGTTGATATCGATGGCCGCCACCGAAATGATGTTCGATAGGCGGTAAGCCGAAGGATAGTAATAATTCTCAACAAGGTCTGTGTTTTGGTGCTCGTTTCCGGCAGCCGCGACAAAGAGTACGCCTTTGGCTTCGGCTTTCTTGATTGCCAGATATTCGTCTTCCGAAAACTCAGGGCCGCCGCCGCTGTAATTGATGATCTTCGCGCCGTGTTCAACAGCGTAATTGATCGCCTTCACCGTGTTGCGAAGATTGACCGAGCCCGGATTTGCATCCGAATAATATTTTACCGGCATGATGGACACTTGCTGTGCAACACCGGAAACGCCCGCTTCAAGATCCGTCACCGCGCCGATGATGCCGGCGACGTGCGTGCCGTGGCCGTGATCATCGATGGGGTTCGGTTGATTGGTCACGAAATTCCAGCCGAAAACGGTGCGTGATTTTTCCGTAGGATCGACCCAGACGTTTTTAGCGATGTCTTTATGGGTTGCATCCAGTCCCGTGTCGATGACCGCTACAACGACCTTACGATTCCCCGAGGTGATCTTCCAAGCATCCAAAGCATTGATATGGGAGCGGATCTTATTGGCATTGATAATGCCCCAATTTTTGATCTTGGCCGCAATGCTTGCGCGATTGTCTTTGGCTTGGAGGCCTTGAGGCTTTTTAGGGGCCGCAATCCCCACGAGCGTTAAGCTACATCCCAAGATGATCGACGTGTATATCGCTGGAATTTGCCTAGGACGCATAAGAAACCGCCTCTGAGTTGCTCTCAACATTCACTTCTTCTATAGGACTCGCCGAGGAGCACTCTCGGCCGGGTCTATAGCGGCCTGTTTGAGCAAGGGGCATGCCTAGCGGGCTAAAAAAATGAAATGCCGCCCTGCCTATAAAGTTCAAAGGTTTCAGAGGATTGGAGATCTGGTTCCATGTTGGCCCTGGTCTTTTTATGCTGCAGTGTGTCAATGAATTTGACACCTGTGTCGTCTGAGATACAGGGAAGGCCTGGGCTGCTGGCGTTGGTACTAGATAAAAATAATCAGGAAAAATTGAAGAGAGGGTAAAAAGTGCCGATAGGCATTCATGACCCGTTTTTCGATCGTAGCGCTTGGGCTTTGTTTGGGGCTTTGGTTCAAAGCAACCGCAGGCGAAACCGTTTCATTTGCGCAATCCTCGGCTCCTTCGTTGGAGAGCGTGATTTCCCTTCTGGAAACATCGCCTACGGGGCGTCAGATGATCGAAAAAGCTGTGCGGGTCTGGCGCTTAAATTCCAAAAAAGAGCTCGAGTCTCGTTTGAAGTGGGGATCGGCTTCTCGTACGGACGCAGTTTTGATTCGCCACTACGATGCTGAAACGGGAAAAGAATCGCGAGAGCGCAAGGTCACCATTTATCTCAGGCAGGATCAAGGCTTGCCAGATTTGATGCTCGATTTAGCGCATGAGCTGGTGCATGCCACGTCAAATCCTTCGTGGGATCCTTATGATCCCGAGCTCACGCCGGGGGCATACATCCATGCAACGATCGAGGGCGAGGGCGGAGAAGTGGATGCGGTTCGCGTCGAGTGCCAAGTGAGCAATGAGATTTTTGGGGAGAAGTCAAAGTCTCCGTCGGCAGCGCGCTGCTTGAGGTACGCGTCCGCGAGTTCGACGGATGCCGCCGAGATGATTCGAAAAGACTTCTACCGAGTAGGTCATTGGATGAGCGATTTGCGCCGTCGATTGGGTTCGGAGGAAAAGCTTTTTCCGCTTTTGTCCGGTAGCAGGCCTTCGCTTTATTCTTCGACCGGCGGAACTCCCTATCCCGTCGCTCTTTACGAGGAGTATCGTCAGATGACCGCCGTTGCATGTGAGAATACGCGACGTCGATCGCCTGCCTCGTCGTCGGAGCAGACTTCGTTCACTGCGCCTCTCGCGACGCTGGAGTCGCGAGAAAAAAGCGCGCGGCTTTTCTTGGCTCACCGTTGTAGTAGGTAGGGAGTAGTTCAGGTAGGTAACTCAGGTTCGCGCATATCCTTTGCACCCATGACATCGACGTCCATAGTCACTCGTAAGGAGATGCAAACGATGAATATCTTAGGTTGGATTCTCTTTGGATTCGTAGTCGGTCTCATCGCGCGTGTCATCATGCCAGGTCGCGATCCCCTGGGTTTGATTGGTACGACCGTTCTTGGAATTATCGGCGCATTGATCGCCGGTTGGTTAGGCCAGGCCGTTGGCTGGTATCGCGCCGATGAGGGAGCTGGATTTATCTCCGCAACGATCGGCGCGATCGTGGTTTTAGCGATTTACCACATGGCCGTGGGTCGGCGCCATCGCGGCGGCGGATCGATCTCCGATCGCACCAGTCGCGCAGCTTAAATAACTAATATTTATTGATTCAAGCGACATTGGATCCGCTGGTGGTGCGCATCTGCTCACCACCATTTGGATTTTGTACAACCTCCGGGAGCGAGTGCTGATACTGAGGTTGGCGCAAGAGATCGTCTCGCAGGTCTTGAATCTGGGCGCCTAAGGGCGAGAGCTCGTCTTTTAAGAGCTCCTCCGCGGCAGGAAGCGTGAGTTGCTCTTCTTCTTCGATATGAGAAAACAAGAGCTCCTCGAGCTCGTCGATTTGACCATGAAACGCCATGCTACCGACAGGAATTTCGCGAAGCCTCTGAACGAGGATTTCGATTTCCCGATGTTCGCTAATGCTTTGATCGACCAGAGCGGCGGTCAATGAGGTTGCCTTGGGTTGAGGTTTTGCCTGAGGAGTGAGAGCGGCAATCAGCGCAGGATAGAAAATCTGCTTTTCCACAGTCGAATGGATTTCGATTTCCATGAAAATTTCCTGCGCTACCCCGTGCCTCATGCTGAGTGCGCGCCGGTCGACGGCCTCCAGCTGCCGAAATAGGCCGGTGAGCCTTTTGTGGTCGTCGCGAAGAATCTGTGTTGCTAGAACGGGTGTCATGGTTTTTTACCTCGGTTTAATATGAGGGAATTGTGCAAAAAGTCCGCCTGATCAAGCACTTGCTGCTTTGGTCTTCGCCCTTTCGGAAAACCGAGTTTTAGGGTAGGGAATAGGACCATGAATTCGACCCTGAATTCCCAAAATAAGACCGTAGTGGTCGGCATGTCCGGAGGCGTGGATTCGTCCGTGGCCGCTCTCTTGCTCCGCGAGCAAGGCTATCGTGTCATTGGGATGTTCATGAAGAATTGGGAAGAAAAAGACGAAAACGGCGTCTGTACGACGGCCGAGGACTATCGGGACGTCGAGCGAGTTTGCGAAAAGATCGGAATTCCTTATTACTCCGTCGAGTTCGTTCAAGAATACTGGGACAATGTTTTCACCGATTTTCTCAAAGCTTACGAAATCGGTCTGACTCCTAATCCGGATATCCTCTGTAATCGAGAGATCAAGTTCAATCTCTTCTTGAAGAAGGCAATGGAGCTTGGCGCGGATTATCTTGCGACCGGGCATTACGCGCAGATTGGGACATTGGGGGGCTCTCCGCAGCTTTTAAAAGGCAAAGATCCAGGAAAAGATCAGTCTTATTTTATCTACACTTTGAAAAACGATGTTCTTGCGAAGGTGCTTTTTCCGATCGGCCATCTTCATAAAAGCGAAGTGCGAGAGATTGCCCGACGGCATGGGCTTTCCACTGCTGAGAAAAAGGATTCGACCGGCATCTGCTTTATCGGCGAAAGAAATTTCACTCGGTTTTTAAGTCAATACATTCAAGCTAAGTCGGGGCCGATTCAAACTTTGGACGGACTCGAAGTCGGTAAGCATCGCGGTTCGGCATTTTATACTCTCGGTCAGCGCAAAGGCTTGGGCCTGGGGGGCGAAGGCGATCCCTGGTTTGTGGTCGCGAAAGATGCGCGTCGAAACATCGTTTACGTTGCTCGAGGCGAACGTCATACGGCGCTTTATTGCGATGAGCTTTTTGCCGAGGAAATCTCGTGGGTCGCGGGCCATGCGCCTGAGGAGCTGCTGTGCGGGGAAAGGCTCAAGTGCCGAGCTAAAGCGCGTTATCGCCAGCAAGATCAGGCTTGCTCGATCAGTCTCGTGGGTTCGCGTCTTCGAGTTGAATTTGATGAGCCTCAGCGCGCGGTCACGCCAGGCCAAGCCGTGGTTTTGTACCAAGGCGAGATCTGCTTGGGGGGCGCGACGATTCGAGAATGCGGCCCAAGTTATTACGAGCAGGCTAAAGAGCTTCCCGAGGATTTTCTCGTCCGCGGGCTGAAGACGTCCGCGCCAGCGGCTGTTCAAGAAGTTCTAGCCGCTCAGTGCTAACGCAGGACTGAATTCATACACAGCGCAGCTAACGCGAGTGGGCTCGCGCGTTTTTTTCAACTCCGATAAGGTAATCTCTCTTAATTCTTCACAGAGAGGATGGGCGCCCAAATGGAGCATGCTGAAGCCGTGAGTCTTTTACGAAAGAATTTGAAGCTTCTTTTGTTTTATCTGGCTCGTGGAACGGAAAATCCGAGCCAAGAGCTTGAGGCGATTCTGCAAGACGTCATCTATGAGCTTTACATGGAGTCTAAGCAAGCGCTTGAAGAACGAAAGAGCCATCTCAAGATCGTGCAAGTTTAAGATTTGACCCAAAGCTCGAGTGGACCTCGGTAGCGCCATTCGGATGTTTTGCGCTCGTAGCTTTCGGGAAATGCACCACCAAAACCGTGATAGGTCACGACACGGACTCCCCGG
>CAZCBS010000271.1:0-5758 GCA_964496965.1 uncultured Bacteriovoracaceae bacterium
GTGGAGATGGGGTGATGCGCCTCACCGCGACCGCTAGTAGTCAAAAGCGAGTGGGGATTCATCTTTGCCGTGATCTCAGCTGTAAAGACAAGGTTCAGGAAGCACCTGGCGCGAATGATTTTCCTGAAACGCTGAGCTCTCGTGAAAGAACTCAGCGGATTCTTCAGAGAATGTCGCATTTTGCTCGGCGGGCGATTTTTTAAAGGAAGTCTTAGCGGGCATTTAAAACCAGTGATTGAGCCAGCTTCGGTCCTTGGGGTTTTTTGCCACCAATCGGACTTTTTGGGAGCAGGAGTAAGGGCATCCTGAAACCTTGAGCACCGCGCAGTTCAAGCGTCGGGCATAGTAGTCTGGAAGATAAGCCAACGCTTTTCCCTGAATGACAAGTTCTTCAAGAAGCTTAAGACTCGAAGTAAGATATTCAATGTGCCTTGGGAATTGATCGTCTCTCCATCCGTCCAGCGACTGCTTCAGGCCAACTTTTCCGAGAAGCGGATGATTAGGGCTTACGAAAGGATGCTCTAGAACTTCTTCGACCGGGATCGTCTTTTTCGAACGAGCGGATGAATACAGTGGATGCCTCTCGCCTACGACTGTCTGAAACATAGGTTCAGAGAGAGCTTTTGTGCTTAAGCCGAAATGCGAGGGGACTTCGGATGTCA
Source organism: uncultured Bacteriovoracaceae bacterium (assembly GCA_964496965.1). Taxonomy (GTDB): domain Bacteria; phylum Bdellovibrionota; class UBA1018; order UBA1018; family UBA1018; genus CAZCBS01. The sequence continues at coordinate 663 of CAZCBS010000271.1, forward strand.
CGATTGCAAGGTGAGCTTCGCCGCGTTTTACCTTGCTCAGAGCATCTTCATCGCTCGAGGCGTGAAATTCAAATGTACTTTTCGCGAATCTTTTTTTCAAATCTTGAGCCACCGAAACGCCCATTTCGGAAAGCAGGATTTCGGGTCCGGCAATCACCACATGAATGGAGCCTTGATGCCCAGCAAGCTCCAGTCTCGCGGACTCAGCTAGCTGCACGATCTCCGATGCTCTTTTTTGGAATAACCGACCATGGTCGGTCAGCCGAATATTTCTTCCTTCACGGGTGAAAAGACTGACAGAAAGCTCACTCTCAAGACGATCAATGGCCTTGCTCAGTGACGGAGGCGAAATGTGCAGTTTCTCCGACGCTCGATGCAAATTCTCATCGCGGGCCACGGCTAAAAAGTAGCGGAGTTCGAATATTTCCATTTAACTAACAATACTTTCGTTTATGTTTCTTTTCAATCTGAGATCGGATTGTTATTTCCAGTGACATGAATACGAGCAATTTAAACCGCTGGAGCACGCTTCCATTAAAAGGCACAAAAAAGATTCTTAACCGAGTCGTTATTCCTCCGATGGCGTCTCAAACCGCCGATCAGGGAGGATTCGTGACTCAGCAAGCGCTGGATCATTACGAAAGACTAGCGGCCGCGAAAGCGGGGCTTCTCATCGTCGAATACACGTTTGTGGATCTCAGCGGAAGAAGTGAGGAAAATCAGCTCGGCATCGCTTCTGATGCGCATCTTGATGGGCTCACGACACTAGCAGGATTGATCAAAAAGTCGGGCTCCATTGCTGGAATCCAGCTCAACCATGGAGGAGGGAAGTCGGAGAGAGTTCTGACGGGCGGTCCTCTCATGGCTCCAAGCGCTGTACCGGTGCCTGTCAAGGATCGCACACTCGAGACTCCGGACCCAATGACTCTTGAGGATATTCAGCTTTGGAGGTCCGCGTTTGTTCAGGCCGCGAACCGAGCTGTTCACGCGGGGTTCGATCTCGTTGAGATTCATTCGGCTCACGGATACGGCCTCAATCAATGGCTGTCGCCGATTGCCAATCGACGAAACGACGAGTACGGACAAACTCTTCAGGGGCGCATGACTCTTTTATTAGAAATTGTGCGTGAGATTCGAGTGCGGCATCCGGCGCTTTTGATCTCCGTTCGTATTCCTGGCCAAGACTTTCTAGAAGAAGGCATGAGTATTTCTGATTCGATTCAGCTCGCGCAAGAGCTTGAGCGTGCAGGTGTGGACTTGATTCACGTTTCGTCCGGAATTGGAGGATGGAGAAGACCTTCCCCGCGCATCGGTGAAGGCTATCTCGTCGCCGAAGCAGCGCAGATCCAAGCGCAAGTGAGCGTGCCGGTCATCGGTGTAGGAGGAATCGAAACGGGATCCTTTATTGATCGAGGGCTTCAAGAAGGATGGTTTTCTCTCGCTGCCGTAGGGCGAGCTATTTTGAAAAATCCGAAAGATTGGAGCGAGAAACAGCTTTATTCAGCTTTCGATTTAAAAAAAGAATCAATGACCTTCTTTAAGTGCGAAGGAACTTGCTGGTAAGCCGGCAAGTTGAGATACACGGCTTCACTCGCAAGTTGAGTCAGATAAGATTTGACGCCCTTTTCTGGAACCGAGCTTTCTACTACGGCAGCAATGCCATGCCCTGCCTGAACGAGCTTTAGTACGAGGTCTAAAGATCCTGCCTGAATGATGCGATGGGGAGCCTTGTCTTTCGTCAATCGTTTCAGATACTCGGTTTTCGAAATACCAATCCAGCAATATTTCTCCAATCGAGTGAGGTCGATCTCATCTTTTGAAATGATATAAACCTTTTCCGAATAAAGCTTTCTTGAGCTGACCCACTCTGACTCGATCTTTCGAGAAGACAATCCGATATCAATCTCTCCTCGAGTGAGTGCCTCTTCGACTGCGTCATTACCCATGGGTTTCAACACTAATTTTGGAGGAAGCACGGCAGGACGTGCTTGAGTGATTCTCTCTCCTAGCCAGCCATTGAGAACAGACTCCAGGCCTCCGATTCGCAAAACCGGAGATTCGCCAAAGAAATCGGATCGAATCCAACAGTCAGTGGCATTGAGCTTTTGAAAGAGGATCAGTCCTTTTGGCGTGAGTTGAATTCCCCTGGAGCCTCGAAGAAACATATCCGCGCCCAGTGATTCCTCAAAGAGCGTGATTTGACGACTGATTGCAGACTGAGCCACTCCAAGATCCTCGGCGGCGCCGCTGATGGACCCTAGTCTTGCAACTGATAAAAATGCCGAAGCATAGCGATAGTCAATCATGTTTGTGAGTTGCGTATCTACTCATTAGATATCTGGTAGTCAAGATATCTAATACTAAAACTCGCCCATTCAACCTAAATTCCGTCGAGTTCTCTAATTGTTTAATAGTAAGGAGATAGAAAAAATGAAATCCGCTTTTGCCAGCATTCTGATCGTAAGCAGTGTTTTAGTTCAATTTCCAGCGCAGGCAGAGATTGCGCAAAACCAGGCGATGGAGATTGCCCTTCGCCTGACTTCCCAAAACCTCCGCCTTCCACGGAGTCGTCTTGCTCTTGGTTTTATCACCGGAGATAAGTACCAGTATATGATTCGCGTCAGAGAAGTTCTTCCTTCGTATTCGCAATTTGGCGAGACCGCAATTCGTGCGTGTGAAGTCATTGTGCAGTCTCCTCAGGTCGCATGGGTCACTCACTGCGATCCAGTTCGACTTCGTTGCATCGATGATGTCTATGAATGCCAATCGTGGCAATAACCGACGCTAGTGAGGCTCGATATGCAAAAGAAAACTTATTTAGTGTCCGGAGCAGGATCCGGAATTGGGCGAGCGATTGCAGTGGCTCTTGCATCCGCGAGCGAAGAAAATCACGTCGTTTTGCTAGGAAGAAAGCGAGAAGCATTGCTTGAAACACGGTCGCTTCTCAATCGGCCAGACCAGCACGCCATTGTTCTTGCGGATATACGAGATCGAAACACGCTCAAATCTCAATTCGAGCGAATGGGTCTGGTTTCCAGCGGATTAGAAGCAGTGATCGCTAATTCTGGGGTGGGTGGCGAAAATCACTATGGCACCGAAGATCGCTGGGACGAGATTGTTGGAACCAATCTGACGGGAACGTACCAATTGATTCATGAAGCACTTCCTGCTCTGAAAAACTCGGAGTCCAAATATAAACATATCGTAGTCGTATCATCGATATTGTCTCGAATAGGTGTTCCCAATTATTCGGCCTATTGTGCCTCAAAGATAGGGCTTCTTGGACTGGTTCGCTCATGGGCTTCCGAGTTTGCGCAAGATGGAATCCTGGTCAACGCTATCTGTCCAGGCTGGGTGGAAACCGACATGGCCACGCAAGGACTGATGCAAATGGCTCAAAACCTGGGAACCTCGTACGACGATGTGCTTGCTCAACAGATGGAGTTTGTCCCTCTTCGCAAGATGAGTCAGCCCAAAGAGATTGCAGCGCTCGTTCGGTTTCTCGTGTCGGGTGAGCAATGCTCAATGACTGGGCAATCTCTGGATATCAATAATGGCGCATTCATGCACTGAGAGTGGGCATGAAGACTCGACTTCTCGATATAAAGCCGCGTGCTCATTTCTCAAGATTAGAGCACCTGGCTAGTGTTCTCAGTCAGATAGTCGACAAACATTCGCAAGGCACGTGGAACAAAGCTTTGCTTTGGATATACAATCGAAACCGGCACGCTCTCGCTCGTCCAGCCCTTGAGCAAAGGAGCGAGTCGTCCTGCGTCGACATCGGGTGCACAGAGAAAAGAGGGTAGAAGCCCGATTCCGTGCCCACTGATGACCATTCGGTGAAGCGATGCGAGGTTGTTTGCGGCGAATCGGCCTTTGACATCGATCGTGGCGATTTTGCTTCCGTTGTGGAGCTCCCAAGTGGCTGCGTCGTGCGAAACGGAAAAAATCAGGCAGTCGTGCTTTTCTAGGTCTTGAGGCTTTTTTGGCGTGCCCATTTTTTTGATATAGGAAGGACTTGCATAGGCTTCGAAATAGGCAGTGCCGAGTTTTCGCGAGACAAGCGATGAATCTTCAAGATGGCCAGCGCGGATCGCGAGATCGACTCCTTCGCCCACTAAGTCGACAACTCGGTCTGTCAAAAGAAGCTCGATTCTGACCAAGGGATAAAGTTTGAGAAACTCCGCGACCAGTTCGGGTAAAACGGTGGTTCCTAAATCGACGGTGGCCGTGACTTTCAACAATCCCTGTGGCTCGCCGTGATCGGCTGAGGTGGAGGCCTGCGCTTCTTGAAGTTCTGAAACGGCGCGTGCAGCATGGACGAAAAATCGTTCGCCTGCTTCCGTGAGGTGAAGTTTTCGGGTGGTGCGCCTGAGAAGCGAGACCTTGAGCTCTTCCTCGAGGCGCGCAATCTTCGTGCTGACGGTTGAGACGGGCATTTTGAGATTTCGGGCCGCCGCGGAAAAGCTACCCGCCTGAACGACTCGGACAAACGTGAGAGCTCCATTTAAATCCATATGAAAGATTATTCACTTTATTGAAAAGTATTTCCAGAATATTCGATTACTAGAATGGCAAGTTTACTGCTAATCTTGAACTTATATAGAAATCAGACCTAGAGGAGAGTCATTCTATGAGAACAACCACAAAACGTATGAATAGCATGAGTTGGATGGCCATTGTTGGCCTGATGAGCGCTTCGAGCGCTGCACTGGCAGCAAGCGCGGCCAAGGTTCCTGTAGGAACCTACGATATCGACCCAGTTCACTCTAAAGTCGGATTTGAAATTGGACATTTGGTCATTTCGACGGTCGAAGGAAAATTCAATCAGTACAGCGGACAGATCGTTGCAGGTGAGAAGCCTGAAGCGATTTCTACCAAAGTCGAGATACAGACCGGATCAGTCGATACCGGAAACACCAATCGCGATAACCATCTAAAAAGCGCGGATTTTTTTGATGCCGAGAAATCCCCTAAAATGATTTTCAAAAGCGAGAAAGCGACGTTCAGCGGCTCCAGTATCACGGTCCCTGGACAGTTGACGATCAAAGGCGTTACTAAGCCTGTTAAGCTTAAAGGCAAATATCCCGGAAACC
>CAZCBS010000272.1:0-4410 GCA_964496965.1 uncultured Bacteriovoracaceae bacterium
AATAAACTTTTGCTTTTGGAAAGAGCTCGCGCCCGAACCGGATCGCTTCTGACAAGTCGTCGGCACGTCCGGCGTGATACGGTTTTTTTGCCGTGAAAAGCGCCCCATCTCCGCAACCACGGTGATTGACCATCAAAACGCTGTAGCCATGCTCATGACAAAGCTTCGCGGTTCGAACGATGTATCCCGCGCGAGTGCTGCCCGCTAGTCCGTGAAAGAGCGTGACCAGCTTTTCCTCGCTGCCACGCAGCAGGGTGCCAGCGAGAACATCGCCGTCTGGAAGCGAGATTTGAATCGGCTCGCCGCCGTCTAGCTTGGGTTTTCCCCGAAGAACATGACCCAGCAATGTTTGACAGTGTCCTAACCAGTTGATCATCTTGTTGGTTGTCGCTTATTTTTTGATTTTTGGGTGATGAAAGTGAAGCTGACGATCGCAGCCATAAGAAACGGTGCTTTCGTTTAAGTGGATTTGCCCGATTTTTGACCATTCCGTCGAGTCAGGATCTTTTGTCGTATCGGAAACATGGATTTCCATCTCAATGCCGTGCGGATGGTGCTTGGAGATATCGAGCTCGTCGCGAAAATCGGCTTCGTCATTCTTGCTATTCTTCGTGCTTGGGCGAATCATGATCCAGTGTGGAACGCGTGCTTCTTCGCTCGGCGCAAGTCCGGCCTCAGCGATTTCGTAGAGAGGACGAAAAAGCGGGCTATTGTCGGCGGCACTCAATGCCTGACTCAGTTTTAAAAGCATGTTGAGCAGCTTGAAATCAAATCCCAGCGGTGGCTCATTTGTGAGAGCGGTATCTTGGAAGTGAGCGAGAGTCGTTCCAGTTAAAACATCTACCGTAAAGAAATTCGCTGTCTCGACTGTTTGGTTTGGATCGGACGTAGGAAAGAGTTTTCCCGCAAACCCAAATCCTCGCTTTTCTCCCGCGCGAGTATTGCTTGTGGGAGCCGAAACACGAGCGATCATCAAAGCTTTGCTGCCGTTCTTGAAGTACCCGCTATAAGGATTGTTCTGAGTGATTTTCCACTCTCCTGTAAAGCAGATGCCATTGGAGTGAATGAGTTTGTCGAGCCGAGGATAATAATCGACGTGATCGGTGACCGTCTTAATTGCCGCCTCTTTTATTAAATTGACTCCGTGGCGCACAAAGCGACTCGTGGTGACTTGGTACTGAGGAAGCTGACCAGAGCGATAAAGGTCGATTTCCGCCGAGGCTTCAGCATCGGTCGCAACTGGATTAGGATTCACGATGACTTCGCGAACTTCGTTAAACGAGGACCCTGCCTCCGCCGTCGTGATCGCAGCTATAAAACTGACCAGTCCAAAAATCGCTTTCTTCATAGTAAAACCTCATCGTCTAGATCCCTTATTCTGGACTTTTTTCATATATTTATTTAAAAAGAACCCAAAAAAGGTACTTCTATGGCGGAAAAGAAGAGAGATCTTGAACTCACCGAGTTTCGTGTCGTGATGAATGTCCTTAAAAAGGCGCTCCGAATGCGAGGGTTATCCTATCGGGATTTGGCAGAACACATGGGATTGTCGGAGTCCGGGGTCAAAAAGATTTTTACCGCCAATGACTGTTCTTTTCATCGCCTGACGCAAATCGCGCAAGCTCTGGATCTGCGGATTTCGGATGTTTTTGCTGAATTGGATCATTCTGAATTTAAAAGCACCCACTTCACCGAGGCCCAGCAGGTTTTCTTCCTCAAGCATCGAGATGCTTTTGTCTTCTACTTTAAACTCGTGATCCTTCGCATGGATCTTTCCGAAATTCAGAAGGAACTGAAGCTGACGAATGCGACAAAATTCAAGTACTTGAGAAAGCTCGATGAGCTGAACATGATTCGCTTATTGCCCGGTGACAAGGTCAAGCTCCCTCCGATTTCCATGATTCGAGACTTTGGATCCGGCCCGCTTCTCACACAGCTTTATCAGGAGTGGGGGATGGCGATGGTTCAGCAGTTCGCGGATCCTCGTTTTCAGGCCTCTGGAAAATTCATTATTCGATGTTTAAGAATGAAGGACGAGACTTACCAGGACTTTCTCTCGCGGCTTCAAGAGCTAGAAAACGAGTTTCTTCGTCGTTCCGTTCGGGAGATGAGTATGGCGCCATCTCGCCTTAAGTCAATGCGTTGGATTTCGCTGACTGATAGTTCAAGTTTTGTGTGATGGTTTCAAGCTGAGGCTGGCCGGAGGGGTTATTTTTTTAAAATTATGAAATAATTTCAAATAGTTACATGCCGACCGTTTATCTTTCTGTTGAAATACGATACAATTGATCGTATATAGGCCTAAGATTGCAAGAAACTGCTATCGATTAAGTATTGATATCGGACTTGCTTCGTCGTAGATCATCCGAAACTTAAAAAGAGTAGTAAACGTGATTAAACTGAACCGGACCACCGAATATGGGCTGATGGCGCTTCGGCATATGAGCCGGAAAAGCCACAATAGCCTGGGCAGCTGCGAAGTAACGAGCGCGCGAGAAATCGCCGAGTCGTACGGGCTGCCGTTTGAAATCACGGCCAAGACTCTTCAGCGACTCAAGGACACCGGCCTGATTCAATCGGCTCAAGGCGCGCGCGGCGGTTACACATTGAAGCGCGAATTGACGGAGATCAATCTCGCCGAATTTCTCCAACTCATGGAAGGTCCGCAGTCGGTCGTTGCTTGCGCGACGAGTGAGCTTGCGGTCGTCGAGCCTTCGCCTTCGAATACTTGCGGCTGCGAATACAAAACGAAATGCGACATTAAATCAGTGATGGGTGATCTCAATTCGCGAGTGCTGGGATTTCTGTCCGGAATCCGGTTGGCCGAGCTGATCGACAGTCACCCACAACAAGTTTTCATACAGGGAAACAACAATGAACGGAAAAGTGAAACTTCCAATTTATCTCGATAATCACGCGACGACGCCGATGGACCCAGAAGTCCTTCAGACGATGATGCCCTATTTCATGGACGTCTTCGGAAACGCCGCAAGCCGCAACCACGAGTTCGGTTGGACGGCGGAAGCTGCCGTTGAAAAGGCTCGCTCGCAAATCGCCAAGCTCATTGGCGCGACGGATAAGGAGATTATCTTTACCAGTGGCGCTACGGAAAGCGATAACTTGGCGCTTCTGGGCGTTGCCGAGATGTATAAGGAGAAGGGTCGTCACATCATTACTTCTCCGATCGAGCATAAAGCGATTCTCGATGCCTGCCATCACTTGGAAACCAAGGGTTTCACGATCACTCAAGTTCCAGTCGACCAGTACGGAATGGTGACGGCCGAAGCGGTGAAAGCAGCGATTCGCCCGGACACGATTCTGGTATCGATCATGGCGGCCAACAACGAGATCGGCACGATCAACCCGGTCGCGGAGATTGGAAAAGTTTGTCGCGACCATGGCGTGTTTTTCCACACCGATGCCGTTCAAGCGCTTGGAAAAGTGGCGATCGACGTCGAGAAGATGAACATTGATCTTCTTTCGATGTCCGCTCACAAAATCTACGGACCTAAGGGGGTCGGCGCTCTTTATGTTCGCCGCAAGAACCCTCGCGTTTGTTTGGCTCCGATCATTCACGGAGGCGGTCATGAGCGCGGCATGCGCTCAGGCACCTTGAACGTCACCGGCATCGTGGGATTTGGCAAAGCTTGTGAGCTGGCTCAAAAGAACATGGAAGCCGAAGTGGCGCGCATCAAGAAGCTTCGCGATAAGCTTTGGGACGGAATTCGCTCCCAGCTCGACGAAGTTTATCTGAACGGTCATCCGACCGAGCGTTTGCCGAATAACTTAAATGTGAGCTTCGCTTTCGTTGAAGGCGAGTCCCTCATGATGGGAATGAAGGAGCTCGCCGTATCGAGCGGATCGGCTTGTACTTCGGCATCGCTTGAGCCTTCGTATGTTCTGAAGGCGATCGGAGTGGGCGAGGACCTGGCGCATACGAGCATCCGTTTCGGGCTTGGACGTTTCACGACCGAAGCCGAAGTGGATTATGCGCTCGACAAGGTCGTCAGCACAGTGAAGAAACTCAGGGATTTATCGCCTCTTTATGAAATGTTCAAAGAAGGCGTGGATTTGAAATCCGTCCAGTGGACGGCGCACTAGTTTTTAATAATCTCGGCGCGGCTCCGCCTCGCCTGGTCATGTTAAGCGCGGGAGATCAGTACAATGGCATACACCAACAAAGTAGTTCAAGAATTCGAAAACGCCAAGAACGTGGGCTCGCTCGACAAGAGCAAGCCAAACGTGGGAACCGGTTTGGTCGGCGCGCCAGAGTGTGGCGACGTCATGAAGCTTCAGGTTGAAGTGGATGATGCGAACGGCGTGATCCGAGACGCTAAATTCAAAACCTTCGGATGCGGAAGCGCGATCGCAAGCTCGTCGCTCGACCCCGAATGGGTCAAGGGCAAGACG
>CAZCBS010000272.1:4420-5753 GCA_964496965.1 uncultured Bacteriovoracaceae bacterium
CATCGGGAGCGATAGGAATATAGGTAAAACGAGCAAGCAAGGCCTTGCCAACAAGAACACGGACATCGTTGAAGAGCGTTCGCTGCCTCCGAGCAAGATTCACTGCTCCGTTCTGGCAGAAGACGCGATCAAGGCTGCGATCGGCGATTATCTCAAGAAAAAGGAGACTCGGGGAGCATGAGCATGATTACGGTTACTGACAAAGCAGTGGGCGAAATCAAGCGCATTCAAGCGAACGATCCTACCGCGAACGGCACTGCCCTTCGTGTCATGGTTGTTGGTGGAGGTTGCTCGGGCATGAGCTACAAGCTCGGCTTTGACAATCAGCCTGCCGGCGCGAACGATAAGGTTTTCGAAAAAGACGGCGTGAAGATCATCATCGATCCGAAGTCGTTTCTTTATCTTTCCGGCACCGAGCTCGATTTCACGGATGGACTGAACGGCACGGGGTTCGTTTTCAAAAACCCAAACGCAAAGCGTACTTGTGGCTGCGGTTCCAGTTTCTCCGCCTAACGGCGCGCAAGATTATTTCTCCGTCCTTGGAGTGAAGCGGCGGTTCGGCCTGAATAAGGCCGATCTCGAAAGCCGTTTCTACAAGCTTTCGCGCGAGCTTCACCCGGATCGTTTCGCGACGGGAAGCGCTGACGAGCGCCGTGTGGCATTGGAGAAGATGAGTCTCGTGAACGAAGCGTACAGGGCTCTGAAAGATCCCGAGCGCCTTCGCGATTATTTTCTGAAGCTGGTGGGTGTAGGCGTGGGCGTGGGCGTGGGCGGTGACGCCAAGGCTCAGATTCCAGTCGAGCTTGCCGAAAGCTGGTTCGAACTTCAGGAAGTCTTGATGGAAGATCCTGTCGAGGGTCAGAAAAAAGTCGAGGACTTCAAGTCGGAGCTTTTTTCTCTGAAAGACAAAAAGAAGCAAGAGATCCAGGCGCTCGAAGCTCAGATTGATCGTCAGTTGGAAGAATCAGAAGCCGAGGCGATGCCTTTGTTTCAAAGGCTGATGTCGATGGTCCGCGACCTCAATTATCTCGATTCGATGGAAAGGGACGTGGAGCGAATCCGCGGTCAACGCAATGTCGGTTGAAATAGAGCAGCAAAAGCGAACGGATCCTATTATCGGAATCGACCTAGGAACAACCAACAGCCTGGTCGCCTTTGTGCGTGACGGTCATCCGGATGTTTTGCGCTCACGTGAGGGCAAGCGCCTTGTTCCGTCCGTAGTCTCGTTTATCGATGAGTGTCCGGTTGTGGGTTACGCCGCGAAACATAAGAAAGTCCGCCACCCCAATCATACGGGTTTTTCCGTCAAAACAATTTTTGGAAGCGGCTTTTG
>CAZCBS010000273.1:0-555 GCA_964496965.1 uncultured Bacteriovoracaceae bacterium
CAGTGGTGAAAAATTGATCAACGCGAAGAACTGGTTCGCAAGAAAAACGAAACTTTTTACACACGAGTGCCTGAAAAAAAATTTATAAACGGCTTGACAAGGTTTTGGCCGAGCGCTGATCGTTTTTTGAAAACTATCGTAAATTGGCGCTATTTTGCGCATTTTTGAGTTCTAATGAGCTCCATTTCAAAGCATGCCGACGCAAATCGTTTTCGCATTTTGTGCCCGCTATAAGCCATCCTGGCGCAAATAATAGCATGCAGAAAACGATGATATGTAATCGCTCTATTTATGAAAAACCTTAAAGCATTATCGAATGAAGCATTACTCCTAAACGCCAAGTCCCTTGCCGCCGAGGAAAGAAAATTGACGACTTCAATTCTCTGGCACCTCCATGAAATACAGAAGCGAAGACTCTACGCAGAACGAGGCTACGGGTCGTTATTTGAATATGCAGTTAACGAGTTAGCATACACTGAAGCCGCCGATCGAGGAGAAATACGTGCAATGAGTCTCCACGTTGACGTCATGGAAATCTAGCCCGCGCCTGCAAAA
>CAZCBS010000273.1:565-5746 GCA_964496965.1 uncultured Bacteriovoracaceae bacterium
CCGTGACAAATACAGAAGTGATAACCTCCAGCAGGAAGAGGCTCAGTGTCGCTCATCAAATATTCCGTGAAATACTTAGTAGACTCTCAACCCGCCTCATGAAGACGAATCGCTGCAATAAGGCGCCTCGTCGAAGTTCCAGAAATCGAGCCTGCTCTCGAAAAAGGCGACGTCAGCTTGTCTACCCTTTCGACAATCCAAGGCTTCTTTCAAAGAAAAGAAGAGCCGGTTTCAAAACAAGAAAAGAAAGAAATAGTTCTCGCTCTTCAAGGCAAATCTCGCCGCGATTGCGAGAAAGAGCTTTCGGCTCTTGACCCTCAAGCCGCCCTTCCTCAAGAAAAAGAACGAGTGGTCAGTCCGACCCAGACTGAAATTCGATTTATCGCGGACGATGCGCTCATGCAAAAGCTTCAAAAAATCCGCGAGTTCGATGGGCATGTGCAGATCAATCCGTCTTACCTTGAACTCTTCCATCGCATGGCGGATATCACACTTAAAAAACTAGATCCCTCAAAGAGAAAGACGGCCTCAAAGGAAACCCGCCCTGCACCTCACCCCGAACCCGCCCCATTTCTTCATGAGACTTCCGGATTGGATCGCCATGTTTCAGCTCCGCCAGCGGAGCGCTCACAATCTGAGACCGTAACGACTCCTCCGGCGGAGTCCGTACAAGTACAAACGCAACCTCAACCGCAACCGGCTCAATCCGAACCAATTCAGCTCAAACCCGATCAGTCCACTAGCCGCTACATACCCGCAGCGCTAAAAAGAGAGATTTGGCGGCGCGATCAGGGGCGGTGTACCTACCACAGTCCGGATGGTCAGCGCTGTTCCTCTCGATTTGCTCTTGAAGTAGATCATGTTCAGCCAATGGCTCTCGGAGGAGAGACGAAGCTCGAGAATCTGCGTTTGCTTTGTCGTGCTCATAATATTCAACAAGCCGTCGCTAAACTGGGGCCTGGCCAGATGCAAGCTTACGTTCGATAGTCCACGGATTCTCCTATTGTGAGATGACTGCGTGACACAGTCTCCCGGCGGACGTTGGATTGGTCCATCGTTGCCGAGCTTGCATCGGTTCGGCGGAGCTCAGGGTCGGCGCTGGTTCATCAATGACCGGAATTTGCAGCGAGAGTTCCCTCAAGAATCGCAACGATCCTTTCCGAAGTCAGTCCGTCGCCGTAAGGATTAGGCGCGTCGGTGATGCAGCCCTTTTCAAGGGCTAAAAGCGTTTCGTCGACGATCGCTTTTGAGTCCGTTCCGATGAGCTTGGCGAAGCCTGCTTCGACGCCTTCCGGGCGCTCGGTCGTTTCGCGCATGACGAGAATCGGTTTTCGAAGGGTCGGGCCTTCCTCCTGAACGCCGCCGGAGTCGGTCAGGAGCACGGCCGCGCGATCCATCATTTCAACAAAGGCTAGGTAAGGTAGCGGATCGCAGAGTAGGATTCTGCGGTGATTTCCCAAGAGCTCGGTCGCGGGCTTTCGGACGTTGGGGTTGGGGTGAACGGGATAGACGATGCGAGCGTCGGGCCTCTTCTCGGCGATTTCAAGCAGGGCCCCACAGATGCGCTTCATCCCTTCGCCGTGGTTCTCTCGACGATGCGCGGTGACCAAGACCGTTTGCCCCTTTGAAGTGAATTCGCGAAGCTCGGGACTTAATAATCCTTGTGGAGGGATGTCGCCTAAGCGAATTCGTCCCAAGCTGTAAAGCAATGCGTCGATCGAAGTGTTGCCGACGATGTGAACGCCTTCGCGAATGCATTCGTTCTTCAAGGCGTTTGCAGATTGCACAGTCGGTGCGAAATGCAGCGTTGCCAAACGCCCGATGAGCTGGCGATTCGCTTCTTCCGGAAACGGCGCTTGAAGATCGTAAGTTCTCAATCCTGCTTCGACATGCGCGACCGGGATTTGATTCAAAAATGCCCAATATGCCGCGATAAACGCGCTGGTAGTGTCGCCTTGCACGACAACGACGTCGGCTGTGATTTTTTCGCGATGAGCATCCATCGCGACGAGAATGCGAGAGCTCAGTCCGCTCAATGTTTGATCGGGAGTCATCGCCTCGAGATCGAGGTCAGGAGCGAGTCCGAACAATCGCAGCAGAGGAATCACCAAGTCGCGATGCTGGCCAGTGAAGATCAGCTTCACATCGTGACCAGTTCGTCTTGCGTGCAGCGCGAGCGGGGCAAGCTTGATGACTTCGGGACGAGTTCCAAAAACGATCGAGATTTTCATGACACATCACCAATATTTTTCGGGGTTGCTAATGCGGTTGATCAGTTGCTAGTTGCTGCCTCCAGATTTGGGGGCGTCCAGAATGGCGAGGTCGATCTGCAAAATGTTTTCCATCGTCAGCATCATTTTCGCGACGATGACCGTGATTGGAATGGCATTGGATTGCGAGCGCGCAAAAGCCGATGTTTCGTTGGGTACTCTTGAAGCGACTCATTACACCGAGACGTCGTGGCTTTCGCAGTACAATGATCTTGTCGTGACGAGCAAACTCAAGCTCGATGTCATGCGCGCGGGACCGTTGCATGCGTATGGCGGCGCGGTTCTCGAGCAAGACTCGCGATCGACGAACGGAACGATCTACAACGACAATGGAGTTTCTCCGATGGTCGGCGCGTGGATGCCGCTCTTGATTCCGCAGATCGCGCTTTTCACGGAATATCGACAGACTTTTCGAGTCATCAACAAACCCGATACGCGATCGGGAAGCCAACCCGATCTTTTGTTGGGTTCCTATGGTTATCAATACTGGACGCTGGCTTCCGCGTGGAAAACAGGCTCGTTTTTCCAGGAAATGTACGGTGATCTGATTTCTCGCTCCAAGCTGAGCTTTAATCCGATGCTCGAGAGCTGGTCAAAGACGGGAATGCGCTGGGCGATCCGGAACGGATTCTCGGCCGATGCGTTTTTTGATCTCGAGTTTCGTCGCGCTTCGACAGGTGAGGTCGAGGATAATTTCCAGACCGTGGGTCCGGGGCTTCGACTGAATTACTTCGGACAAAATTTCTCCGCGTCGCTCGGTACGCACCAAGAAATTGGATCATACACCAACCGATCGGATTCGATCTCTCGTTGGAAAACGCTTTTCGTGATTTCGGGGGCACTCTAATGACTAGCTGGTTTCATGATTTGAATCTGCTCGATCAATGGGTCCTGATGTTTTCGATTCCCTTGATCGGTTTTTATTTCATCTTCGGACTGGATGATTTTATCGTCGATTTCCTCGCGTGGGCGTTAGGATGCCGGCCGACCGAGCTCAGTCGCGAAGAGCTTCGCGCCATGCTGAGCGCGGAGGAAAAGCGAATCGCGATTCTCGTTGCCTCTTGGAAAGAGAGCGGCGTGCTCCGAAAAATGGTGCGTGGAAACTCACGCACGATTCGCTATCGAAACTACGAATTTGTTCTTGGAGTTTACCCGAACGATCCCGACACGCTCGCCGAGGCGGAAGAGCTGGCAGAACAATATCCCAATGTTCGCGTCGTCGTGAACTCTCTTCCTGGCCCGACTTCAAAGGGGCAGATGCTCAATGAGATGGTTCGAGCATCCGAGAGGCTGAGCCGCTCGCAAGGCATCCGTTACGATGGCTATCTCATTCATGATAGTGAAGATCTGATTCATCGTTATGCGCTTTCGGTCGTGAGCTGGCAGCTCGGGTTTTCGGATTTCATCCAGATTCCGATTTTCTCGCTCCCTGTCGAAAAGTCGGAGTTTGTAGCGGGAACTTACATCGACGAGTTCAGCGAGTATCATACGAAGGATATCTTGCTTCGTCATCGCTTGGGCGCCTCGATTCCCTCGGCGGGAGTGGGAACCGCGCTTTCTTCACGGCTTGTCGCTGTTTATCTTCGGGCCCAGGATGGAAATCTTTTGAATGAAAAGAGCCTCACCGAGGATTACGAGCTTGGAGTTTCGACGTCCCGTCACAAACTGATCTCAAGCTTTGCCTGCCATTATTTCAGGAACGAAAAAGACGAGATCGAATATATTGCGACACGCGAGTATTTTCCAAAATCCTTTACGCGTTCCATTCGTCAAAAAACGCGTTGGACGATGGGAATCGCTTTCCAAGGTTTTAAAAATCTCGGTTGGGAAGGAAAGCTTGTCGAAAAATATTTTCTCTATCGAGATCGAAAAGGTCCATATACCCACCTTCTGGTGGCGTCGGGATGGCTTTTCTTTTTCTACTGCGCCTATCGATCATTGAGTCAGCCGGAGTTCGCGCTCGCGTTATCCGGCGCGCCGTTGCTTTACTTCGGCTTCGCGTTCAACGCTTTCTTTATGCTCAACCGGATACTGCAGCGGATGTACTGTGTGTCACAGGTTTACGGTTTTCCAATGGCGCTGGTGGGAATCGTCAGGCTGCCGATCGTGAACTTGATCAACGCCGTGTCCGGTTTTCAGGCGATTCAACAATACGCGAGAAGCCGTGTTTTCGGTTATGCGCTGACTTGGTCAAAAACCGAGCATGAACTGCCGGAAGGATTTGGCGTTGAGCTCGAGTCCGAAATGGTGGGCTTGGCGGTCGCGACTGAGGAAATGGCCGTTTCAGAAATGGCCATTTCTGAAATGACAGGATCCGGTGATTCGAAGTCCGCTTAAGCTTACTGGATCACGAGTGATGTGATCTTATCGCCGACTTTGATTTTGCGAGCAGAGTCCATTCCCTCAATGACTTGCCCGAAAACAGTGTAGTTTCGGTCCAAGCGAGGTTGTGGACTGAGCGTGATGTAAAATTGCGAATCGGCGGAGTCCGGATTGGACGGAGCGCGAGCCATCGCGACGGCGCCTTCAAGATGTCTGCGGCTGTTGAACTCGGCTTTTAAGTTTTGACCTGAGCCGCCCGTGCCAGATCCGGTAGGATCGCCCGTTTGAATGATGAAGCCTTCGATGGCGCGATGGAAGGTGAGTCCATTGTAAAAACCCTTTTGCGCCAGTTCGACAAAACGTTCGACCGTGTGAGGAGCGTCTTGAGGATAGAGTTTGAACTTGATCACGCCTTGAGTGGTGTTCATCACGACGGTGGCTTTGGACATGCCGTTTGCGTCTACGGTGAGATCGGCTTTTCCGGAAGTGGCGACTGGAGTCGGGTCCAGCGTTGGGGGAGGGGAGGCGGATGCCAGGGGGGCCGGTATGGCAAGGGAAAGCGGGGCCCGAGGGTTTTTCGCACGGACCT
>CAZCBS010000274.1:0-5739 GCA_964496965.1 uncultured Bacteriovoracaceae bacterium
GAGGTCAGAAGTTTGGCTGGACGGATCAATAGACGATTTTCACGTGACGGTTATGTTCCGATCGTTCTTCAAGTCGAGCACCATGACCCAGAATCTGTTTTTGAACATTTCCGTGCTGCTGATTTCTGTTTTGTTAGCAGTCTTCATGATGGAATGAATTTGGTCGCTAAGGAGTTCGTGGCATCTCGTGACGATGAGAGGGGTGTCTTAATTCTAAGTCAATTCACGGGCGCCTCTCGGGAGCTTCCTGAAGCGTTAATTGTCAATCCATACAATATTGAAGAATGCGCAGAGGCGCTTGATATGGCGCTTAAAATGCCGCTTAGCGAGCAGCGTGATCGGATGAGAAGTATGCGCGGCCTTATTCAGGAGTTTAACGTTTATCGTTGGGCAGGCCGTATGCTGATAGACGCTGCGCGAATTCGACAACAAAATCGTTTTCAAGGGCGCATTAGGAAACTCAAATCTGAGACTTCTCGAGAGTTGGATTCTATATGATGAGATATGTACTTGCAGGTAACGGAATGAGGGCGCTTGAAGCCTTGAGCTTTACTCCCACTCTTTACGCGTTCGATTTTGACGGAACTTTGGCGAAAATCGTTGAAAATCCGGCCGACGCTAAAATGTCCGCAGAAACCGAGAAACTGTTTCTGTCGCTCTCGATGATTGCTAAAACGGCTGTCATCTCTGGACGGGGGCTTGATGATCTAAGGCCTCGATTCGAGTCACCGCCGAAACTGTTAGTGGGAAATCACGGACTAGAGGGTTTGCCCAAGTCGGGAATTTCGAAACGCAAAGCACTGGAGCTGACTAGTCGTTGGAAGGCGCGCGTCATCGCACATTTGAATCATAGCGTTGTTGATGGAATCGAGATCGAAGATAAGGGATACTCTCTAGCTATTCATTATCGAAAATCGAGAAATAAGCGTGTGGCCAAGGCTGAGTTTCTATCTCTGGCTTCGGCACTGGATCCAGTTCCTAGAATTATTCCGGGAAAGTGTGTGATTAATCTTGTACCCAGTGGCGCGCCTCACAAGGGGTTTGCTCTTCTTGAATTGATGAATGATCTCGGGTTTCGGTCTGCCTTCTATATTGGCGACGACGATACCGATGAAGACGTCTTTTCGTTGCCTGAAGGGCATGGATATCGCGTATTGACGGTTCGAGTGGGTAACAAAAAAAAATCCCATGCAAATTATTTCATTCGCCGACAAACTGAGATTAATCGTATCTTGAGGACATTACTTGCATTCGAGCGTCAAAAAGTAGTTTAGAGATTAATCCACCGCGGTCAATATATGGGCAATGAATTTGCACCGGCTTCAGAAAACGAAAGATCTTTGCTTCTGCTCTCCAAAATAGGGGTCCAGATACACCAACTCAATCGACTTTTTGAAAAACGGGGCATGAGTCTCGTCCAGTGGTGCGTCTTGAGAAATTTGGTGGCGCTACCCGGTTCTTCAGCGCAGGAGTTAGCCGCTGCGGTAGGCGTACATCCAAGCACGTTGACGCAGAGTTTGAAAAGGTTGGAACAAAAAGGGCTTCTCTTCGTAGAAGATCATCCCAAAGATTCACGAAAAAAAGTTCTTTGGGCTACACGAGTCGGAAAAGAGTCGGTCGAGCGGATTAGTTTGGAGGCGGATTCTCTACTTCAGTTTCTGTTAAATGTTGGATCCGAGCTTAATGCAATTGAGGCTGCGCTTGACAGGACCTTGGGTTTCGAAGGCATTTGAGAAGTTTGAGCGTTACGCGAGTTTCTTGTGGAGCATATGGTGATGAAAATTATCGGTCTAAGTTGCATCGTGATAAACCAATGCTGTAACCGCGAATAATGTCACGTCGGCTCAGAATTCCTACAACTTTTGTAGGGGCGGATTCTAAGACGACGGGCATACGTCCTACATCCAGGTTCCCTAGTCTTGTTAAAGCTTTTGCTAAAGTATCTGCTGGATAGCAAACGACGGGGTCGGTTGTTTCGATGTCGCGTACGTATCTATTCATTTCTCCGAGCTCGAGTTGTTTCTGTAAGTCGGAGAGAGTTACGATGCCAGTTAACTGATGATCGGCTATGACGACAAATCCGTGCTTTCCTGTGGAAACAAATAAATTGGAGAGTTCTGCGAGAGGCGTGCTTTCGGAAACAGAAATGGGATTTTGAGTCATGACTTCGTTCACCTGCACGAAGTCCAAAGGATCGATTTGCGAGCCTCTGAGTCGATCGATGTCGATTCCTTTTTCGATGAGTTTGCCAGTATAAAGGGACCCCGTTCGGAGATGTCTTGAGACCAGCGCGCTGACGGAGCACGCCACCATAAGTGGAAGAATAACTCCGTAATCACGGCCCATCTCGAAGCCTAAGATAATCGCAGTCATAGGAGCATGAGATACTCCTGCGAACAATGCTGTGGCGCCGACTAAGGCGTATGCATTTGCAGGCATTGCGGCATGTGGAAATGCGGATTGGACATAATGACCAAAAGCGCCGCCCAATGTTCCTCCTAAGAACAGCGATGGCATCAGGTCACCTCCAGAGCCGCCGGAGCCCAGCGTGAGAGGAGTTGCGATAAATTTTCCGGCCATCCAAAGTAATAGCAGGCCGGGCGCGATTGGATTTTGAAATATCGTTTCTAACAATTCGCCACCGGTGCCAAAAACCTGGGGAATCCAGAGACCAATGATTCCGACTGCGAGACCACCTAGTGCGGGCTTTACGATAAATGGAAGGCGAAGTTTTCCAAAATAGATCTCGCTTTCATGCAAGAGAGCAATAAACGCATGGCCTAAAAATGCACAAAGTGCCCCTAAAGTTGCGTGAAAAGCGAGTGTCCAGATGGACACAAGTTCAAATGGCGGAAGCTCAAATGTTGCTCGAGAGTGAAGCAGAGTGCGGGCGATCGCAGCCCCCATCGCTGACGCTGTGAATAATAAGCTGAGATTTTTCATCTCAAATCGGCCGATAATGATTTCGGCTGCGAAAAACGCACCTGCGATGGGTGCATTGAACACGGCTGAGATGCCTCCGGCGACACCGCACGCGACCAAGACTTGAGCGTTTGTCTTTTTGACTCGGAAAATTTGTGTAAGAGTACTTCCTACCGATGCCCCAATCTGTACGACTGGGCCTTCGCGTCCCGCTGATCCCCCAGAGCCAATGCAAATAGCCGACGCAATCGCCTTAAAGAATCCTACGCGAGGCCGGATATAACCGTTTCGGCGAAGAATGGCGTCAATGACTTCGGTCACTCCTCCTCGCGCATCGGGTGAGAAGTAATGGAGCAAAATGCCGCAAACAAGACCACCAATCGCAGGAGATAGAAGAATAATTGCGATGCCAACTGGGGTGAGCGCTTGGGGTCTGTTCGTTAGAAATATTTGAACGAAGCTATTGAGCATCCAATAGAATCCGCTCGCGGCGAGTCCTGCCGCCAGTCCAATTAAAATGGAAAAGACAAGCATTCCCTGCCCAACTGAGAGCCCAAGGCCTCGAAGTAGGTGATAGTCATCTTTGCTAGCGTGGGTGAACGAACCGGAAGTTTGATTGAACTGAGATCTCATTTGAGTCGAATATTTTTTCAATGTGGACGTTGCGCGTGAAGGGATCTGCTTCTTATTTGTCTTTTAAGTGCACTTTCAACGCGTACAAGAATATCGACCGGAGGACCATCAATTTCCAGTGACGCACCTTGCTTTGCGTACTCCAAGACTGAAAGATGCATGTCATCGATAATATCGAGAGAGATATGAGGGGCCTTCAGCAGGAGACTCGTTACAGGTAGGCAGCTCTCCATGACAGCATACATCAGTGCGGTTCGGCCATGTAGGTCTTGTAGGTTCACTTTTGCATGAAACTTGAGCAGAGCTCGGGTGGACTCAAGTGCACAAGCCCTCGCTGCATACATGAGTGCCGTTTCTCCCTCTTCCGACTTTCCGTTTATGTTCGCGCCCTCGCTCAAGATATGACCAATGTCCGTGAAGCGGTTTTCCCGAGCAGCAATTCTTAATTCGAGATTTCGACTTTTATTTTCATCAAGCTCGAGAGAGACGATAGGACCATTCGACCGTTGCCATGGCGAATACGGAGAGTAGTAGTTGCCGTAATATGCGGCTTGCGCGTGCCGTGGGGCGGACGTTGAGAGTGCTTCGATGAACGTGAGGAGTAAAAAACATACTCCTTTGCGCGTCATATAGCCTCACTTTGAGGTGATTACAAGATTGGCGCGACGATTCTTTGCGTACGCTTCATCTGTACTGGCTGGATCGATCGGACGCTCTTTCCCAAAGCTAACAGTTGAAATGCGATTTTCAGCAATTCCCTGATTTTGCAAAAAGTGTTTGACGGATAAGGCTCGTTTTTCGCCTAGCGCGATATTGTACTGAACTCCTCCGCGAGCGTCACAGTGTCCTTCGATCTGAATTTTAATGTTCGGATTTGCCTTCAAAAGTTTTGCATCTTCTGTGAGCAGAGACTTGCCTTCACCATTCAGTGTGCTTGCATCAAAACCAAAATGGATGGTTTTTAACCCTAATGCATTGCCCAAATCTGATGAACCGATGTCTTTATCGCCGATGCTCATCGGAGCATTCTCTGGTTCTTCCGCCGGCTTTTTGTGGCTGCAGGCACTGAACAAAGCAATCAAGGCTAAGCTGGATACTAAAAAGTGAAAGCGTCGGAAACGGATAGAAGAGTTCATTTCAGCCTCGTTAAAAAGATGTCGTGCGTTTTGGCTATGATGTCTATTTTACATGAGCTGTATTTTTTAGCAATTTGTAATATAAATAGGATATGAGAGCATCTATTTATCAGACAAATAGCTTATTTCAAGATCTAGATCTTTCAGCTTTGAAGTATTTTCATGCAGTTGCGACTTACGGTGGTTTCTCAAAGGCGGCTCGTGCAACGGGAACATCGCAACCGGCATTATCCTTAGGCCTAAAGAAGCTTGAGAATACACTAGGTGTGACTTTGATCGATCGAACTTCGCGCGAGTTTTCGCTGACAAAAGAAGGCCTTACTCTTCTTGGGTTTTGTCAGAGGCTTGAAAGTAGTTTGGACTCGATGGTGGCGGCCTTAGGTACACAAGCGGTTCGAAGGCGAAGAAGGCTAAAAATCGGTACGGCCCTTTCTATTGGTGTCGGACCCCTGATAGCGCAAAGCGCAAAGTGGGGAGTAGACGAACTTCCTCCAGAAATCGAGCTGACCTCCCAGAATACTTACGCTTTGCTTTCCGATCTTCTTGCTGGAAATTTCGACGCTGCTCTGGTGCCAGACGATGTTCATGAAGCGGGTCTCAAAATGACACGAATCAAAGAAGATCGAGTGATATTCGTCGTGAGTAGAGGTCATGCGCAATTATTTGGAAAGCATGATTGGTTAAAGGCGGCTAAGATGATCCCGCTCGTAACGTACCCACGAGAAACACCGATGCGTGCGCTAGTGGATCGTGTTTGCCTTCAAAATGGTGTTAGTTTTAAGACCATCGTTTCTTCCAATAATATGGACGCCGTCAAGGCGATGGTGGAGGGTGGTATCGGAGGAGCTTTTGTTCTTAAGTCTTTGATTCAGCGCGAACTCGCGGAGAAGACCCTTGTGGAAACGAAGACGCCATTTTCTCTTCCCAAAAGCGGCATCGCGATCGCGACTCGCGAAGGTGAAGATGGAAACGCCGTATTAAAGATTTTGCAGAAATGGGTCCGCTTATGAGGAAAGTGTTTCGTGGACTTCTTATTGGATTAGGACTT
>CAZCBS010000275.1:0-5720 GCA_964496965.1 uncultured Bacteriovoracaceae bacterium
TTGAAGAAGCTCGCTGTCAGCGGCCAAACGATGCGTTATCAAGCGGATGTGATTGCACGCGATGCCGACGGCCACGTGGCAACCACTCAGAAACCTATTGATATCGCCGTCAAGGCTCCTGAACCATCGGAACTGAAAGGCTGACGGTTCGGTAGAGCGGTTCTGACAGGCGATCGGGCCGGGACGATCTGTGGGAGAAATCCCGGTTATCAGATCCGTCCCGGCCCTTGTGTTTTACTTAAAGGAACGAAAAAGCATCGCGATCGTCATGATGGCCGCAATGGCGGCAAAAATCACGAAAAACAACGGATAACCCGCGATCATGTCACTACTATCTTTCTGAAGCGCGATGCTCGCAGAAATAAAAAGTCCCGCCGCTACGATGCCGTAACTCATTCGTCGCGCATTACGATCGAGCTGAACTTTCAAATCCTGCAAATCAGGCGACTTGATTTCAAAAGCGAAATCGTTGCTATTGAACTTGCGCAACATCCAGCGAATCTGACGAGGAAGGACTTGCAAAAGCGCAAGCACGTCTTTCGCGATAAAAAGCGCGTCTTTCGAAAAGCGCTGCATCGAGTACTGCTTCTTGACTAGATCCTTGACCAATCCCTCGCCCATCGCAAGTAGATCGAAGTTTGGATCCAAGGTTCGACCCATTCCCTCGATGGTGAGAATTGCCTTGAAAACGATCATCCAATCGCCGGGAACTTTTACGTCGTAGCGAGTGGCGATTTTCGTCGCTTCAATCAGGACTTTCCCCAGATTGAGCTCCGAAAGCGATAAGCCCATATAGGGCGATAACGTGTTTCGAACTTCGCGCTGAAATCCATCAAAGTCGATCGAGGCTCCCGCGCCTCCAAGCTCAGCGTACTCATAGCAAAGGTTCTCGTAATCCTCGGTCAACAGCGACATGACCATACTGGCAAGCTGATCACGGGACTTTTCGGAAAGCCTTCCCACGATGCCAAAGTCGATGATTCCGAGCTTATTTCCCGGAAGGATAAAAAGATTTCCTCCGTGCAGATCGCCGTGAAAAATCCCGTCGATCATGACGGATTTGAAGAAAGCCTTCGCGCCGACCTCAACGATGCGTTTTCGATCCACGCCTGCTGCATCCATGGCTTTGACGTCGTTCACTCGAACGCCTTCAAATTTTTCGAGAGTTAGGACTCGATGCGTGCTCAGCGATTTGTAAACGCGCGGAATCACGATGTCCGGAATCTCCGCCATATTCTCGGCGATCTTGGACATGTTATTGGCTTCGACCTTATAATCGAGCTCTTGGGAGAGCGTGCGGAAAAACTCGTTGACGACGACTTTGGGGCCGACAATCCTCGTCTCCGGAATATATTTTTCCAAAAGCCCCGCAAGAAAAGCGAGAAGCGAGACATCCGTGTCGATGATCTTTCCGATTTCGGGCCGCTGAACTTTCACAACGACTTTTTGTCCGCCCGGCAGCTCCGCTTCGTGAACTTGTCCGATGCTTGCGGCGGCTAACGGTACGGGATTGAAAGTCGAGTAAGCCTCCTCGAGTTTTCGTCCCAGCTCTTTTTCAACCGATACTCGAACCACATCAAAAGGAAGCGGTTGAACATTGTCTTGAAGCTTAACGAACTCTTCAATGAAAGCGTCAGGCAAGAGATCAGAGCGAGTCGAGAGAAGCTGGCCAAATTTAATAAATGTCGGGCCGAGCTCCTCGAACGCAAGTCTCAGCCGCTGTGCTGGCGTAAAGTCCGCTTCCTCAGCAAGGCTTGCCGAGACTTTGGCGGGCAGAAACTTGCTCAGATCCATTCGCTCGACAATGTCGGCAAAACCGTGCTTAGCAAAGACAGAGATAATCTGTCTTAGGCGCTGCACGTTTTTCACGGCTTGGCCGATCTTTCTACCGGTACGAATCCATTTCATTTATTTAAGGATCTCAGGAGCGGCCCCTGCGGTCAACGCGGCGCTTTTTGCCGGGTCGCTGCTCGCGACCCGGGCGTTGATTTCGTTGATCGCGCGATCGATCTTGCGGCTGTGGGCGCTTTGGAGCTTTCCCACCCTCCGACTCAAACTCGGTTAAGCCAAAATCGATTTGTCTTCG
This sequence comes from uncultured Bacteriovoracaceae bacterium, assembly GCA_964496965.1. Taxonomy (GTDB): domain Bacteria; phylum Bdellovibrionota; class UBA1018; order UBA1018; family UBA1018; genus CAZCBS01. The sequence goes on from CAZCBS010000275.1 coordinate 2,087, forward strand.
GTCAATGTCGGCACGAAGCACTCGAATATGCACGTCGTCGCCCATTTTGAACATTCGACGCTTCCTGCGCCCAAGAAATATCATTCGATTCTCGTCGAACTGATAAAAATCATCGGTCATGGAGTCTTTCGTCACAAAACCCTCGCTATAAGGGTCAGAGACCTGGACAAAAAAACCGTTTTCCATCATTCCGATGATTTTTCCGTCAAACTCATCACCGACATGCTTGGTCATGGCGCGAACTTGCTTGAGCTTAATGGATTCGCGCTCAGCGTCCGAGGCAATCCGTTCACGATAGCTGCAATGCTCGGTGATATCGACGAGGTCTTTTTCGAGATCCTCTCGCTCTTTCGGCTTTAACGCCGGCAATTTCTTCCCAGTCACTCTCAATGCCCAACGCAGGAGCCGATGGACGACTAGATCGGGGTAACGGCGAATGGGGCTCGTGAAGTGCGTATAGCCAGGAGACGCCAATCCGAAGTGCATGGAGTGCACAGCGCTGTAAACCGCCTGTTTCATCGATCGCAAGAGCGCCATATTGAGCATGTCTTGCGCAGGATGGCCTTCCAATCGTCGAACGACATCCGCCATGATTTTTGGCGAATTGGTCGCGTCTCCTTCTAACGAGAACTGGATACCCGCATGCGCGGCCAGCTCCTGAAACTTGAGAAGCGATTGCATCGCGGGCTCTTCATGCACGCGATAGACAAAAGGCCAACCGAGATCCATCATCCATTCGGTGACCGCTTCGTTAGCCGCGATCATGAACTCTTCGATGAGGCGATGTGCATCCAAGCGCGCGCGTTGCTTAATCGAGATGACCTCTCCTGTCGGTTCGACTTTCATCTCGGCCTCAGGAAGATCGAAATCAATCGATCCGCGCTCAGAGCGTTTTTTCCGGATCTCTTGATAAAGCTCGAAATGAGGAGCGTATTCCCAATCCGGATTTTTTCCGTTCTCGTCCCACTCGGCCTGAATCTGATTGTAAGTCGCGCGACGCTGGCTTTCGATTACAGCCTCAAAAAGCTCCGTCGAGAGCCTTTGTCCCTGGCGATCGTATTGCATCTTCGCGACCATGGAAAGTCGCGGCTCGTTCGGCTTCAAGCTGCAAAGATTTTCAGAAAGCGCGCGAGGAAGCATGTGAAATGCGCGCTCCGGAAAATAAACACTCGTTCCGCGCGAGCGTGCGCCGCGATCGAGCTCGCTTCCGTCCGTCACATAGTGGCTCACATCCGCGATCGCGACCCAAAGAATATACCCTGATTTATTGCGCTCGACGTAGACTGCGTCGTCGAAGTCACGTGCCGTCTCGCCATCGATCGTGATGAACGGCACTTTTCGCAAGTCTTCTCGGCCTTCGAGATCTTTGCCTGGAACCTCAAGAGTCATCGCGCGCGCTTCTGCTTCGGCCTCTTTTGAATGCTCTTCAACCAGGTTGAACTCCGCGGCCACCATCTCGATATCAGCCGAAGGCGGGAGCTCTTGTCCGTAAACTTGGCTAATCGTTCCAGTCACCGCAAACTGGCCCTTGTCATGAAACTCAAGTTTCACTCGCAGCCAATCCCCAGCTTTGGGCTCATGCCCTGGCTCTGGAATATAAACTTCTTCGCGAGCGCGCTTTCTTTCGTAAATCACCCAGCCGCCCATATGCGCGCCGACGGGGTGAGGCGAGTATCTGCCTACGATTTCACGAAAACGATGCTCCAAAACCTCCAGCGACTCGACATGGCCGCGCGAATCGATCGTTACTTGCACTCGGTCGCCATGAAAAAGCTGCTGGGCATCTCTCGGTGGTACGAACGCGTCTTCGTAAGCGCGATTCTCGAAAAGAAGAAAAGCAAAACCTTTGTGGTTTTTATCGACTGTCGCTTTTAGCTGTGTGCCTTTGCGAGCACCCTGTTTAGCCGCGCCATGCTTAGCTGGTCGATGGGCGGGCCTGTCCTGTCGGCCTTTGCCGTGTCGATGTTCCCTAGGCTGATGTTCTCGGAAATCGTTCGACTCGCGCGACTCACGAGCCTCGCGTTTTTGGGAAGCTCCTCGTCCATGGACTTTTCCGGTTCGATCTTTAAATTCAAAACGTGGTTCGTCACGCTTGCTTGATGAACCCTTAGGAGAGCTCTTTTTCTTCCATGATTTGTCTTTTCGCGCCATATGCCATTACTTGCATTTATGAGGCAAGCTGGCAACATCCAAGCAGCGTTCTAACTTGAATCTGATCTCAAGCGAATAGCAATTTCCGACCGAAGCAGGGGCATTAAAGCCGTATCTTAGGGTGCCTGCCTCATTGAAATAAATCACGCCTGGCCCAAATGCTGGGGTAGCACCGGTTCCGTTGGAAAGAAAAAGTCCGCTCGGGACAGTTTCGTTCTCGACCGTCGAGCCATTACGAGTATCAACGCCATGAGTATCGATATCTCTGCAGTGCGAGTGATCGAAAAACTTTCCTCTGCCCCATCCGCCACTGACTCTCTTGATCGTAAGTTTGTCATTGGGCTGAATCTGAATAGGGCGGCCTGGGTAAATGCTCAACGCCGGCGTTAGCATCGCATTCGAACGGGAAGCGCTTAATCGAGGAATGTCACCGTAATAGCTCGCATTCAAGTCGACCTCCGAAACCACGACTGCTTGGCAGACCTGAGCCCCATCGACGGCCGACGTAACAAATCCGGAATAGCAACGATTAGGCGTTTGCCCGTTGACAACGACTTGTGACGAAATGTTACCTGCCGGAGGAGTTGCGTTTGAACCGCCACCGGACGATCCGCAGCCCACAACGGAAATTCCAATTCCCAGAAGGAACGAAGCCACTAAAATCTTGATATAAGTTTTCGGTTTCATAAGCACACTACTCCAAACTCGCGCGGACGCAATACAGGTTCCGTGCCAGTTGAAGAGCGACGCTTTAAATGACTCCGAGGTTCGACTTGCTGTCTAGACTTTAGACAACTGTCAGGAGTTTTGCATTTTTTTCGGCTCAGGGCGCGAACGAAGTCCTTGGCGCTGGACGAGTTCAATCACCCAAGGAGCAAAGCGTTTAATCAGGACAATGACTTTTCCATGTCCCGTGATCACACGCTCCATCTTTCCTCGTGCCGCAGCCGTTAAAATCTCACGCGCAGCTTTGTCGGAGGGAACGCGAATCCACGCCGGAACGGGGTCTTTCACCTGGGTATGAAGAACTCCTTGGTTATCCACACGACGAATCTCGCTTTCCACGAAGCCAGGACTGACGAGCGTCACTGTCACGCCCATCGGACGAAACTCATCGGTCAAAGCGTTCGCAAGAGCTCGAACGGCAAATTTGCTCATCGAATAAGGCGAGCTTCCCGGAAGCGCGACATGTCCGGCGACGCTTCCAAGCAGCACTAGGTTTCCGCGGCTCTTTTTGAGATCATCAAGAGTTGCGTATACCGTTCTCAAAAGTCCGAAAACATTGGTTTCGAACTGACGACGATAGTCATCCATCTTAAGAGTCGTGAAATTTCCCGCAACGCCAAAACCAGCGTTCGCGATGACCACGTCGATTTTTCCAAACCGATCACGCGCAACCTGCGCTGCCTTCTCCAGATCGCCGTCTTTTGTCACATCGCATGCGACCGTTACCGCGTGTACGCCGAACTTTTCACAATCTTTT
>CAZCBS010000276.1:0-5716 GCA_964496965.1 uncultured Bacteriovoracaceae bacterium
AGATCGCCGCGCTTTTGAACATGACCGAGCAGAACATGTCTGAGATTTTTTCGCGGGGGAACGTTTGCGAGGAAACAGTTGAGGACACTCAGAGCTTGGTTGGAAGCTATGTCGAGCTCATGGCCAAGAATCCTCAAAGCTTGGCTGTGATCCTCAGGCTCGTGGCGCATGGCGAGTATCTTTACTATCACTCGATCGCGGTTTCGATTTTCACGCTTTTCATCGCGAAAGCCTCCGGGCACTTCAATCGCGAAACGCTTGAAGTCATGGGAATGGGCGCTTTTCTTCACGATATCGGGCAAACTCAGCTACCAAAGGAAATCTTTGAGACGACCGCTCAGCTGACTCCTGAAGAGAGAGAGCAGATCAATCAGCATCCGAAGCTCGGACTCGAAATGCTTCAAGGGCTGCCGAACGTGCCTGAAGAAGTTCGCTATATCATTTATCAGCATCACGAAGTGCCGACCGGGAAAGGATACCCCAACGGCCTCTGCGGTCAGGCCATTTATCATCCCGCTCGAGTGATTGCGCTTGCCGATACATTCAGCGCGCTGGTCAGCAAGCGTCCTTTCCGCCCTGCCTACTCGGTCGAAGAAGCGATTGCGATCTTGCGAGAAAATAAAGAAAAGTTCGATCAGAATCTAGTGGAGCTTCTCGCCTCGGTGATTTTGCGGCCCTCCGGCAGTTCCCAAAGGGCCGCATAATTTTAGCGATGGCTCTGATAACGCTTCTTAGCTTCCTTATCGAGGCGGAAGTACTTAAAGCGATTTTGAATAATATCGCCGCTTCGATAATTGAGAAGCCATGGCTGCGAAAGATCGTAACGGGCGTAATAATATCCCATCGCCCAAGGGCAATCTTCTTGGATGATATCGTCCGCTTTTTTGACGAGCTCAGTGCGCTTCGGGCCTGATTCCATTGCAGCGATTTGCTCATAGAGCTTATCGTATTCAGGATTTTTGTAATTGGCGTCGTTCGGTCCTGGTGACTCGTTCTTGCTGTAAAGAAGCTGATAGACGTTCTCGGCATCCGGATAGTCCAAGTTCCAACCGCCGTAGAAAATCTGAAGATTCTTCTTTTTCGCTTTCTCTAGGAAAGTCGGAAAGGTGTTTTGGCTGACGTCGACTTGAACGCCGATTTTACCCCATTGAGTTTTGAAGAACTCTCCGATTTGACGATCCACCGTGCCGGCGCCGCGAAGGTCGAACTTAAGAACAGGAAGGCCGTTTCCGTTCGGATAGCCCGCTTTCTTGAGTAGCTCCTTGGCGCGCTCGACATTGTAGTCATATTTGATTTGCGCGTTCGTTGGGCGATCAGGGATTCCTGGTGGAAGAGCCGTGACTTGTTTCTGTCCGGTTCCGTAGGTGAAAACATCGATCCACTCGTCGCGATTGATCGCGGAGGACAGGGCTTGGCGCAGGTATTTGTTCGAGCCCAGAAGCTTGTCTTCCATGTTGAACTCGATCTGGTAGAAAGCGACGCCGGTCTCAATCGTCAGGCGCATGCCCTTGGCAGCAAACTCCGGAGTCAGGTTGGTGCGGTTGACGATCGATTGCTTAAAGAAGTCTTTCTGAAGCTGGAACGCATCTTGCGATCCTTTCAGGAAATTAAGCCACGCAGGTTGCTGTTCTTCCGAGACGGAGTAGATGATTTTGTCCACGAAAGGCATGAGCTTTCCGGCGTCGGCAAGCATTCCCTTTTGCTGCCAGTCGATCGCGGCTTTCGTTGGATAGTAGTCGGAGTGATAACTTGGATTTTTAACGAGAATGATCTGACGCTGACGATCCCATTGCTTGAACATGAATGGACCGCTGCCGACGGCGTTATCCGTCAGATTTCCTTTTTCATCTCCGTATGCTTCGACGGCCTCATGAGGAACGGCCGCGGCCACTCCCATGGTGAGGATGTACTTGAGCTGAGGATATGGCTTGGTCAGCTTGATTTGAAGCGTGTAAGGGTCGAGCGCCTTAAGACCTTCCACAGGCTCGGCGAAAATCTTATCGGTCTCTTCTTTGGTTTTGGCGGCTGCAAGTTTGTCATGGAAAGCGTTGATTCCCGCGATGCGACCATCGACTGCCCACCAAAGCTGCGAATCGAGCTTTGGAAGCGCAAGTCGCTTGATCTCATAAATGAAGTCTTCCGCGGTGACTTCGCGGCCTTTTCCGCCCGTTGCCTTAAAGCAGGAATTGTCCTGAAACTTGATTCCGTGCTTGATCGGAATGGTGAGAGTCAGGCGATCTTTCGAGTATTTCGGCATGTCAGCCGCGAGAAGAGGCTCTACTTCGACGCCATCTTGAAGGTAGGCGTACTGGTAAAGCGATTCGTAGATATTGGGTCCGACGTCGTTGCTGACCGAATCGTAAGCATTGGCCGGATCGAGGGTTTTAACGTCGGAGCGGAGTCCGACGGTGATGACGTTCAGTTTTTCGTCTTCAGAGTTTTTATGAGTGCAGCTCGAAGACAAGAGCATTGTCGACGTCAATAATAGAGAAGCCAGCCCGATTCGTTTCATTTCTTTTCCCCTCTGCCCTAAAATCTAACCGCTTAGCTTGCGTGGCACAAGCACAAGCGCTTCTTTGATCAGGTCTTGAAGCCCCGCGGGTTTGGTGCCGCCGGCTTGCGCGAAGTCCGGTTTTCCGCCGCCCTTGGCGTCGATCTTTGGAGCAAGCTCCTTGAGAAGATCCGCCGCACTGAGGCCCTTCGGCGCCTGAGGCCCGAGCGCCACGACGAGCGAGGCTTTTTCGGCTTCAGGATCTTTCATTCCAAGGATCACGACAGAGTCGGGTGCCTTTTGCTTGATGCGATCACAGAGGTCGCGAAGTTTCTTCATTCCCGTCGCATCCGGAGTCGAAAGGCCTGCGACGACGCGGCCTCCGCCTGGAAGTGCCAATGCTTTGGAAAGAAGATCGTCGACTTCGTTTCCAGCAGCCTTAGCTTGGAATTGCTCAACTTGTTTGCGCAGGTCGCGTTCATTAGCTAAAAGCTTGTCGATTTTTCCAGAGATCTCGTCGATCGACGAGATTTTGAGTTGATCGCGAACGCCGATGAGATCATCGAAGCGCGCGCTCAAGAAATCAAACGCGCCCTTGGACGTATACGCGATGATGCGACGAACGCCGGCGGCGATTCCGCTTTCGTTTCCGATCTTGAAGAGATGGATTTCAGCCGAATTATCGACGTGCGTTCCGCCGCAAAGCTCGGTCGAGAAATCCCCGACGGAGACGACGCGGACTTGATCGCCGTACTTTTCTCCGAAGAAAGCAATGGCGCCTGCCGCGACGGCCGCGTCTTTGCTCATTTCGCGTTTTTTTACAGGATCCGCGCGCCAGATCTTTTCGTTGATCATGGTCTCGACGCGCTTGAGCTCTTCGTCCGTCATCGGTTGGAAGTGCGAAAAATCAAAGCGAAGCATGTCCGGCGCGACAACGGAGCCGGCTTGCTTGACGTGTTTTCCAAGCACTTCGCGAAGCGCCCAGTGAAGAAGATGCGTGGCCGTATGATTGCGGGCCGTGAGAGACCGGATCTCGATATCCGTCTGCTGAGTATAATTTGCACCGACACGCAAACTGCCCTTTTTAGGACGAATATGCGCGACGATCAGATCCGCCACGGGTTTTTGAACGTCGATCACTTCGCCTTCAAATCCATCTCCCACGATACGGCCGTGGTCACCCATTTGACCGCCGCTTTCACCGTAAAATGGAGTGACATCGAAAACCGCTTCGATGATGGGAGAATCTTCTACGGCGCCGCCAGTCGCTGCGATAGGAGGTGCGGTGTAGAAGTCCGCCGATTGGAAGCCCTGTTTCTGCGGCACCAAAATCGCCAAGCACTTGCCCGTGGCTTCGTGGGAGTCGTAGCCGACAAATTTTGGAAGGGCGTTTTTGGCCTTCAAGTCGTTAGCGACTTGCATGTAAATCGCGTTAATCGCTTCTTCGCCTGAGCCTTTCCAGGCTTTGCGAGCGGTCTCGCGCTGACGGTCCATGGCTTTTTCAAAGCCTTCTTCGTCAACAGAGAGCCCCTTCTCGTTCAAGATCACGCGAGTGAGATCGAGAGGGAAGCCGAACGTATCGTAAAGCTTGAAAGCCACATCGCCAGGAAGAGTCTTCGACTTACCCAGCTTCGCGGTTTCTTCGTCCAGAAGGGCCAGGCCCTTTTCGAGAGTGCGGAAGAATTGTTCTTCTTCGGCTTGGACGGCTTTTTCGATGAATGCGCGTTTTTCAACCAAATCTGGATAAGCGTCTTTCATCTGGTCGATGACAAATCCAGCGGTCTTGTAAAGGAAAGGGCCGCTAAATCCGAGCTTCTTGCCGTAACGAATCGCGCGACGCATGATGCGGCGAAGAACATAGCCGCGGCCTTCGTTCGAAGGCATGACGCCGTCGCCGATGAGGAACGCGCTCGCGCGCGAATGGTCCGCGACCACGCGGAACGCGAAAGCGGTTTCTGATTTTGGATCGTAAGGAGTTTTCGCGAGCTCCGCTGTTTTAGCGATGATCGTTTGGAATGCATCCGTGTCGTAGTTGGTGTCGACTTCTTGCAAGATCGAAGCAAGACGCTCCAGTCCCGCGCCCGTATCGACCGATGGCTTCGGAAGCGGCGTCAGTTTTCCGGAGGCGTCGCGATCAAATTGCATGAACACGAGGTTCCAGAACTCCATGTAGCGATCGCAATCGCAGCCCATGGCGCAAGTCGGTTTGCCGCAGCTGTATTTTTCGCCGCGATCGATGAAGATCTCGCTGCAAGGACCGCAAGGGCCGGTGTCGCCCATGGACCAGAAATTATCTTTTTCGCCGAAGCGATAAATGCGATCGCGCGGAACGCCTTCTTGATTGTGCCAGATATCGGCCGCTTCGTCGTCTTTTTCAAAGACCGTGACATAGAGGCGATCTTTAGGAAGCTTCAATTCTTTCGTGACAAATTCCCATGCGAAATGGATCGCTTCTTTCTTGAAGTAGTCGCCGAAAGAAAAGTTACCCAGCATTTCAAAGAATGTATGGTGGCGTGCTGTGTAGCCCACATTTTCGAGATCGTTATGCTTGCCGCCCGCGCGAACGCATTTTTGAGAAGTAGTCGCCCGGGTGTAAGGACGCTTGTCTTTGCCCAGGAAGACATCTTTGAACTGGTTCATGCCCGCATTGTTGAAAAGAAGCGTTGGGTCATTTTGAGGAACCAGCGACGAGCTTTCCACAATCGTGTGACCGTTTTTTTCAAAGTATTTCAAGAATTTCGAGCGGATTTCTGCGGCTTTCATAAGCTATTCATCGCAAATCGTGGGGGGGATGGCAAGAGTCTAAGACGTACTTTATGACACGCCAAGTTAATTGGTGTCATTGTCTGGTTCGGTGACGTCTTTAAATCGACGAATCAGTTCGTGTAGGGCTAAGTTTCTCATAAAATGAAGTTTAGCATGAGTCATCTGGACACATTAAAAAGATCTAGATTCAAAGCGTACACCGTATCATCTTTCGCAGCTTTGAGTACGGGTTCGATCTCTTGGATCAACTGAAGCAATGCGCCCTTGATTTTTTCTGCAGCCTCTTCGGACAGGCTCATGATCAGTGAATAGTGAAGGTCGTTTGACCGTTGATGATCGAGCGAGCTAATTGCCTGCATTCTCCAATTGGTATGATGCTTCGAAACAAGTGCTGAATCCGCAGGAATATGAATGCGTGTTGGTCCGGCATGAAATTCGACGCCTTTTTGGACGGCAAGT
>CAZCBS010000277.1:0-5699 GCA_964496965.1 uncultured Bacteriovoracaceae bacterium
CGTCTCAACAACGCGTCGATCTCCTCAGAGCGCGCGTCGACTCCCCAAGCTCCAAACAGCACGGCGAAACACAAATAACGCCAGGGCGTTGCGCGAATCATCCATTGGCCTTTGGCAAGTCTCAGGCCAAATCATCGAAGCTCGCGAAAGCGGCGCACAAGCACTGGAACAATCATCATCAGTGCCAGAATGATCAGCGTTGTCCAAGTTCCGTCGCCCAAAATGTTGTTGAGCCAAAGAGTCGAAACCATCAGCACTGAAAAATAAAGCATATCCCCGATAATCGCGAGCGTCCACCCGGTGAAAAAACCGTGCCCCGCTGTAACCGTAACCGCTCTTCCGGTCATGGGATCCGTACCAAACGTAACCATGATCAATGCGAGAGGCCCAAGTTTGCTCCCATAATACGGAGTCGTCATTTCCATCGCTTTCTTAAAAGCTTCCCTCATTTGATTCACAAACAAAGAGCGCTTTCCCAACGCGATCACAGCCAACATGAGAGGCTCGAACACGCAGGCGAGAATCAGGTCCGAAATAAAATAGAGAGCCATCATGGCAGGCCACTCCAAGCCACGATTGCGCGCGAGTAGCACTCCGCCGGGAATGCCACCACCGATCGGAATCAGAAAGAGCATTAAAACGTCCCAGGCGCTTGAAATAGATTGGAAGGAACTCATTCTTTTACAAACTAGCACGACCTGATCTGAATTCAAGCCGCCTTACGCAGACGCCCATACCACATCCCTTCAAGCTCAAGGCCGTCCGGATCCTCGAAATACTTGGTTGTAAAATGAAGACCTTATGCGACTCTCGCATTGAGTCCGACTTCGGCCTCCGGCAATAAAACGAGGAATGTCGTATGAGGAGAATAAGGCTCATAGCGCAACTCACCTCCGTGCCTCTCGATAATCCGTCGAGAAATACTGAGGCCCAGTCCAGTCCCTTCTCCAATGGGCTTGGTGGTGAAAAGAAGATCAAACATTTTTTCACTGACGTCTTTTGCGATCCCGGGCCCGCTGTCCGTCACCGCGATCGATATCATTCCGTCGCGCAAGCCCACCTCCATTCTTACCCATTTATGTTTTTCTCTCTTGGACGCATCGATCGCATTACTCAGCAGATTGACCAAGACCCGCGAGATTTCTATGGGCCGACAATTGACATAGAGATCCTTCTTTGGAAGGGAAACCTGCAGCGATACCTGGCTGCTCAGAAACTGGGCATTTGTCAGCTCGACTGAGTCTTTGACGACCTGACTCAGACTCGCGAGGATATAGGGCTCGGCTTCCGTTCTTCTCGAGAGAGCCATTAAGCTCGAAATGATCCTCGTGATTCGACCTGCAATGGCGATCGCTCGATCCCCAAGGTCGATGACTCGCTCTGGATTAACCTTTGTTTCGGACGCCTCTTTTCTGATCAGCTCAATGATCGACACAAGAGAAGTAAAGGGATTTCGAATATCGTGCGTGATTCCGGCCGCGATTTCTCCGATCGCCGCTAGCCTGGAAACTGTTTCTACTTTCGCTCTTTCTCGGCTGAGCTCTTCTCGAATCATTTTGAGATCGTGAATATCCAGGCAAATCAAGTAAATCTCATGATCCACTGGCCTATGCATGACTACTAAATTCCAACGCTGAGTTCCCCTACTCGACATCAGAACCTCTTGAACAGTCTGCTCATCATTGGACTTCGAGAATTCATTAACCTCATTTAAAAATTCGATGTCATGATTTCTAAACTCGATATTTTTTCCTATGAACTCCTCCCGATCAGCGCCGTAATTGAACGCATAGTTCTTATTGACGCCTCGAAGATGAAGATCGCTTCCGATCCATGCAACCAGACCTGGAATCGCATCGAATACCTGTTGAAGGCGATTCCGATCCTCTCTGAGGCGCAATTGGAGCTCATTCCCCTGCCACAAATCGCTGTTTTGAACATTGATTTGAAACCAGAGAAAAACGTAATACGCGATGAAAATCACCGCCATCGGGATGGACTGACGATCCGCCTTGAGCAGCAGCTCCAGGAATGGAACTCCGAGCAAGATCGCGATATCGACCCGCGCGAGACTCAGATAAGGACTATGCGTCATTGCAAGTCCAGCGGCTAATCCGCTCCCGGTGAGCACCGTGATCGTCGCGGCGTAGCTAGCAAGCCCAGAATTATGAAGAATGAGAAAAAACGCGATGGACCACGAGATCGATGAGACGATCGTCGATGCGACAAAGAGGCTTTTCCATCGTCGTCGGCGATGCGGATAATAAAGCGGCTGTTGGTAGCCAAGAAAAAACTTAATGAAGTTTAGACCTACAATCAGGACACCGAGTAACTTGATATCGGACAAAGAAAAAGCAGAGACGCTGAGACCCAACGTAAAAATCGAGAAAAGAAAAATCTGGCCAATACTGCCCGACAGCGTTCTTCTTCCAAGCTCGAACTCAGATTGAATCTCGAGCGACTCATTTAACTTGGCTCCACTCATTCAAGATTATTAATCTTGGAAACCTATGCAAGCCAAATACAGATCATGTCGTTAACCCTCGGCGCCAACTCCCTATTTTCATCGAGTCGTAGCATAGAAGTTGCACTGACGGCTCGCCGGCCGCTCGATCGGACTTCGTTCAGTCCAACGCGGCGTCCTCAAATATAAACACTGTTTCTTAAACTAGGAGAATAGAATGAAAAAAGTTTTCTCGTGGGGTGTCATGGCATTGCTTGCGTCTATCACTACGGCTCAAGCCGCGGATCCGATCATTCGAGACAGCAGAATCTTCCGCTTTGACTTTAGCTGTCAATTTGAAAATCACAAGGATGCCGCAACCGGAGTGGTCCAAGACGTCAAGGGAGATGAGTTCGAGGCAGCTGCTCGCGTGTTTGCTCGAGTCCCGCATCACGGTAGTGGATCCACGTCTGCGAATATTCTCGATGACGCGATTCAGGTCAAAAGCTTGAGAAACCTTCTTGCGGTCGCCCGCGATGGCAATCTCTTTTACGCCGACGGAGCGCTTCTCGACTCAGGAAAGCGTAAAGTCATCATTGCAGCCGCGACCGGACAGCGGTTGGCAATCGAGATTCCTCGTCATGATCGCGACTCGGTGTCGGCCGAATGGATGAAACATAAGGCGTTTCTCGTGATCGATAATCGTGTGGTTCCTGGCAATTGCAACGTGCGCGCGCGCCCGATCGAAAGAGGCCACGAGTACGATGAAGAGAATCAGGGAACCGAGCAATACCAATACTCTGAGTTGAACTAAGCGCGTTCAAGGGAAAAGGCCTCTCGCCATAAACAACCATGTTGTCGAGAGGCCTTTTTACTTCACGCGACTTTGTCTTTTTTTCCTGCGGCAAGCGCTTTGACATCCTCGACGGTAATCGATTTTCCACCAATGCACCAATCGCCGCTTTTGACTTCATCGATCGTGACTAAAGTCACTTCACGAAGATTCTCTCCTTCTACCGAAATCATCGCTTCCGTTACTTTCTTCAACATCTGCTGTTTCTGCTCAGCAGAAAGCACTCCTTCGATCAACTTGATTTGGACTAATGGCATACGCTTTCTCCTAAGGTCCTCTGTTTGTTGAAAATCGACTCGCGGCTCTTTTGATTGGCCGCTCTTCCTCGCCAACAATGCTTAAACCTGTCCTTTCAGAATGCCATGCACGATAGACAACTCCGGAAACGCACGCTCCGAGGATCGGAGCGATCCAAAACAACCAGAGCTGACCGATGGCCTCTCCACCTGCGAAAAGCGCCGGCCCCGTGCTGCGAGCCGGATTCACAGAAGTGTTCGTGACCGGAATGCTCACTAAATGAATCAAGGTCAAGCAAAGACCGATCGTCAAAGGCGCGAATCCTTGCGGCGCATTTTTTCCTGTGACTCCCAGAATCACTGTCACGAAAGTGAACGTCATGACAAGCTCCGTAAGAAAAGCCGCGCCCATTGAATAACCACCGGGAGAACGGCTGCCAAATCCATTGGATGCGAATCCGGAGGCCACGTCAAATCCAGCGGCCCCAGACGCAATTCCATATAAAACCGCGGAGGCGATCACGGCTCCCACAAGCTGTGCGACTATATAAGGAATCAGTTCATTGGATGGAAATTTTCTCGCGGACACAAGCCCTACCGTGACTGCCGGGTTAAGATGCGCTCCCGAAATATGTCCGAGCGAGTAAGCGATCGTAAGGACAGTCAGCCCAAAAGCCAAAGCGACCCCCAAAAATCCAATGCCAGTACCCGGAAATTTAGAGGCTAGAACGGCGCTACCACAGCCTCCGAAAACAAGCCAAAACGTGCCGAAAGCCTCGGCGGCTAACCGCTTTCTTAAAGAGTACATCGTCTTTCCTCGCTTTTTGCATTCAAGAGAATGCAGCAAGAATGCCGAACAGAAAAAAAACTCACATTGCTGAACACCTAGCGAACGAGAGGACTTATCTTGCCGGGCTTCGAACATCGTTCGCGCTGATCAGCTTGGGCTTTGCCACAAGTCGGTTCAGCCAATTCATCTTGGAGCTTCGAGGCAAAACACAAGAGCTGTCTCCTAACCCAATGGCCGGATCGCACCGTTTTGGTGAGGGAATGGTCTTTTTCGGAGCCATCTTGATCGTTCTTTCGATGCTTCACTACGCGCGAGTGCGGAAGTGCATCGAAGAAGAGCGTCCAAACGTCCAATCTCGGCTGATTTGGCTGATCTCGCTGATGTCGTTACTCTTCGCGGTCACGAGCATCCTCTTGTTCTTCGCAACATGATCGATCTCCCGTCTTAGGCGCCCTTAGCGACCGATTGAAGCTTTTCCAAAGCTTGATCGATCGTGAACGAGGCAGCCTTTTGCCGCGGCGGAAAATCCACGAACGACTCTAGAAATGGCGTAATGACCGTCTGAGCCGCTAAAACCAAATATTCATGGTCAATAAACCAATCGTAGTAGGTGTTCGACGTGATATCCGCACGTTCATACGGATCAGTCCGCAGATTATAAAGCTTAGGAACTCGAAGTGGTACAAAAGGCTCAGCCCAGATTCGCAAAGTACCTTGCGCTCTCTGTTCCATGAAAACGACTTTCCAATTGTCGTAGCGGAGCGCGACCAAATTGCCATCATCATCGAAATAGATAAATCCGATGCGCGGGCTTTTTTCCACTTTCCCTGTTAAATAAGGAAGCAAATTATAACCGTCCAGATGCACTTTGAACGTCTTATCGCCTGCTTTGTAGCCTTTCAGCAGTTTCTCGACGATTTGAGGCTCTCCAGCCATCGCTAAAAAGGTTGGAAGCCAATCATGATGCTGGACGATTTCATTTGAAACGACTCCGGCCGGAACTTTCCCTGGCCAGCGCAACACCAACGGAACTCGAAATCCTCCCTCCCAGTTCGTGTCTTTCTCGCTGCGAAACGGCGTCATTGCGGCATCGGGCCATGTATTCATATGCGGCCCATTATCCGTGCTGTAGAGGATTAATGTGTCCTCAGCGATTCCGAGCTCGTCAATGAGGTCGAGCAGCTCGCCGACATGCTTATCGTGATCGATCATAGTGTCATGATAAGGCGACTGCCATCTCCCGGCTTGTCCAATACTCTCTGGTTTTGGATGGGTTCGAAGATGCATGTGAGTCGTATTGACCCAGCAAAAAAACGGTCTGCTATCCTCATGCTGGCGCTTGATGAAATCCTTCGCTGCAGCGACGAAATCGTCATC
>CAZCBS010000278.1:0-5667 GCA_964496965.1 uncultured Bacteriovoracaceae bacterium
TATTTTCAGTTTCGCTCCACGGTCCCGTGGAGAAAATCGGCCCCCCGTGCTGATGACAAGTCATACAAAGAGCGCGATCGGAATACTCGACCACAGGTTTTAATCCCGGACCGAAGTCTCGGACGACTTGAAACTCATATCGCGCAAGCCTGGGATTATAGCTGATCACTTCCAGGCTATTGGTTTTAGATGCGTGCCCTAAATAGATCGAAGAAGAATCAAAACGATGAAGCAAATCACTCGATGAGCTCGGCAAAGTTCCTGAATCCCTCCGCCCCGAAAAGACTGTGCGAGGGTCCTTAAAGTCCGTCGCAAATCGAGCTAAGGATCGGCCCTCCGGCAAAAAGGCCCCTTGAGCATCCCCAAACTGAGCCTTGATCAAATCAATCATCGCGCTCAGATTATCCGGCACCTTGCCGCCGTTTCGCGCGATTAAATGATCGAACGCGGAGCGCCCCTGAGTCGGTAGATTGGGACCAGGCTCATAAATCTCCGCCGACGCATTGAGAGCTAATGCAGTCGCCAGAGCCAGGTATCGAGCCGTTTTTCGAATCGCCACATCTACATATTAATGAATAAAAAACTGAGATGCAGCAATCTTCCGATCACTTTCACTTGCGTCAATTGACTGTCACGTCACGATCTCGAGCCCAATCAAGATCTCTCTGAAGCGCGCTCACATCGCGCGGTTTCCGAATTCTCTTCAGATAACGATCTCGGTACAGACCCGCGTCCGCCTTGACCTTTTCCGTGCAGTTTTTGCAGAAAAGATTGAGATTGCCTAAGAAGACCGTCTCTACTCCATAGGCTCCAAGCGCTTGATCATCGCACTCCATGAAGTCGTTATCTTTACCGCATTGGACATGATGGATGCTATCAAAGTGCCGCGCTTCATGCAGAAAGGTCGATACTCGATCCACGAGCGGAACGCTTTCAGCATACAACCCCTGTGCGAGATGAATCTCGCGCCATGGATCGCCTGGCAGGACATACGCATACTTTTTTGAAAGAGCATCGTAAGAAACGTTATGAACATGGGAGAAAAAATAATTCTCATAACCTCTTCCGGTGATCTCCCCTGGCTCCACTGGGAAGATTTGCCGATGAAACCCTGAGGTTCGTTCGTAGTCCAACGAGAAAAGAAAGGCGAGACTTTCGAGAAAGATGTTCTTCTTGCAGGGGTCCAGTGACGAATCAAATCCGAGCTTGGTCGCAAACGCAAACTCGTTCGACCGGTCCTGCTTCTCACACTGCGTTTGAGGTGGCAGTTGAGTATTACCGATCACTTCATCTCCGAACGAATGAGATGCTTCAAAAGCAAAAACCACCGCAATTGAAAGGATCAGTACTCCGTATCGAGTTGAAGTCATCGGTATAGACACATATCATGACGCATTGCGTTACAAAAGCGCAAAGTATGAATCTCAACCTGATTATTTGAACGACGTGCCCATCAAAAACCGTTTCAACAGAGCCAAGGGAACACGATCGCCCAGAACATGGTCTCCCTCCTGATGACAAACTGTGAGGGGTGGCACTTTCTTTTGGAATACCTTTCTAACTTCCGGTAACTCAGCAGGATTCTTGACTTTCGTCGGACTGACCTTGGCTTCAACGAAAAGAAAGCGCTGTGGATCCTGCTGAATGAGAAAATCAATCTCCTCGCCCTCACGGGAACGCCAATGATAAATCTCCCATCCGAGTTGATAATTTAAATTAAGTTTAAAAATTTCGGAGAACACAAGATTTTCAAACAAAGGCCCTTGCTGAGGAGAGGTCACGATAGGCTCCGCCGATGTCCACCCCTGAAGCCGGCAAGCCAACCCCGTGTCGATAAAATAGACCTTCGGAGACTTGATCAATCGAGTCGAAAGATTGGATGAAAATGGCATCACCAGCGCGATGATATGCATCCGTTCTAAAACCGAGACCCACTCTTTCGCCGTCTTTCCATCAACTCCGGCATCAGTACCCAAGCTTGAAAAATCCAGAATCCCGCCAACTCGACCCGCGAGGAGCTTGACGAACTTCAAAAACTCGCGGCTCTTCTGAATTCCGGCAGCTAAAACAATATCCTTTTCTACATAGCTGTTGATGTAATCATCGAGGTATTTTCGAGGATCCCGAGCCTCATCCGCGTGGAGCTCGGGCCAGCCGCCTTTATATAGGATTTCTTGAATGCTTGATTTGCGCGCGCCTAAGATTTCCGAGACGCTCAGCGTATTCATGTCAAAAAAACTCGCTCTGCCGGCAAGGCTTTCTTTGACATTCTTATCCATCAGAATCTGATTCGATCCGGTTAGCCTCAGGATGGTCATCGGCTTGCGTGAGCGATCTCTCTTATACAAATCCGCCCTTCGCTTCAAAGACGGAAAAAGCGCCGGCGCATATTGCGCCTCGTCGATGAAAAGCTTTTGGGAGTCAAATTGGCGCAGAAAGAGTTCAGGATCATCTTGGGCGAGCGCTCTTAAAGAAGGATCATCCAGTGAAAGCTCTTTGAACTCGGGGTCTAAGTGCAGGATGAGACTCGACTTTCCGCATTGTCGCGGACCCCGGATTACTTGGATCAAGTCTGTATTCTGCTGAAGAGAATCATGAATATCTCTTTTAATCCACATACTTGACAATTATGGAGTCATACTCCGTTTTTGTCAAGACTCCCGGCAAAAACACCTTAAGTAGTCCACATTTTTGACCGATTCGCTCTTTATGAGGGACTCTTTCAGAAAGAGCGAGCTGTTACAGACGGTTTTCGCAGCCGTGGCACTTGCGACAGCATTCGGCACGCAACCTGCGCATGGAGTCGACGCAGAACACGCCAAGTGCGTCGTAAACAGCCTCACACAGCGTCTTGAGAACGGCCTATCGCTGCAGCATCTGACGTCCGAGATCGCGGCAAGACGCACGCGAGTTCCGGAGTTCGATTTCATCCGAAAAGAGGCGGAAAAGCGCGGTCTCAGAGTTTGGCTCTTTGGTGGAACAGCGGCAGGTTACTCGCATTACGTAAAATGGGACCTCCTGAGAGAAGCGGGAGATCTCAGATTTCAAAAAGCTCGCTTTGATTACGACTACACCAATATCTATCGTTCGACCCAAGACCTCGACATCGTGGTTGATGGGAGTGCCAAACAAGCAGAAGAGCTTCAGAAGGCGCTCACGACTCAGTTTCCGTATTTCGTAGGATCCAAAGCCACGCCTTGGGAAGTGAGAAGCTTGAGAGAGGCAAGCCATGACAAAGGCGCCATTCTCGATGACTTTGGCTTTATGAATCAGCACACGGACTCAAACTCGACAGGCATGGTCGAGCTGACGAATACCCCAAAGGCGAGTCCATCGTGCGCGAGTTAAGAGATTGGAAAAACGCGGGCGACTCGCAGTTTCTAAAAGATGTCCATGAAGGTCAGCTGAGCTACTACTTCTCTCCGACCCATGAGCAGACAGCACGATCCAAATCTGGTCAAAATCCGCCTATTTTCTCCGTTGTTCGTGCTCTCACTAAAGCCTTTCAATACGAGCTTAACATTCGACCTGAAGATCTTGCCGTCATGAAAAGAGAGATCGACAAGTTTGATCCCGCGCGCGATTTGAAAAATCCAGATACCCAGCACTGGCTTGAAAAGAACGGTAAAAAACTGTTTCAGCATGCGGTCAATATAGAATATGCGTGGAACGAGATCGAAAGTCTTGGACTGAGGAAAAAACTCATCGGCATCAAAAACAGCTTGGCGGAAGAAGACTCGCTGAGCTGGTGGATGAACAAAGAGCCTTTGAGATCCAAGCCGGTGGGTGAGGGAAAGGGCAAAACCGCAAAAGAACTTGGTATCGACGTAGTCGCCCACGAAACGAACAACTTTCTAGCCTATGAGAGCATCACACGCGCGCATACAGGAGCGCCCAATCTTTTTATCTCTCGCCCAGACGCCGTGGGAGAGTTCGCCGGAGCGGGCGGAGGGTTTTACACTGCTCTCGGGAAAAAAGGGGCTCGAGGAACAGGAATTACGATTCGATTTCAGGCGAACCCGGAAGCTCGCGAAGGTACGGATTTTATTGTTGATAGGAATGTGGCAGGCGGTCAAACCTATGTGGTCTGGATAAATAAAGACGCGATTCGAGTCATTCCTGAAAGCTTGGACATGTCACCTTTCCAGTACTTCGAGCTTCTGGCCGAAGGCAAAGGAATCTCGCAAGACGACCAGGCTCTGTTTTGGAAACTAAAGCGGCGCTTGGGATCGTCCATCCAGTCCGGCTTGACGGATCCAAATGAATTAAAAAAAGTTCAACAGTTGGTGGTGGATCAAATCAGATCGCATGCGCCACACTGGGAAATCGTTTTTCGCGAGTGGGTTTCGCTCGCCGGATCGATCTCGGGAAAGAAAACGGACTCTGTTTTAAACGCATTCCAAGGCACTCCTCTTCATGGAGATATAGCTCACCTATCCGCAGGGCCTTATAAGATGGATCCGGCGACATTCGTCATGGATCTTCAAGAGCTCACGCGTGGAACAACGCTTAACGAATGGACTGCGCACGAGTTGATCTCTGCGCTGCTCGCTCAAGTCCGGACGGATGTCGGTGATAGCGTGATCGATAAAAGCATTCATTCGGGGATTCCCGCTTTGAAAAACTTTGGGTTACAGGCGCTTTCAGAAGCGGAAAAAAAGAGACCATCTCCTCTCCTGCGGGCTTTGAGACAAACACAAGACGTGAAGGATGTCGGCCAGTGGCTAAGCACCGCCGGAGGAACGCCTGATGAAAAAGCGGCCCTTCTTCTGTCTTCAATAGGCTCCGCCCAGCAACGATTGAACTATGGCGATTTGCTCAGAAAAATTCCTGAACAAGAACGAGCCGCAGTTCAGCAAGAACTCCATCGGCAATCCACTCTTCCTCTTTTCGAAAAACTCGCGAAAGATCAAGGACTCCAAATGGAGCTGCGCGAGTCTGCTCGATGGGAGAGCTTTCAAATGGTTCCCCATCCCATTCCTCCTGAAGGAAAGATTTTTGAAATGGGAAGTCCGCCCTCTGAAAAAGGCCGAGTCGCGAGTTCAGATTGGGAGACAATCCGTCAGGTCGCTTTGCACGAATCTTTTGAAATGCAAGCCACACCGGTCACTCAGCTCCAGTGGGCCTTGGTCATGGGTGAAAATCCGTCGGAATCTAAAACTGGCGGAAAAGTTCTCAATGGCATTGCAATGCACCCCAATAGCCCCGTTGAAAAAATGTCTTGGAATGACGCCCAAAAATTTATCGAAAAGCTCAATCGTCTGGATGAAGACTATACGTATCGCTTACCCACAGACGCTGAATGGGAGTATTCCGCACGAGCCGGGACCAAGACGGCCTATTCCTTTGGCGATGACCCCGCTTTGCTTTCCGAATATGGATGGGTCTGGAGACCAAGGCCCGGTGTAGACAGCTCCCGAGAGACTGCAGACGTCGCATCCCATAAGCCTAATCCCGCCGGCTTGTACGATGTCCATGGAAATGTCGGAGAAATGGTGCAGGGCAACACTCCGCGCCAGCATTGGGGCCTCGAAAAAGTCATCCGCGGCGGCAGCTGGAACTATGATGCCTCCAGACTCCGTTCTGCAAATCGTGACTCGGTTCAAGTCGACGGCGCCTATTCTTACAATGGCTTCCGACTTGTGAGAACACCTAGGTCGCCAAAGT
>CAZCBS010000279.1:0-5660 GCA_964496965.1 uncultured Bacteriovoracaceae bacterium
ATATAAACAGGCATGAGGTAGGCGGACTGTCGTTGCGTGATGGCCTTGATGGCGAGAATCCCGGACTGCTGCGTCTCGCCCTGGGGGGCGAAAGGGTCAATGGCCCAGATAACGCGTGTTTCTGGAGGGGGCTGCTTTTTCATCTTGATGTCGGATGAGCAGGAGGCATGCCACTGGAGTCCTGCGTTAGCTTCAGGTATGGTTAATTCTATATGAGATCCGAACAAGCCCAGATTCTTCCCTCCGTTGTTTTTTGGACTCTTCTCGCGGTCGTCGTTGGGATACTGGGGGGCTGCTCTTCGGCGGGTTTTCTCTGGCTTTTGAATTGGGCCACTGCGACGCGTGAAGCTCATTTCTGGCTCATCGCGCTCTTGCCGGCAGCGGGTCTTTTGACGGGCGTGCTTTATCATACGATCGGAAAGTCGATTGAGCGGGGCAATAATCTTCTTTTGGACGAAATCCATGATCCCAAAGCGCAGATCCCGTTCCGGATGGCGCCGCTGATTTTATTTTCAACGGTGATCGTCCATCTCTTTGGCGGATCGGCCGGAAGAGAGGGCACGGCGGTTCAGATGGCCGGCGCGATCGCGGATCAGTTCAGCGCGATTTTCAAAAATCGCCGTATCTTGTTGATGGCCGGGATGAGCGCGGGATTTGGATCGGTTTTCGGGACTCCGATCGCCGGCGCGATCTTTGGGCTCGAGGTTTTAAGCATTGGACGAATGGACTATGAAGCCATTCTTCCTTGTTTTGCCGCATCGATTGCGGGCGATTTTGTCACTCAGCATCTGGGCGCGCTCATCGGAGTTCGACACGATCCCATGGCGGCACTCGTGCCGGATGTCTCGGTGGGGCCTGTCACGGTGAACGCACTCTTACTTTGTGCCGTCGCGGGAATCGCTTTCGGCTTAGTGGGAATGCTCTTCGCGAGTGCAAGTCACGCGACGGAAAAGCTGTTCAAGAGAGCGATTCAGTATGCGCCTTTCAGGCCGATGGTTGGCGGAGCGATTGTCGCACTGATGGTTTACGCCAGCGGAACCACTCGCTACATCGGTCTTGGAACGGGAATCATCACGGAGTCTTTTCAGCATCCGCTCTTGCCTTGGGATTTTGCCGGAAAGCTGATTTTCACGGTTCTCACTCTGAGCTCCGGCTTTAAAGGCGGAGAGGTGACTCCGCTTTTCTATATCGGATGCACCTTGGGCAATGCTCTCGCGCTTGTTTTGCCGCTGCCTCTGCCGCTCTTGGCGGCGATCGGATTTGTGGCGGTCTTTGCAGGCGCCGCGAACACGCCGCTGACTTGTATTTTGATGGCCTCCGAGCTTTTTGGTTCCCAGGTCACGATTTTCGCGGCAGTGGCCTGCGTTGCAAGCTATGTCTTTTCGGGGCATGCGGGAATTTATCATGCTCAGCGCGTCGGTTTGAGGAAGTACCGGTAGAATGCGGAGACTGGAGACGGTTTTTCGCGAGATATTTTCTGTTTTGGAGCGCGCCGATTATCAGTGGAAGCCCGCCAAGCCTGAGCGACTGCTGGAGTACAGAAAAAGCGGCGAAGCATTTCCCACGCTTCAGCGGTTTTTTGGTTTAGGACTTGAGGTTGGGATTCAAGACCTGATGGGCGAAGGATTTTCTTCTCAGCTTGCCCAAGAAGCGATCGATCTTTATCCGGCGATCAGTCGCAATGAGCATGTTTTTATTCCGCACGCTCATTGGCCTGCGAAACCTGGAATGGACTATGTGTATCTGGGTGAAGAGTCCTACGAGCTTTTGAAGCTGATCGGGGAGAGAACGAGCGGATTTGAGGGATTGAAGAACGCGAATGTCCTGGATCTCGGAAGCGGTTCCGGAGCGCTTTTGCTTTTTATGGCATCGCTTCAAGGAAAATCTCTTCTTGCGAAAGGGCTCGGGATCGATATTTCCAAAAAGGCCGTGGATTGGTCGCAAGCCGCGGCGCGTGCTCAAGGTTTGGACCCGATTTCGTTTCAAGCCGCGGCGATTGGATCGCCCGAGGCAGAAGCTTTTGCGCACGGCACGCTTTGGGATTTCGCGATTTTAAACCCGCCTTTTGCAATTCCTACCGAAAACGAAGCGCGTCCGCATCGCGATGGCGGGGAGCTCGGCATCGAGCTTCCGCTTCTTTTTCTTCAATACGCTTTCAGGCATCTCAAGCCCGGCGGACAAGTTTTTTGCCTGGCGACCAATCCCATCGTTCAAGGAAAGTCCGCGTTCTTTGATCGCATGAATCGCTCAGGTTGGAAGTTCTTGGACAAGAAGTGTCTACACGATCAGTTTAATCATTCGCTCTATAGAAAAGAGCGCTACGCCGAACGCGGGATTCAGCGCGTGGAGCTTTGGTTTTTGCATTTAAAGAAAGTTTAGCTGATCCACCGCCGCGATGGATTTTTTCGGTCCACGGTCCATGCTTTCCAGGCCGGGCGATGCTCTTTTCTGATTCGCACGGCTTCGAGGAGGTTTTGAGCTAAAATCTCAAGGTCCGCGAGTTGCCAGAAGTCATCGGCAAAATCGTTGGGAGTTTGCGCGGCCAGTTGATTCGCAAGCGAGAGGACGATTCCGCTCATCGGAGGAGTCAGCAGGCCCAGGGTTGAAAGGACGCCTTGAAGTCGGGAAAGGACTTCCTTTCCTCCCACGGAGTGCATCGTGACGAGACAGATTGCGGGTTTTCCCAGCCAAGCATCCGTTCCTTCAAGATCAGTGAGAGTTTCGAGAAAACGCTGAAGAGGGCTCCCCCAGGAGTCCCAGTAGGTTCCACTTGAAAAGATCAATCCGTCTGCGCTTTGTAGAAGGGACTCGATCTCGCCCTTTGTTGGAAAATGCTCCGCGAGGTGCAGGCAATCGAGGTCGGCATCTTGGGCCAGAAGCTTGGACAATCGGTTGAGAGCGATCCCGGTATTTCCGGTTGAGCCGCTCAGGCTTCCGTTGATCACTAGAAGTCTAATCTCTTTCATTCTCAAAGGAGATTAACAGCAATGAAATTTCCGGCAAAGAAATTTTGAGAACCAGCTCTTGCAGTTCATGAAAAACATGTTACCCATTAGTCACATGTATTCTTTGAAGCGAAACCGAATCTGGAAAGCCCTTTCTGATCCGACTCGGAGAAACGTATTGGATCTTTTGCGTGAGCGCCCGCGAACGACGGGTGAGCTCTGTGATCGCTTCAAGAAGCTGTCCCGCTTTGCTGTGATGAAACATTTGCGCGTTTTAGAAGAGACTCGACTTGTCATTGCGAAAAAAGAGGGTAGGATGCGATGGAACCATCTGAACGCGGACCCGATCCGCGAGCTCGACCGCCAATGGATTCGGCAGTTTCGAGCCTGATGGTAAAATTTTAAACAAATAGCGCTTTTGGCAGAATTTGCCTTTAGCGGAGTTTGTCTTGAGCAGAGTTTGAACGATGCGAATGGATTCGAAAGTCGATTTAAATAAGCGAGATGGATTACGAGACGGTCTACACGACGCCAGACACAGGCTCTGGAAGTCGATGATCGAGGATTTTGAGCTCACCTGGCTCAAGGACGTGCAGCCTTCCGTCGCCTCCCGGATCGTCGAAATGACCCTTCTCAAGATGCGGGAAAACCGTGCACGCGAGGACGCTTGGAGACTGTTTTTTAGTGAGCGTGTGGGCGCATAACTGCTTTCAGAGCGGATTTAGACGGCTTAGAATAGTCCCAGTGAAATAGTCAGGAATTGGCCAGCAAACTTTGCTCCCATCGACAGAGTGTGTTAGGAGACTGGCAACTTTGTTTTCGAAAGGAATGAATCTGTGAGTACAACCGAAACTGGAGTCGTGAGTGGGGCAGGGGTCAGTTCGCTAGGGACTGTGAATTTAAAGTCTCAAAAGACTTTTCTAGGTCATCCTGTGGGTCTTTTCGTTCTGTTCTTCACAGAGATGTGGGAACGCTTCTCGTATTACGGGATGCGCGCGCTTCTCGTCCTTTATATGACGGAGTACCTCATCAAGAAGACTGAAGCCGGCGGCTATGTTTTCGGTTTCGGCGCGGTTCGCTCCGGTCTCGAAGCTGTTTTCGGACCAATGACGATTCAGCCACTTTCTTCTCAGATCTATGGTCTTTATACAGCTTTCGTCTATCTGACGCCTTTCTTCGGCGGGATTCTCGCTGACCGCGTTTTCGGCCAACGCAAAACCGTCCTGATTGGTGGCGTGTTGATGGCTATCGGTCACTTCCTGATGGCGTTCGAGCAGATGTTCCTCGTGGCGCTTCTTTTCTTGATCTTGGGCAACGGCTGCTTCAAGCCAAATATCTCGACCCAGGTCGGTAATCTCTATCCTCAAGGCGACCCACGCCGTGACGCTGCGTTCACCATTTTTTATATGGGAATCAATCTCGGCGCATTCTTGTCTCCTCTTGTTTGCGGAACGCTCGGACAAGTTTACGGATGGCACTACGGCTTTACGGCCGCAGGCATTGGAATGGTGGTCGGTCTGATCGTTTATGTCTGGGGCCAGAAGTACTTGGCTGAAGACAATCTGACCAAGACCGCCGAAGCTCATGCCGAAGTGAAGCCGCTCACGTCTGTCGAGTGGAAAGCAATTGGCGCCCTGATCGTTCTTTGCGCACTGAACATCTCTTTCTGGGCTGTTTATGAGCAGCAAGGCAACACGATCCAGCTCTTTGCCGATAAGAGCACCGATTGGCACATCTTTGGATGGGAAATGCCATCGACCTGGTTCCAATCCATGAACCCGCTCTTCATTTTCATGTTCGCACCACTTCTGACTAAGTTTTGGGCGTTTCAGAATAAGAAGAAAAAAGAGCCAAGCAGCGTGGCGAAGATGGCAATCGGTTCCGCTTTGCTCGGTATCGGTTTCGTGCCTCTGATTTACGTGGTGCATGACTTGAGCGAGACGGCGAAAATCAGCTTCCTCTGGTTGATGGGCGGCACCTGGCTCTACACGATCGGCGAGCTTTACTTGTCTCCAATCGGACTTTCGTTGGTGACCAAAGTTTCTCCTGCTCGCTTGGTGAGCATGATGATGGGAATGTGGTTCCTCTCGTCTTTCTTCGGAAACTACCTGTCCGGTTACTTGGGCATGTATTACGAGAAGATGTCGCATGAGAACTTCTTCTTGATGCTGACCGTTATCGGAGTTCTCACCGGAGCGGCAATGGTTGCATTGCAAGCCCCGCTGAAGAAAGCGATCGGCAGCGACGTTTAATCGTTTCTGACGTCTTTCTCAGCTGAGAAGAAAAAATCAGCCCGCTTGAGTCACCCTCAAGCGGGCTTTTTTTTCGATCTGTGCCGTGATTTTCAAAATATGCTAGATTTGAAAACATGATTCGCATCGCATCAGAAACTGAGCTGCTGGATTCTTTTCGCTCCCTCGATCGTGACGAAGTGGAGCTGCCTCGAGATCTGTCTTTCCCGATGCTCGTGAGAGACTATCTGACTTGGGGGGGTTCGGGCGGGAGGCCGGGTTGTGCATCGGGCTATCGTTCGGCTATTGCGAGATCACGCGCGACGGCCGTCATTTCAACACGTCGATCCTCGTCGACCCCCGGGGGACGATTGTCGGAAAGTACCGGAAGGTGCACCTCCCCGGCCACGCCGACTACGACCCTGAGCGCAGCTTTCAGCACCTCGAAAAGCGTGCCGGGGGCAACATCCGGCGGGACCTTGAT
>CAZCBS010000280.1:0-5654 GCA_964496965.1 uncultured Bacteriovoracaceae bacterium
TGCTTCGGCGTATGGATCCGAAGGCATCAAAATTCTTGTCAATCCCATCGCTTTTGCAGTTTGAGCTTATTTTAAAAAGAGAGCCTCTCCAACGCCTTTTCCGACGTACTCAGGCTCAATCCAAAGATGATCGAGCATATTCTCACCTTTGACGTCGCAGACTGCGGAAAAGCCAATGATTCGTTCTTCGGTTACGGCAACCCAAAAAGGCCACTTGGCAATGGCGTCTTCAGTAACATGGGTCACGGAGCGACAGAGTTCCAGATAACTCGCCTCGTATGGCCAAAATGATTTAGACCGGGAAGCTAAGTCGCTAAGATAGGAAGCTTCCGATGGCTTCGCATAACGGATTTCGAAATTCATTTGTCAGATCAAACATCATAATTTTCGCCTAGTCATTAAAATCTGACTCACCGTCTTAGCGTGCCACCGGCCGCCATTTTTTGTCGGAACCCCTTCTGAGGTTAAAAAGTCCGCGATTTTGCGAAGGCTCATCCCTTGCTCACGCATTTCATGGATTTTTAGCACCCAGCTCCATTCCATTTCCTTTCGAACCAATCGTCCCTGGACCACGTCATAACCGAACGGTACCTGCGATGAAAGGCTGACAATTCCAGCATTGGTCTCTGAATAAATCCCAATTTTGAGGGTTCGACATACCCGGCGAACGGTTGTCACGGAAATGCCAAGCGCTTTAGCTAGGTGCGCAATTGATAGCTTTTGACCCTCCGCTAATTCACGAACTCGGCCATTGAGTTCGCTCCGAAGAATCTGCAAATTCCCAATAACATCTGGAGGCTTAACCGTCCCATCCTTGCAGATAATGAAGCGTTGGACCTCCACATCAAACGGGATCTCGATGGGTTCGACAGCGTTCCAAACGGTCACCCCATTTACAAGATCATCGAACCCTTTTTTCTGGGGATCACAGAAAAAATCAGGCGAAGCGGAGAAATCCACTTCGCCTTTTTTATTTTTACCTTCCACCATTATGCATGGCAGGTCGGGCCGTAGCGCAGCCTGGCTAGCACACTTGCATGGGGTGCAAGGTGGCTCTGGCTCGAATCCAATCGCCCCTAAACACTAAATCAAGCAGTTCGAAACATTGGTCGTGATAGCAACACGTTTTCCAAGCGTGCGGACCATACTGTGCGCTCAGAGGGATTCGAACTCCCGACCAACTGGTTCGAAGCCAGCTACTCTATCCAACTAGAACTACGCCAATAAGAAGGACTAGGCTTAGCAAGTGATGACCAACGCTTTACGAAAGCGTTGCTCTACCGCCACTCATTAAGGGCTTCGAATTTACACCTTCGTACCATTCGGCATACGCCCCTCAAACGTACGTGTCTTCAGAAAATCGGGCCGTATCCATAAGGCTCAGGATTTTAAGTCCTGTGCGTCTACCAACCCTCGAGCTCCACGTTGGCAACAAGGCTCTCTAGTTAAAAGAGTCTCTTTTTCCCAAAAAAATAGAATTTCTCTAAGGGCTTCGGCTATCGAAATACTCGTATTTCGATAGCCGAAGCCCTTACGAAAGTCACTACTCAGCGCATCAAAGAAGACCTTTCAAGCCCAAAAAACAGCCCTATCCATGTCACAAATATTACCCTATAATTGTGACATGAGGACTGGTCTAAATACGTCTAAAAACCTTGTTTTTAAGGTAAAAAGCACCATATATGGCCATGGCAGGGGGTGGTGCCTTACCCCAAATGATTTTTTGACCATGGACCATAGCACAGCCGTCCGGCAGGCCTTATCGCGTTTAGAGAAGGCTGGCTTTATTCGGCGACTTGCCTGGGGACTTTACGACTATCCACGAAAGCACCCCAAATTAGGCCTCCTCCCCCCCGACATTGAACAAGTAGTGAAAGCATTGGCTCGCAAGGACAACCTAAAGCTTCTTCCTTCTGGAGCGTTAGCGGCAAACCTCCTCGGTTTAAGCAATCAAGTGCCGGCTAAAGTCGTTTATCTCACAGAGGGAACACCCAAGCGAATCCGCATAGGCAAGCAAGAGATTGTCTTTAAAACAACAACCCCAAAGAACATGGCCACAGCCGGCACCTTTGCGGGAGCACTCATTCAAGCCCTTAGACACCTCGGTCAAGAACACGTCGACGACGCCGTCATTGCAAAGCTAAAAAAACTCTTAAAAAAAGAAGAACGTCTTTCACTACAAAAATATCGCCGATACGCGCCTGTCTGGATTCAAAAAGTTATGACACGCCTGAACGGAGACGACAGCCGTGGATGAGTTTTCTAAGATTCCCGCAGATGAGAAAAAGCCATACTTCGAAACCGCAGCGGCCAACGCTGGGAACATGAGTGAACACATCATCGAAAAGGATTTCTGGGTCTGCTGGACACTGAAGCGCCTATTTTCAATGCCGATGCTTGAAGGACATCTCATATTCAAGGGAGGCACTTCCCTTTCGAAAGTTTTTCGAGTCATCGAACGCTTTTCCGAAGACATCGACTTATCTCTCAGTAAGGAACTCTTAGGATTTGGCGGAAAAGAGGATCCAGAAAAAACTTCAAGCGCCAAACAGCGAGCCAAACGAATTGAAGATCTTGCTCAAGCTTGTTCTGAATTCGTAAAAACGCAATTACACGCTGAACTCAAAAGCGCAATCAAAGCCACACTCGGCACCACCAAGGGATGGAGCCTCGAGCTCGACCCTAACGACCGAGACGAGCAGACTCTTTTATTCGCGTACCCATCTACCACGAAACCCCAAAGCAGTTACGTCCCACAATCTGTAAAAATCGAAGTTGGTGCGCGTTCAGATCATTGGCCAGCACATCAGCATTCCATTCAACCTCACCTAGCGGAACATATAAACGATGCGCTGAAGTCGCCAAAGGTTTCTGTGAAAACACTTGATGCTGCTCGAACCTTTTGGGAAAAAGCGACGATTCTTCACTCTTACGCTCACTACCCTGATAGCAAGACCCCTGCGGCCAGACAGTCGCGGCACTACTACGATTTCTATAAGCTACTTCAAACCAAACATAAAGATGAGGCGGTAGGCGATCTCCAGCTTCTTTCTCGAGTGACAGAACATAAAAGCATTTATTTTCGAGCAAGCTGGGCGAAATATGCCGAAGCTAAGAAAGGAACGCTCAAACTCACCCCATCCTCCAGAGTTGAAGACCTCATGAAACGAGATTATGAGCAAATGCAGGAGATGTTTTTTGAAGAGCCGCCAACATGGTCAGAGATCATGACTGCAATCAAGTTGTTCGAAAACAGGTTTAATGTTTAGATTTATGATGCGACCCCACCTGCCCTTCATTTTGATCCTCGCCGTCACCTCGTCATTACTTGCCCTGTGCACTCCCTGCCCCTCGCAGGCTCAATCCCATAAATTTCACTATGAGCCAGAGAAGGTTCAACTAGCTGGAGTCATTGAAAGACAAACGTTTCCCGGACGCCCCGGTTACGAGAGCATCAAGAATGGCGATGATATCGAAAGAGGGTGGTATCTACGTCTTTTGACACCAATCGATGTCGAAGAGACAAAGATTGACGCAGATCCGAATTCATCCACAGAACGAAATGTGAAGGTGTTGCAACTCACTTGGGAATCTAATCAAGTCGAAGTCCTTGTGCGAACCCATGTCGGAAAAAAAGTAACCTTATCTGGGCATCTGTTTCATGCGTTAAGCGGGCATCATCACTCAAGGGTCTTGCTCTGGGTGGATTCTGGTGAGGTGATTAAGAAATGAAATTTGTTTCGGCTCGTAAACAAGGGCGTTCAGTTCTTTACACTGCAGATAATGGCTCGACAGTAAAATATTCTGGAGGCGATCCTGCTTGGCGAACAAACAATCCAGGAAATCTCCATGCCGGAAAAATCTCCAAAAGAAACAATCAAATTGGTAAATTCGGTAATTTCGCCATTTTTCCTGATTATGAAGCGGGTCACGCGGCACTGCTTGATTCACTTCGTACGACCTATGGATCGAAAAATCAAAGACTTCACTCCCGACGAATTCGAAAAACTGTGGCGCGCTATTGAGGTCTATGAGGGTCAGAAAAAGGGAACCATCAGAACAATCTCAGCAGGAAAATCAAATCGCGACAAAAAGCAGATCATTGCGGTAAAAAAGAATAAGAAGGGGGTCATTATTTCCTATAATGTTGAAGATCTGGGCTGGGTCTCCAAGGCACGTGGCATTGAGCTGACACAACAAGGGAAAATTGATGCCGTCGTTGCCATTTCTTCCTCAGGAAATCTTTATCTGAGAACCCGGCCAGGAATCGATATCGTCAACCTTGAAGATCTTGATTGATGCACACCCCACCATTCCCTGCCTCTGCGGTACCATGAGGCACATATGGATCGCCGTATAGTGCCAAGTGCTATAGTAAAGCATCTGATCAGATTCGCTGAGGCCGGAGCCCGCTTTGATTCGCTCCTTGATTTGCTTTCGTCTCTCTAGGGTTTCACCGATCTTCTTCTTATAAAAACCAACAAGCTCATGTGAGCCTGCGCGTCCAAGGTGAACCAAAAGTAAAAAGAACTCTTCTTCGTCTGGATCGTGCTTGAGAAAACGACTGATCTTGATTGCATGCTCGGGACTGAAGTGCACCGATCCACCTAGGACTTGAGAGATAAATCCTTTCTGGCAGTTCAAGGCTTCGGCGAAGCGATTTCTGCTTCCACGTTCTTCGCCTGAGACAGGCAAGGCCATCTGGAGATAGGCTCGATAATCTGAGAAGTCATAGACGGCTTTTATCATGTGTATATCTTACTAAACTTTTGAATTCAAAATTAAGAAACTTTAAAACGACAGAACGAATGCGTTGCACTAATAACGGGCACAAGTCGTCGCCTCGATTTAGCCACAGCAAGCTTTGGCGAGGCGGCGGCGATGAAACTTATTAAAATCATGTGATTTTAATTTAGTTGATTAAAAACATCAGGTAAAGATATAACCCTCACGCTGTGGCACCTGTCAAACTAGGAGTCCCAATGTTCAAACAGTCGAATATGGCAATTACGATTGCCACTCTCATTCTCTCAAGCCCCTGGAATTGCATGCCTCTTGCTTACGCGGGAAGCGGCACAAGCGGAGGAGGCGATCTTTGCGAAGATCGAATCAAACTCGTACGAGATGATCTCAAATCTTGGATTCTTAATGGAGGTCCTCAAGGGCTTTTGCTTCCCTCAGGAATCGACGCTGAGCAATATTCCAAAGCGATGCTTGAGTCCGTCAAGATGGCACGAGTGAAATGTGTAGGAGCGGGCGATGCCGGGTATCCTATAGGCGTAAGCGGCACTCCAAAAGTGTGTAAATTTGAAAGTGTGGCAGCGGGTCTTCAAATCACTTGCGACTATACTAAATTTCTCGCCACCTCTGACTACGACCAATATATCTTGGTTCATCATGAATATGCAGGACTAGCCAATATCGAGATGCCGAACAAAGATGATTCTCACTATGAAATTTCGAATCAGATCTCGGGATACCTCGAAAATCAAATTGTAAAAAAGTTGGCAGTTAAACCGACTCCCGTACCTTGCAAATCGGTTGACGTACATGCGCAACAACCTGGTTTTCGGTGCGCAACCAAAACAGGTCCGATCTACGAACGAGTTTCGCGAGACTATTTTGGTGAGGGCTGGAAGGGTCCGGACGGCGTG
>CAZCBS010000281.1:0-5648 GCA_964496965.1 uncultured Bacteriovoracaceae bacterium
GTGGCTCCGGTGCGGGTAAGGGTACCTTGCTTCATATCCCCGGAAAGCTTGAGAATCCGACCTCGGGTTCCGTTCATTTTGGGACAAATCCGAAAAACCTTTCCGCTTATTGTGAGAAAGAACTTTCGAATTTCAGAAATCGAAGCTTGGGATTTGTTTTTCAATTCCATTATCTCTTGCCTGAGTTCACGGCACTCGAAAATGTGATGATGCCTGCGTTGATTGCGGGATATCCTCGTTCGACCGCGGAGCACCAAGCGCGTCAATTGCTCGAGTTTGTGGGTGTCGGACATCGACTGACGCATCGTCCATCGGAGTTGTCCGGAGGTGAGCAGCAGCGTGTGGCGATCGCGCGCGCTGTCATTCTTAGACCGAAGCTCTTACTGGCTGACGAGCTGACTGGAAATCTGGATTCGACGAATCGCGAGCACGTGATGGAGCTTCTCACGCGTTTGAATCAAACCACTGGGGTTGCGATTCTTCTGGTCACGCATGATCTTGAGTTGACGAAGAGGATGCACCGCGTCCTTACGATGCGTGACGGAGTTTTTGTTTCAGCCTGATCACGCCTGATCCACCTGATAATGATTGACAGGGGGGCTTAGCCCACCTAGACATGATAGGCTGTGAATTCACGTACGCTACGATCGCGTCTTGGCATCATTCGAGTTTCGGCTATTGTTTGTGCAGTCATCTGTGCAGGGGCGAGTGTCATTGGTGCGTATGCTGCGATCAATCCTGGTACCGCTGCAATTCAATCTTTTATCGGCAAGAAAGTCGTTAAAATCGAGCTTCAAGGATTGAAGCGAATTGAAAAAGACGCGGTCCTCGGAAAGCTTGTGACCAAGACGGGCGACACGGTTTCTCCTGATCGAATTCGCTCCGACATTCAAGCTCTCTACGCAATGGGATATTTCGATGATATCGAAGTGCGCGCGGATGCATCTGAGGGTGGCGTCGTTCTGACTTACGCGCTTCGCGAGCGTCCTGCGATTTCGAAGATCACTTTTGAAGGCAATGAGCGTCTTTCGACCTCGGATCTCAAAGAAGTGATCAAGGTAAAAGAGTGGTCGATCCTGGACGTCGCCAAAGTCAAAGAAGACGTCGCGCTGATTCAAAAACATTATGAGGACAAGGGATTCTTTCTTGCGAAGGTGAGCTATTCCATTCGCACGCCGAATCCCGAGAAGCCTGACGAAGTCGAGCTGACCTACAAGATCTCCGATTACGAAAAAGTTCAGATCAAGAGAATCACCTTTCTGAACAACAAGCGCTTTTCCGATGAGCAGCTCAAGAGCGTTTTGCAAGAGACGCGCGAGGGCGGCTTTCTCTCGTTTGTCAGTGGTTCGGGTAACTTTAAAGAGTCCGCTTTCAAGCAAGATCTTCAAAGACTCACATACTTCTATCTCGATCACGGTTACGTGAAGTTCAAGTACGAGAATCCGGTTGTTACCGTGAGCGATGATAAGAAGTGGCTCTTCATCTCGATCTATGTGGATGAGGGCGAGCAGTACTCCATTGGCACGAAGGAGTTTTCGGGCGATCTTCTTTTTTCGAAGGAAGAGTTGGGCACGGACAATCAGCTCAATTCGGGCGATGTCTTTAGTATTTCCAAGCGCAACGCAGACATCCAGGCACTGACGGAAAAGTATCAGGATCTGGGTTACGCGTTCGTCAACGTGATCCCAAAGATGAACATCCACGATGACACCAAGCTGGTGGATCTGGATTACAGCTTTGAAAAAGGAAACCTCGTCTACTTCGGCCAGATCAACGTCCTGGGTAATTCCAAGACGCACGATAAGGTCATTCGTCGTGAGTTAAAAATCCACGAAGGCGAGCTCTATAGCGGATCCAAACTTCGTCAGTCGCGTGAAAACGTCGAGCGTCTGGGTTTCTTTGCTCCAGGGGAAGTGATCTTCAATACGGTGAGCCCAAAGGGTAAGCCGGATATCTTGAATGTCGAAATCACCGTGAAGGAACGCTCAACGGGCACGGTGACTCTCGGCGCGGGTTACGGAAGTGTTCAAAAGTTCTTCCTGACTTCGACGATTTCTGAAATCAATTTGTTTGGACGTGGTCAGTCCCTGTCTTTGTCGGGACAATATGCTGCGGATCGTCTCAATAAGAGCTTGAACTTGGGTTTTACGGACCCTTATGCATTTGACACGAAGTGGTCGTTGGGCTTTGACCTCTTTGCGGTCAATCAGGTGATTCCAAGCCGTTATACCACTCGCAAGCTGGGCTTTGATCTTCGTGCGGGTTATCCTCTGGCCGATTACGTTTACGGCTATATCACTTATAGCGTGGGTTGGAGCTCGGTTCGCGACAAGAGAAACAATCGGTTTGAAACGACCGGTGGTGACTATCAGAGTCTTTCGCTCGAGACGGCGGGCTTGGGTGGCGATAAAAAGTTCGTGAAGATCGAAGCCAATAATCGATTCTACCACAAGATCGTCGGAGATCTGGTCTTCCGAAATAGCACTGATGTCGGTCATATCGAAGCATTGGCTGGTCGACCTTTGCCTCCATCTGAAAAGTTCTATCTCGGTGGTCCTAATAACTTGAAGGGCTATCAGTTTTTCACAGTGGGCCCAAGCAAACCAAGTCCGTCGTCTGAGCTTGGAATTCCATTGGGCGGCGTGCTGCAAATGTACTCGCTCTTTGAGGTCGAGTATCCGATTATTCGTGAAGCGGGATTGAAGCTGGTCGCGTTCTATGACGCCGGTAATGCTTTCGCGCGTTTTCCGAAAGATGGAGATCCGTTTACGATTCGTACCGATGCGGGCTTCGGAATTCGTTGGTTCTCACCGATCGGTCCTCTCCGCTTTGAATGGGGTTTCCCATTTGCTGCGAAGCCGGGTGAGAATAGTCCTAACTTCAATTTCTTCATTGGACCTCCATTCTGAGCATAGCTCAGAATTTGGGGCCCTCCATTCTGATGCGGCTTGGCTGCTCGCTTGGAACTCGTTGAAATTCTTGTTTGATTGTGTTGTTCTGAGTCGGTTGTTGCAGTTAGCTTTGCAATCTTTGCCCGCTCTTGAAGGAGATGAATTCCATGAGTTCTATTTTTTCTGATCGTTTGAATCGGTTGAGTGTCGTGTCTTTGGCTGCTTGCTTGAGTTTTGGCTCTGTCTTCGCGAATTCTGCGCGCGCTGCCGATGAATTCAAAATCGCTGTGATGGATATGCAAAAGGCTCTTCAAAGCGTCGATGCTGGCAAGAAGGCAAAAGCTCAGCTTGAGAAAGAAGTCGAAGCGAAGAAGAAGTCGTTCGATAGCGAAAAAGCCGCAATCACCAAGATGGGTGAAGAATTCAAGAAGCAATCTTTGGTGATGAGCGATGAAGCTCGCGCTAAGAAGCAAGGCGAACTTCAAGAGCGTATTGCAAAGCTCCAGCAAAAAGGAATGGAAACCGAGCAAGAGCTGCGCATGAAAGAGCAGCAACTCACTCAGCCGATTATCAACAAGCTTCGCGGGATCGTGACGGAGCAGTCAAAGAAAAAAGGCTACGCCATGGTTCTTGAAAAAAATGAAAACGTGGTACTCTTTTCTCAAGAGCGCGATGATCTCACTCAAGACGTGATCACCGCTTTCAACAAGTCGGGCACTTGAGAGATTCGATTGAAGTCATTTTCAGTTCAAGAAGTCATAGATTGGGTGGGAGGACGGGTCGCGAACGCGGCGGCCCTTTCCCCGGGGCGTTTAGAGCAGGTTCGAATCGATAGCCCTGCCGAGCTGGGCAAGTCCCGGGCGGCGAATGTCGCGTTCTTCTTCGCCAAGAGTTATCAAAACGAATTGGTGTCCGCGGCTCCGGGCATATTGATTACCGCTGAGCCGTTTGTGCGCCCCTTGGAAGCCTCAGGGCTTCCTCTTTGGAAAAACTCAGTCATCATCTCCTGTCCGGATCCTTATTTGGCGATGGCGCTCATTTCAAAAAAGCTCGCGCCTTATCTTTCTTCAGTGGCGCACACTGATGAACCGATCGGGAAAACGGAAGTTCATCCGAGTGCGGTGATTGATCCGAGCGTTGAGCTTGCTGAAGGAGTGATTGTCGGACCTCATTGTGTCATCGAAGACGGAGTCCGAATCGGAGCTGGAACGCGGCTCTATCCTGGCTGTTTCGTCGGCAAAGGATCGGTCATGGGTCGTCAATGCGTGCTTTTCCCGAAAGTGACGTTGTACGAACGCACCCAGCTGGGAGATCGCGTTCGCCTTCATGCGGGCGTCGTTTTGGGAGCTGACGGATTTGGATATGCTCCTCGTCGTGAAAACGGCAAAGTGGTCGAGCACGAAAAAATTTATCATATCGGTCGAGTGATTGTCGGCAACGATGTCGAAATCGGTGCCAATGCTTGCGTGGATCGCGGTACGATTGGAGATACCGTGATTGGCGATATGGCCAAGATCGATGATCAGGTGATGATCGGTCACAATTGCCGCTTGGATGTCGGTGCTGTGATTTGCGGAAACGCAGGTCTTGCAGGCCGCGCAAAAGTCGGCAAATTTGCTTATGTCGGGGGAATGGCCGGGATCGGAAACGATGTCGAGCTGGGAGATGGAGCCATGATCGGCGCCCTTGCTGTCGTTCCCGCCGATGTCGAGCCTGGCGTGGCAGTGATAGGAAATCCAAGCCGCCCCGTGCGCGAACATAATCGGATTCAAGTTCTTTTGAACCGGATGCTGAGGGAGAAAGAGAAAAATGATTCATCCAACCGCAATCGTTCATCCTGAAGCTCTGCTGGACCCTTCAGTCGAAGTAGGCCCGATGTGTGTGATCGGTCCTCATGTCAAGATCGGGCGTGGCACCAAGCTGATGAGCCACGTCGTGGTCGAAGGTCATACGACGATCGGGGAAGACAATACGATCTTTCCGTTTGCGGTTCTCGGCGGAGTTCCACAAGATTTAAAATATAAAGGCGAACCGACCGTCTTGATCATCGGCAACAACAACACGATTCGCGAATCGGTGACGATGAATCTCGGCACGGTTCAAGGCGGTGGCAAAACCGTTTTGGGCGATCACAATCTGATCATGGCGTATTCGCATCTCGGCCACGATTGCATCGTGGGCAATCACTGCATTTTGGCCAACTCGGCGGGACTTGCGGGTCACGTCATCCTGGAAGACTATGTCACGCTCGCAGGTCTTTGCGGGGTCTCTCAGTTTGTTCGAGTGGGAGCGCATTGCTACATCGCGGGCTACACGGGGCTTGAGCGCGATGTTCCCCCGTACTGTTTGGCGATGGGACTTCGTCCGACGGCGATCAAAGGCGCGAACATCGTCGGTCTTCGTCGACGTGGCATGACCGCGGATACGATTCAGAAGATCAACGAAGCGATCAAGCTTTGGGCGCGTCCAGATATCCAAAAGGATCAGTGCCTGCTTGAGATCGAAGCACAGTACGGCGAATATCCCGAGATCCAGCGCTTTGTGGCGTTCATTCGCCAAAGCGAAGCCGGAGTGGTTCGCTAAGTCCGATCGTGAAAATCCTGATTTCAGCCGCAGAGACCTCGTCGGATCAGCACGGGGCGCAGCTTTTACGGGCGCTTCAGCGAGAGTGTGCGCAGCGCCAGGAGTCTCTCGATGCTTTTGGAATTGGAGGACCTGCGCTGAAGCAAGCGGGTTTGAGAATTTTAGTCGACGCGC
>CAZCBS010000282.1:0-5646 GCA_964496965.1 uncultured Bacteriovoracaceae bacterium
TCTTTTTGAATTTCTTGACCGATGCGGTTGGCGCTTCGGACTCCTTCGCCAAGCTCGTTGTCAGCGCATCTGCGACTGACATTTGAGCGGCCGGAGCAGATGGAACAGCAGGAACTGCCACTGCTGCAGGCGCTGTAGCATTTGCGCCAGCCTGAGAAGCGGAAGACATCTCACCAGCAACGGCAGAGGAAACTGCGAAAGCGGCAACCACAAGGGCAACCAAGGACTTCTGGATAGAATAGTTCATTCAATTCCCCCTCGCATCTTGGACCATTGGGAGATCCATCGGATGCGATGATAACTATGTTGATTTGGATGCATTTCAGTTTGGGGCAGGCTTTTTGAATTCGCAAGGAGGAATACGAAAAGAAGTAGCTCTTGTCGGACGAATCCCGCTCCTTTATAGTCCGCCTCTCAAATGAGTACTTCCGTCTTTCAACCCGTTAGGGGCCGCTGCATTGCTTTGAATCCACCTCTGATTTCGATCCGCCACGAAACTGGCATCGAAACCGTGACTTTCGACGCCGCATCATCCGACTCCTTTGGTCTGGGCGATATTGTTGAGGTCCATGAAAAAAAGGTCCGGCTCTTAACGCCCAATCGCGCTCATCAAAACGCTCGGTGGATGGAGCACGTTCTTCATCCTCGAAGGCTCAAAGCATTGAAAACCCGCTCACAAGTGGAATCCGGAATCCGTGACTTTTTTACGCAACAAGGGTTTATCGACGTTAGAACTCCGCTCTTAGTTCCTTCACCCGGAATGGAACCCCATATTCGTCCCTTTGAAGTGGTTCCGGCTTCTCATGAAGACAAAGAACGCCACGCCTTTTTGCCGACCTCTCCTGAGTTCGCGATGAAACGGCTGCTCGTTGGCGGGCTTGAAAGGATTTTCCAGATTTGCCCCGCCTTTCGAGACGAGCCTCATTCTGTCACGCATCATCCTGAGTTCACCATGCTCGAATGGTATCGCGCTTACGCTGGCTATGAAGACATCATGCGCGATACGGAGCTGCTTTTCGAATCACTGGCAATGAAGATTCACGGCCGTCCCGTCATTCTTTGGCAAGGACAAGAAATTTCGGTCAAAGCGCCTTGGCCTCGCCTGAAAGTTCGGGATCTTTTCAAAGATCTCGCCTCAGTCGATCTGGTCAGCTGCTCCAGCGCTGAAAGCATGGCTCGCGAATGCCTGCGCCTCGGCCTTCCGGCAGATCTCACGCGTGAAACCTGGGATGATCTCTACTTCAAGATCTGGCTCAATCTGAT
Organism: uncultured Bacteriovoracaceae bacterium; assembly: GCA_964496965.1. Taxonomy (GTDB): domain Bacteria; phylum Bdellovibrionota; class UBA1018; order UBA1018; family UBA1018; genus CAZCBS01. Next base: position 1,264 of record CAZCBS010000282.1, read on the forward strand.
CGAACCCAAACTTCCTTCCGACCGCGCGGTTTTTGTCACGCGCTATCCGGAGTCTCAAGCCGCGCTTTCAGTGATCGACTCAGATCCCGACGGCTCTCGTTGGGCACGTCGTTTTGAAGCGTATGCAGGCGGACTCGAACTGGGGAATGCTTTTGAAGAGCTGACGGATCCTATCGAGCAGCGAAGACGTTTCGTAAAAGACATGGAGCTCAGAACCGAGCTCTATGGACCTGAGTTTCCGAAGAGTCCTTTGGATGAAGGCTTTCTCGGCGCGCTTGCCGAGGGTATGCCGCCATCGGGTGGGATCGCGATGGGAGTGGATCGCATCGTGATGCTTTTTTCCGACGAGCCAGAGATTGATTTCACTCTTTGGCTTCGTTCGGCGGTTTCCGAAATTTAACAATAAAATTTCGGTATCAATGGAAGTACTCTTCCAAAAACCGTCTTTTTTTCTCGCACCTTTCCTCTGCCCAGCAGTCGGTAAAAGCCTCTCGTCGCATTCGTTCGATTGCCATTTGAACAAAACGTATACGAGATCGTCTGCGACGTCCATGGCCCCGGATAAGAGAGGACCACTTGCTTGAGATTGCCTAAAGCATCGTAAGCATCAATAAAAATGCCAACTCAACTTATCCCAAAGATATGACTTCTAAATGATTCATGAACTCCGCGCCTCTACATCACTAGAAGGAATGCTCGACTTCGGAGAATTTGGATTAGTACGACAGAACTTGGCAACAACCATTATTAAAATCAAGATACCGAGGATAAGTGCACTCAGTCGTCGTTTTTGCGAGATCCAATGATAAAATTGCTGAATCATAATTAGAGCCTCATACTCCTACTGCCCTTAATTGCAATCCGCCAGTGCAATGATCGCATTGAACGCTTGATCTATCCGGCCTGAACCCAGACCTGCCATTACAATAGATCACTTCTCCAATATTATCTTTTTGCACTATCCATCAAGACCAAAACCACTCCCCAGGCAATCCATAGTATACAAGATAAATTTAAACCAATGAGCCAACGACGACCATTCTGTGCAAGCGGTCTTCTTTCCCAAAAGAATGGAGAAACTGGATTTGCGGTATTTATCGCCAACAACCATCCACGATAGCCAAGTAGGCGAGCAATTTTAAATTTCCAAGCAATAAAAAATGGGAAACACACTAGAAAGAGCCAAGCAATCCACATATAAACTAATAGCGCCATAATTCACCTTTCACAACTATTCTGATGCTTGGAATTAATATCTGTATTCATTCCAAAAATATTTGGCTGCTTCATAACACTGCTCTCAATTAGTGTTGCTCGCTGGTTACCCATTACTGCATTCCTATATCCCTCATATGCAAACACTCCACCGATGGCAGCGGTAGTTAATCCTAATGGCGCAAAACCACCGGTCATCGAGACATAGCCGCCAATTGCGATCATTCCACTTCCAAATACAGCTGTTGCACTTCCAATGACGTGCTGTTGTTGAGGCGTCAGATATCTCGACAGCAATCCTTCAGAGAGTAATCCGTTTGGATCAATAAAATTAATCGGATCGTTCATCGCATAACCATGAAGATTAGTATCCCCACTCTTAAACAAAATCGGATCCTTCTGAATCCACCTACCCACAGAAGCATCATAATCCCGTGCACCAAAGTGGACAAGCTTCGTGTCCACGTCATACAAACCACCTGAAAATCCAAATGGCTCAAACCATATCCCAGCCCCACCGACTGAAATCACGTTGCCGAACTCATCATAAGTGGGAGCCTGAACAAGGTTGCCGATGCTCGCTCCGACAACAACTCTCACGCTGCCGTTCGGATCAGAGATGATTTTAAATAGAGAGCCACCTGATGTGACCAGGTAGTCAGGCACGTTTGGCTTTGATCCGTAAACATAGCGTTGCTTTAAAGCGCCCGTGCCATCCAAGAGCGCTCCAATGCGATTTTGATCTTCGTACAGATACTGCTCTTTAATGACTCCATCGACCAGCTTTGCTACACGACGGTTGAGACCGTCGTATTTGTACGAGATCGTCTGTGGCCCCGGATAAGTGAGGGCCACTTGCTTGAGATTTCCTAAAGCATCGTACGAATAGCTCGTCGTTTGACGACCTGTTGGTCGAGATGAGTCCACCACCGAAAGCATCTCGCCGTTGAGTGAGTAAGTGTAGGACTTACTTCCATACGTTAAAAGCCGGTCTTGAGAATCATACGTTGCTGTAACGGATGAACTTCCAGTCGTCGCAGCTGTCCGGTTGCCATTTGAATCATACCCGTAATGCGTGGTCACTCCGCTCTTGGTAACATCCGTGAGCCTGCCTGCTGAATCATACGTATAGGAAAAAGTATCGGTAGGATACGTTGCGACCTTCTCCGTTTTACCTGTAATTCGTCCTAAGGCATCACGAGTAAAAGTCTGATTCATCAGACTTTTCGCGGTTCCTGACGTCGGGGTATAGAGTACAGAATAAGCTGAAAGCTCTGCGTACGTCGAATCATAGCTATACGAATCAGAAAGCGTAGACAGAGTCGTACCCGACAACAGACCTGAGCTTGGATCTCTCGTCAGAGTCTCAGATCCTGCCTGAGTCAGAAGAGCATCGTGATCATAAGAGAAATCAATCGCGCTTTGAACCACTCCACTTGCGTTCTTGATCGTTGAATTACTGATTTGAAAATCGTTATTTCTGGTCCAAGAAATTTCTCCCATATTTCCGATCGATCCACTGACTGCATCATTACTCAAAAACGGTCCTGAATAAGACAGATCAGACTCAACGCCATCAGGAGAAACGATGACTCGAGGCTTACCTCGGCTATAAACATTAAATGTATACTGACCTCCAGGAACTGTGATCGAGTTCAAGAGCCCTGTTCCAAGAGCGTAATTGTAAGTCAGAGTACTTCCATCAGGTCTCTGAATCTGAGTAATTCTCTTGTCGTTATCGTAACTGTATTGCGTTGTCGTGTTCTGTCCTCCGCTCAAGAGCGGTGCGACATAATTTGCATACAGATCAAACAGATTCCAACTGAACGTATGCGCGGATTTTCCAGGAGGCGTAATGCTCGTCATATTTCCGTTTGCATCGTAAGCATAAGTGATCACGCGTGAGTCAGGAAGAGTCTCCGTCAAAACGCGGCCGGCATTATCATAGGTATAACCAGTGGTCTGCGAAGCCGCATTGGTGATGTGATCAACATTGCCCTGCGCGTTGTAAAAGAGATTCGTATTACGCGCCGATTGGGAAACTTGTGAAACCCTTCCTCGAGTATCGTAGCTATATGTCACCGGAGCATACGATGCGACTTGCTGGCTTGTGATTTTTCCGTATGTATCCGTCGTGAGATACGAGCTTCGTCCTTCAGGAGAGGTCGTCGTGCGTTGCCCTGTTGCGCGCGAAAACTCGTGACTCCAGAGGTTCGAGTTGACCGTGACTTGATCTTTGAGCGTCGTGTAAGCGAAGAAATTTGGATTATTAGGATCTGTACTTAAGCTCCAGCCTGGAACTGACCGTGCCGTGCTCTCGGTCTTGGTATTATCCCCCGTTGAGGTCGTTTTGTTATAAGAAAAATCGATAAGATTGCACAAACGAGAGTCACTGGTATAGCTCTCGCTATAATTTAAATCGATCGTATTCATGCTGTAAGCCGAGTGGTCACTCTGTGACATGACGGCAGTACGACCATCTGGATAAGATGCATTCCATGAGGATTGGCCGTCTATCACGATAACGTTCGAGTAACTCGTAGCAAGTCCAAGCGCTGACGTCGATGAAACACCGTAACTTGAGTTGTAACCCGAGAAAGTACTGGATAGCGTCGTTGAATTTCCAGCCGAACTTGCGTCTGCGGTTAAAAATCCATCACTCGTATAACTCATCGTACTGACTTGTCCGCGAGGCTTTTGAAAAGTATTTAAAAGCCCTTTCGTCCCGTAGTAAGTCATCTGATGAGACTCGCCATTTGGATTGGTGATCGAAGCAATGTAGCCGCTGCTATCAAGAGAAATGGACGTCACTTGACCATAAGGAGATTGAATTCCAGTCAAGACGCCAGAGCCATCTCTCAAAACTTGAGTTGCATTACCATACGCATCGGTCACACTCGATAACCTTCCTTGCGAGTCGTAAGAGAAGGTCAAAAGAACCGCGCCCGTAAGACCATTGAGCGTCTGAAGCTGATTTCCGTTCAGATCAAAAACATAAAGCTCTGAGCCATCTGAGGATGCTGCAAGAAGATTTGTGCCATTGTTCGTTTTCTGAAACGGAACTGAGCGAGACGTACCATCCGACTGATAAAGCCGGTTCGAGCTAATATCAAAAAAGTGCTGACTCGATAGAACCCATCCTCCAAGACTTGCGCCTCCAAAACGTAC
>CAZCBS010000283.1:0-5632 GCA_964496965.1 uncultured Bacteriovoracaceae bacterium
CGAACTGAGAGACGTAAAAAGCTTTCCTTTGAAAATGACGGAGGATCAGAAAGATAATTTGATTCAATATCTGCGAGAGCAATATTGGGGTTATCAGGGGAGATATTACTTCTTAACGAATAATTGCGCGACCGAAACGCGGAAAGCTATTCAAGCCGCTTACCAAGACGATCAAAAAACGGCGCAATTAGAAACGACTTTCGGCGTGACGTCGCCCATCGATTTACAAAACCTGCTGCAGAAAACTGATCTGATCGATACTTCTCTTTTGAGTGATGAGAAATCCGCGATAGAAAACGGCTATCTTTTTCCAAGCAAGCATCGGACGGATTTGCAGCGAGCTTTTGAAGCGACAAGGGCACTCGTTCCGACACGTTATCGGACGCTCGACGAATTTCTTGAGCATGCAACGGCTCAGGAACGAAAAACACTGATGAATGATCACATGGATGAGCTCAAGGCGGATCCATCCTTGGCGTTGAGCCTCTTTCTCTTGGAGCTTCAGTTTGATCGTATCAACGCATCCAAAATTTCCGCCGCTGTCGCCGAACTGGGTGAGAGTCGCCCTGAGGAGTTCAGTCGGGGAAAAGACGCACAGAAAATGCTTTTACCTTGGAATCGACTCATCGCTCAATCGGGTTACGGAGTGCCATCGATCAACGAAATCGATCCCTGCGCGTTTGATCGCTTAAATGGCGATTTCGCGGAATTGCGTGCTCAAATCGACTCACTGATGGCAGCGACTTATCCATCGCTGCAAGAGGAAACGCGATTGATCGACGGCAATATGGAAGTTCTCATGAAGCTGTTTCAGCTGATTGGAAACGGGGCCCCTAGGAATGGGTTCCTCAGAATGTGATTCATACTAACTAAGGAGATGAAAATGAAAAAGTCTAAACCGTTTTCAAGGTCGTATCTGAAAGTCGTTAGCGGTCTTTTCGTGCTGAATATCTTAGGCAGCGTTCCGGCATACGCTTTTTTTTGCAAAAGCAAATTGATGAACAAATATCAAGTGCCTGAAGGCGAAGCGAAGGCTTTGTGCGGCTCTTCTTATTCTGACGCAATTGAAGACTCCATTGCTCAGGGGATCTCCGCAGGCGACATGAAAAAAGCGTTTAACGTTCTTTTCTCTGCAAATTTAGATCAGAACAAAATTTCTTATGATGATGCGCTTAAATATGCGAGAGCGCACAGTGATCTTCAGTTAGGCGTGATTCGCAGTTTTTCTGCTAAATACGGATTTGAAAAGAGTGTTGCCGCAATTGAAGGTGTGAGTGATGAAAATTTAAAGTCGGTCACTCAAGTCTTGGCCGACGAAAGAATGGCTCATTTAACGTGGGATGGATTTGCAAAGCTTGATGGTTCAGTCATCAATCAACTTTTTAGAAATGGTTCAAAGGCACAAATTGAAGCTGTTCCTTATGTTTTTCATCAATTGCCTGAAACCGAGGCGATGCCTGTTCTAAATCTTCTCCATGACCGAACGAGCGATGGGTTAGAGATCCTAACAAATATCTTACACGACGATAGTGCCGACTCAGCTGCCAAGCGGTTGAAAAGGGCAGAGGCTCTTGATGATGCTCGATTTGTAGCGCTGAGACAGATTGCATCGCGATATCCTTTTGACCGTTCTTTATCTTTCGTTGAGACTCTTTCGTAGGATCGAGTGACGTTGGCTGGACAGCTGGTTTCCGGATTCGGAGGAGATTTCAAGGGGTATTTTTCCTATATTCAAGATTCATCACTCCCGCAAATCGAATGTGCAAAGACGTTTGGAGTAACAAATAAGGAGAACATCCAGACCTGCTCCGACCTCTACAATAATCGAATGTGCGGGCCGAAGACGACTATATTGAATGCGTTATTGAAGAGTGATGTCGCTGATTCAGAACTGAAATCAAAACTTCTAAAAGCGATCAAAAATTACGATCATTTTGACAAAACTCATGCACATATCCTTGAAAGCTTGATTTCGTCGAAAGGCATAACGAATAGCGAAAAGCTACAGGTCGTCGATTCGATTGCGACCGTCGAGACTTTTCGTAGCGAATCTTTTGATGCCGTTCAAAAAGAACTCGGCAAGCCATTTGCGAACATCGATACGATTAAAGCCGCGATCAAAATCAATACGAGCGTATTTGAAACGGGCGCGGATTTTTATTCGACTCAATCGGCACGAGATTCCTGTGATTTTCCAGACGGTGCTATTGCATTTCAATGGGCTCAAGCCGACGCTCTTCAGCAATGCGCCGACGCCTATTCAGGACGCAAAATGGTGAGCTGTTACATCAAGAGCACGGAGCGACTTTCCAGAAGCGACTTTAGATGCACAGCGGGAGCGACTGCGTCGGCAAGGTACTTGAGAAGCGATCTGAAAAGCTGCCAAAACGAAGACCTTTAGGAATGTGTCCCTACAAGGAAAAAAATGAGATATTTTCAGATTCGGCCCAGACGCTGCCGATGTAAGGTTGTTGTCGGTTTGTGAGTGGGTTTGAAGATTGGAGGTGATGAGCCTCTAATCACAAATAGTTGATTTAATTCACTCAATACTGCCAAAAGGTGAGAGATAATGCGTTAGCTTTCAGTGCTGAAATGCGATTCCAAAGGTAAACGCGAATGCGTAGTCCAGAGTCCAGATATGGTGAGAAACACACTCGCGATCCAATTGAGCCAAACGGTTATTCCCACGTTTTGTTGCTTCTGCAAGGGCTGCTTCACGATACAGATGCTATTTTCGAAGGTCGGTGAATTGGACTGAAATCTTTCCTGATCGCTCAAGAACGGCTGTTTCCACATCTTCTATAGAGGAGTGGCCATTGAGCCGAATTTGTTCGAGCAGTTGAGATGTTGAAATTCGAAAGCGCCTCATCGCTTGCCTTTGAGGTTGGCCATGTTTGATTAAGACGACAACCTTTCCGTTGATAAGATTCGAAAAGCGTTCGCTCCGATAGGATAAATAGGACAAAAGCCAGTCCATCCCGAGAATAGTCGAGATCGCAATGATTCCACTAGTCACTGAGGAGTCGTCGCCAAGAAGTGTGGTACGTAGAGCAATCGTGATTAGGAAGAGGACTGCGATACTGTTGAACGTGGCATAGCGTGTCCATTCTTTTCTTCCCACGATGCGGAAAATGAATTGTAGAAATAAGTAAACTATCGCGGCACGAAATATTACTTCTAATGGTGGCCAGGTAGGATGCCAGATTTTGCTCCAGCTAAAACTTCGCATAGCTTGCGAACGAGCAACGTGCGTGCCTCTGTTGCGCGTCAGCTTAATGATAAGTCAGAGTCACTGAGTGAGTGACACGTGAGGCCATAGGTCAAAGTCATTTTTTAGTTTTTCCCGAACCAGGGCGTCCTGGCTGAGAAATACGGATGCGAGAGATACCGGTTTGCGAAATTCGGGCGGCGTCCGAGCGCGATACTCCTGGAAACGGCCGGTTTGAGAGAGGAGCGCCTGCCCATCCGACTCCCATTACTGATTGCTGGCTTTGATGCAATGGGCGCACCTGCGGCAATCAACTAAGAAGACCGGAGTATAACTGTGCAAATTGGGTCGGATCTGCCTGAAGCAAAACGAGGATTTCGAGCTGTTCAACTGAATCGAAGCAGTGATCGATGAAGTGGTGCAAGTCTTGTGGCATATAACTATAATTCATAAAAGGCCTACCTGCCCGATCTCATCACTCTTTCTAATTCTGCGTAGAAGTATGTCACTGCATTTGAGTCGCCGTTATTTAGTAGATGTTTATGCTCAAAATTGAGGACTCTTGCTAAATGCCGGCTGACTCGACGAAGCAGTTGCTTAAAGCATTTTGATCGCGAATTCGTTTGTTTTGGTGTCATATTTCCTCACAGCACCTGATCCCACGGAGGGCTGAGAGCAAAGGCCGCATTGATCAGCCCCACATGTGAGTAACCCTGTGGAAAGTTACCCAGCTGACAGCTTTCGCGCGGAGAATAGTGTTCTGAAAGCAAGCCGAGCGGATTTGCCGCTTGAATGGCTTCGTTCATGAGGGTCTTAGCTCGATCCGTCTCGCCAATCTTCGCCAATGCTTGAATAAGCCAAAAGGAGCAAATGAGGAATGCCGATGCAGGACTGCCGAAATCATCGTTTCTTCGATAGCGGTAGAGAAAGGCGCCTTGAGACGAATCTGGCAAGGCAAGTTCGCGTGAAATTGCTAAAACCGTCTCACGATTTAGATTTGAGTTTGGATAACGCAATATTGGGAGCAGCGTAAGTGCCGCCTCGAGACTTTTGTCTTTTGGTCCGTTTGTGAGAATAGAGTCTGCGATGGAGGAGCCTATTGCGGCCTCGGCAGAAGCTTTTGCGGCTTCCAGGTCAAGCCCCTCTTCTCGAATAAATCCTAGCTTCTGAATACGCCCGACACGATCAAGCCCCGCCCAGCACATGAGATTCGTAAAGGAGTGGATCTGCCAACCATTTCTGAGTTCCCATAGTCCGGCATCCGGCTGGTTGATGCTTTTCTGGCAAAGGCGAGCTAGATGAAGCATGAGCGCCTCGTGTTCTACGGTTCTGAGATGTTGAAATCTTTCGTCAAAGAAAATCGGAGCCAGTGTCAGAATCATTTCGCCGTAGACGTCATTTTGCACATGGTCGGCCGCTTGATTGTAGCTGCGTACGGGTTTGTTTCCCTGAAAGCCTTGCCAATTCTCGTGAATCGTTTCGGGCGAGGGCAGAGATTGATCAAGGCAATAAACAGGTCTTAAGCGATCTCGCGAGTGTTCCTGGTGATGAGCGATGCCTAAGAGGAATTTGAGAAACCCCTCCATTTCTTCGAAATGTCCGAGGTTATGAAATGCGGACAGAACGAAATAAGCATCACGCAACCAGCAATACCGGTAATCCCAGTTTCGTCCGCCGCCTGACTCTTCGGGGAGGCTTGTCGTCAAGGCGGCGAGAATCGCGCCGGTGTCTTCGAAGCAGTGAAGCTTCAGAGTCAAGGCTGAGCGGATAGTCTCCTTTTGATAGAGAGTCGGAATCGAGCAATGCTTAACCCATGTTTTCCAATAATCGATGGTTTTCTCAAGAAAGCTTCGACTGACTTGAATCAGGTCGTCTTCAATTCCGATTCCCCAGGTAAGCGCGAAATGAACGGGCTCGGAAAGTACAAACCGACTTTCTTCGTAAAGATGGGTGAGTGGCATATCCGTCAAGAGTCGTAGGTTTTCTCCACGGATCTCGTATCTGAGATGGCTGTTACCACGAATCGCTTGTGCCGAGGCTTTGCTCCAGCCTTCGACGGGATTGCAAGCGACACGCACGGCTGGGCTTCCTGAAACAGGTTCAAGAATCCGGAAAAGGGCTATAGGTCGATACATTCGGCTGTGCTGTTCGAAGCGCGGAAAGAAATCCGTAATTCGAAATCGGCTTCCGTCATGGAGTTCAATCTCAGTGATTAGAACGTTTGTATTCGATACGTATCGTTGTTCTGATTTACGGACGTCTTCTCCTTCGATGGAGAAGTGACCGCCGTTCGCATCTAGAAGTCGGCCAAAAACAGGAGGACTGTCTGGTCTAGGTAAGCAAAGCCAATCGATTGATCCTGTGTGGCTCACAAGCGCAGATGCCTGGCAATTTCCGATCAAACCGTGCCGGTACATATAAATA
>CAZCBS010000284.1:0-5601 GCA_964496965.1 uncultured Bacteriovoracaceae bacterium
TATGGGAATTCCTGATTCTGACGGAAATCTTCAGCTCTTAGTCCATGCGTATCGAAAAGACATTCTTCCTGACAACAACTATGGAAGCTTTCCGCCAAAATACTCTTTGGATCAAATGTACCGTGTCGTGATCGGAGCCAGGCTCAAGATCGAGATGAGGCCAAACGGAGTGCTGAGATTCAACATCGCAGTACCTGAAAATTCCGTGTCCAGTGAACGCTACTTTTGATAAGGTCCGGTCTCATGAAAAGCAAAGTGTATGACATGAATGTTCGTCGGATCGATGGAAAAGAATGCTCTCTTGGCACTTTCAAAGGAAAGGCGCTCTTGATCGTCAATGTCGCTTCAAAGTGCGGATTGACTCCTCAGTACGAAGGACTTGAGAAGCTCTATAAAAATTATCAGAGTAAGGGTCTTGAGATTCTTGGATTTCCAGCTAATGAGTTTCTCGCTCAAGAACCTGGAAGCAATTCTGAGATTCAGCAGTTTTGCACGTTGAATTACGGAGTTACTTTTCCGATGTTCGAAAAGATCGTCGTAAAAGGCGCTGGTCAACACCCTCTCTATGCGTATCTGACCGACGCAAAACCTGTCGCGCAAAAAGAACCTGGCAGCGACTTTGAAGGCGAGCTCAAATCCCACGGCCTGACGCGCGACAACCCAAAAGACATTCTGTGGAACTTTGAAAAATTTCTGATCAGCCCGACGGGTGACGTGATCGGCCGTTTCTCGCCCGATATGTCGCCTGAATCCGCGATTTTAGTTCAAGCGATAGAAGCTGCCCTTTAGTCCGTATTTGAGTCGGTCGTATTTTCTCCCGGTTGACCTTTATCCGCCGATGCGTGGGACGGGCAAATGCTCTTTCTTTTGCAAAATGGATATCACGGGATCGCTCAAACTCATATGACTCGACTCAACTCCGATCCGATTTCGCTTCTTCGCGCTGAAGAAAAAAAGCGTCTTAATTCTGATATTTAGCGCTAGCCTTTTGGAAGTTTGACAACAGCCTATTTAAGGATATATAATATCCTTAAATAGGAGACGTACCATGAGCCAAAGATTAAATTATTTTCAACATTCCCCGGATCTAGTCAGGCAACTCTCAGAGATGAGTCAAGTCGTAAAGAATTCGCTCGACACTGCTCTCATCGATCTGATCAACATCCGCGCATCGCAAATCAACGGATGCGCTTTTTGCGTGGACATGCATGTCAAAGAAGCGAAAATTCACGGAGAAAGAGACCTACGCGTTCATCATGTCGCCATCTGGCGCGAATCACCTCTTTTTTCAGATCGCGAAAAGGCAGCTTTCGAATGGACCGAATTACTGACAAAGCCACCTGAGCACGGAATTTCCAATGAAGCGTTTGAGCGACTCCGTGCGCACTTTTCCGACAAAGAAATATCAGATCTCACGTTTGCGGTCAGCGTGATCAATATGTGGAATCGCTTATCTATCAGTTTTCGTCCGGTTCCAGGATCCGCAGACAAAATGTTTGGTCTTGATCGCGCCGGCTTGAAGTGATCAAGATGGGTTCGAATGATTTTAAGAAACCAAGTTGAGTGGGCGATTCATTGCTGTGCGATTCTGGCTTCGCTTCCTGACGGCCATTTTCTAGCGACCAAAGATCTAGCGGAGTTTCACGGCGTGCCAAAGGAATATCTCTCAAAGGCTCTGCAAGCCCTATCTCAAGCAGGGATCGTCAGCACAACCTTAGGACCTCGTGGGGGATACCGGCTTTCTCGGTCTCCCCATGAAATCTCGTTTCTTGATATTGTCGAAGCCATTGAGGGTCGTCGTTCCACTTTTGAGTGCACGGAAATCAGAAAGAATAACCCCTGTCGCTCTCCCAAAACACGGGATAGTTCGCCCTGCGCTATTGCTCGCGCGATGTATCGGGCCGATCAGGCTTGGCGGGATGAGCTAAAGAAAATGAGTCTTTCAGACCTTACTAGCGACCTGCTTCGTGAGCTTCCAAAAGAGCTGCTTGAGAAAAACATGGAGTGGATTCGATCCCGTATGGGTTGATTTCAAAATTGATCATGTCCGAAAACAGCCAGACTAATTGGCTGATTTTCGGTACATTGGTCTGCATGAAAGGATTGAGGAATAGCTCGAAGAACCGAGAAGATATCTTCTATGAAGCGATGATGGCACGCGATCATCGTTTTGACGGAAAATTCTTCGTCGGAGTCAAGACGACCGGAATTTATTGTCGACCGATTTGTCCGGCGAAACCGAGGCGCAAGAACGTCGAGTTCTTTCAAAGCCATCTTGATGCCGAACGCGCAGGCTACCGTCCATGTCTTCGTTGCAGGCCAGAAAGCGCGCCGCAATCACCGGCGTGGGTGGGCAAGTCAGCGATCGTTCAACGGGCTATCAAAGTTCTGCACTCCCAGGAAACCATTGAACTGGACGAAGACCGATTCGCCGCTCAGTTTGGCGTTTCGGCCAGGCATCTCAGACGGCTTTTTATTGAAGAAATTGGAAAGACTCCAAAACAACTCTCGTTTGAAAACCGATTGAACCTCGCTCGCAAGCTTGTTACGGATACAAGCTTGCCTATCGCCGAAGTCGCGTTTGCGTCTGGATTCTCCTCGATCAGGCGGTTCAACGACTCATTTAAAGAGCGGTTCAAAAAAAGCCCTGGCGAAATTCGACGAAACCCATTGGTCGCCGAGCGGGGACTCAAGGTTTCTCTTCCCTATCGACCGCCCTTTGACTTTGAGGGTCTTCTACAATTTTATCGTTCGCATCAGACGGGACATCTCGAATGGTTTGATGCGGAAACGATGCATCGAACGATTGAGTTCGGCGGAAAGATCGGTGAGATTTCGATTTCAAATGACGCCAAGAACTCTCGTTTGATTCTGAAGATCGATTTTCCAGACCACTCGGTCATACACACAGTAATTTCCCGCGTCCGAGCGCTATTTGACCTGGACTCGGATCCCGTAATTGTCGCCAATCATCTCGAACGGGATCCAAAAATCAAGGCACTCCTCAAAAAGCATCCCGGCATTCGCTTGCCCTCGGGCTGGGATCCTTTCGAAGTGTCAATCTCATCGATTCTGGGGCAGTTGGTCAGCGTCGAGCGCAGTCGCGCACTCGTCGGTGACTTAATCGATGCACTGGGGAAGGACACGGGGATCGTGAGGAACGGAAATCCGATCAAGCTTTTTCCAACTCCGCAAGAGATCGCTAGGTCAAATCTCAGTTTTCTCAAGACGACCTCAGCTCGAAAGCGAACTTTGATCGCTTTCTCCAAGGAAGTCGCGGAAAAACGAATCTCCCTTCAATCGACTCAAGACGCAGATGCATTCGTGAAAACTATTCTTGAAATTCCTGGCGTCGGGCCTTGGACCGCGAATTACATCGCCCTTAAAGCCATTCGACACATCGATGCGTATCCAGAGACTGACTTGATTTTAGCAAGAACCGTTCGGTTTCATCCCAAAGAAATCGTCGATCAAATGAGCCCTTGGAGAGGATACATCGCAGTGCTTTTCTGGAAAGAATATGCGGAACTTCTTAAAAAGAAAAAAGGAGCCGGCAAATGACGAGAAAAACACAGTGGTTATTTGATTCTCGGATTGGTCCGCTCTACCTAGTCGCGTCCGAAAAAGGGCTTCAAGGAGTCTACTGGGAAAAACAAAGAGTCCCAATGGCGACAACACTGCGCTCGAATGCCCCGGAAATTGAAAATTTAACTCGTGCTCAGACTCAGCTCGAGGACTATCTGAGCGGAAACCGAAAAAACTTTGATCTCGCACTTGATGTCGAAGGAGCCCCATTTCAAAAACAAGTGTGGCAAGAGCTCAGTAAAATTCCTTACGGAAAAACTGTCTCTTATACGGAGATCGCACGTCGAATCAAAAATGATCGTGCAGTTCGTGCCGTAGGCACTGCCAACGGCAAAAATCCGCTTTGCATTATCATTCCATGTCACCGAGTGATCGCCGCCAATGGCTCGCTCGGGGGATATTCCGGCGGGCTCAGTATCAAAGAAAAGCTTTTAAGGCTTGAATCGGAGTTCCCTGTTAGCTTTGAGTCTTGATTCCGCTTGGACCTCAGGCTTTAATCCTGGTTTATACGTTTCTTCGATTTTTGTGACGCCGATTTCCACGACTTGTCCGGTCAGCTGAACTTTTTGATTTTCCTTGATCTTGGGGGCAGCCGCGCCAGCCTGCTCGTTCCGACCTGGCACTCCCGGTGTCGCTCCTCTTTGTCGCTCAACGGAAAGGCGTCGATGCAAGAACACGTCCTATTGTTTTGGCGGCCTGCTCGCATAGGTTTCGCTCTTGCAGCCACTTTATAAAAACAAACGAGGAAAACCGAATGTCGAGAATCATCGGAATCGATTTGGGAACAACGAACTCCTGTGTTGCAGCATTGGAAGGAGGAGAACCTAAAGTCATTCCCAATGCCGAGGGATCCAATACGACTCCATCCGTCGTGGCGTTTACCGAGCGCGGCGAAAAACTCGTCGGACAAGCCGCAAAGAGACAAGCGATTACCAATCCCGAGCGCACGATTTTTGAAGTCAAGCGCCTGATCGGACGCAAGTTCAACTCGAGAGAAGTTCAAGAGTTTATTAAAGTTGCTCCATTTAAAATAATCGAAGCCAAAAACGGCGACGCATGGGTCAAAATCGGGGATCGCGAATACTCACCTCAAGAAATCTCTGCGATCGTACTTCAAAAAATGAAAAAGACCGCAGAGGATTATTTTGGCGAAACGATCACAGAAGCGGTTGTCACAGTTCCGGCATATTTCAATGACGCCCAAAGACAAGCAACAAAAGATGCGGGCCGAATAGCCGGACTTGACGTTAAGCGCATCGTTAATGAACCAACGGCCGCCGCACTTGCATACGGTCTCGATAAAGTCCAACATGAGGAAACCGTCGCTGTTTTCGACTTAGGTGGCGGCACCTTTGACATATCCATTCTCGAACTCGGTAAAGGCGTATTCGAGGTCAAAGCCACGAACGGCGACACGTTCTTGGGCGGAGGAAACTTCGACCAACTCATCATTGACTGGATGGTCTCCGAGTTCATGCAACAGTATGGCATCGACTTGAAAAAGGACCGCATGGCGCTTCAACGATTGAAAGACGCTGCCGAAAAAGCAAAGCATGAGCTGTCAAGCGCGATGGAAACCGACATCAACTTGCCATTCATCACCGCTGACGCCACAGGCCCGAAACATCTCAACTTGAAGCTCACTCGCTCTAAGCTTGTCGCGCTCGTGGAGCCCCTCATTCAAAAACTCGTGCCACCTTGCGAAACCTGCATGAAAGACGCAGGCATTACTCGAGACAAAATCAACGAAGTCGTCCTCGTCGGCGGCATGACTCGCATGCCTCGTGTGCAAGAAAAAGTGAAGGAGATCTTTGGCAAGGAACCTCATAAAGGCGTAAATCCGGATGAAGTCGTAGCCGTGGGCGCGGCAATTCAGGGCGGAGTATTGCGAGGCGAAGTGAAAGACGTGCTTCTCTTGGACGTGACGCCTCTCTCGCTGGGAATCGAAACTTTAGGTGGCGTTTTTACTAAAATCATCGAGAAAAATACGACGATCCCGGTGAAGCGCTCGCAGAT
>CAZCBS010000285.1:0-5594 GCA_964496965.1 uncultured Bacteriovoracaceae bacterium
GCAAAGTGGTCGAAGTGATCAAAGGTTTTCCGCGGTGTTTTCGCTTCGCGCCTTCGGGAAGAACGATCATTCGTTGTTGAGATTCGGGATGGTGCGCCATCGTCAACTCGAGCTTCATGGGAAAATATAAACCACTCGCATCCCCATAAACCCAAGCTCGGTAAATCTTCCTGACTTGTCCGGTTTTCCAAGCCAAGTGAAAACGCTCAAAAGCCTCACTTGTTTTTGCGAACGCAAGAAGGCCGCTTGTGCCGGTGTCAAGTCGATGGAGCAATCCAGGCTCTAATTCTCCGCGTCCGATTCCGGCTAGCGCTGGAAAATGAGCGAGGGCCGATCCTACGGCGGTTTCGGTTTCGTCGGAAGAGTGAGGGACGCTTGGTATTCCACTCAGTTTATTTAAAATGAGAAGATTCGCGTCCTCGTAACAAATGGAAAGAAAAGATCCGCGAGTCGACGGCTGTGCTTGATTTGACCCGGAAGTCATCTCCATTCCGATGATCCGAATTTCGTATCGACCCGGAAGAAGATTCCAGGACGGCGCTCTAGAAGCTTGATTCAAAAAAACCCGCTTTTCGTCAAAGAGGGTTTTCAGCTGGTTTCGAGAAATGCCAGGCATGCTCTCCCTGAGCTTCTCCAATAACGCTTGATCGAGCCGTGGCATTCCCTTTTCGATCACGAGCGTAAAAGTAAAAGGCGATGGCGCTGACATCAGTATTGAGGAGGTTGACACGAGAGCGAGTAAGTCGCAGGTGTCGATGTTGGAGCCGCAGTCGGCTCGAGATGCGCGGAGTTTCCAGCTCCGGCGGCAGGAGCGACATTGGAGCAGCAACCCTGCGAAGGAGTCTGGCCTGCGGCGAAGTCGGAAGAATTCACTTTTCCTCCACCGTAATCGTAGGTCATCGTGCATCCAAAAGATTTGTCGCTTTGCAGAGCCTTTGTGACTTCTGCTTCAGGAGCAAGAAGCGGGAACTTCGCCCAGGTGATCCCGTTGGAGGGATTGACGACGGTGCGGTCGCAGGTATTATTGTTCGCAGCATGTCCGGTGATCGTGCTCGTGTTGCACGCTGTGTTCGGAGTCACGTTATGAACCGTGTGCGATGTGTAATTGACTGCGTTGGCTGGAAGCTTGCTCGAGTTTTCGTTTTGCGATGGATAGGCTTCCGCGCACCAAGCCATATTGCTTCCGTTGTAGGCAAAGTGAAGAGGTGGATCACGAAGCGGATTGGACTGCGGGGCGCAAGCCTGAAAGCCCGTGTCTTCTTCGTAGTGAGGCGCCCACGCCGAAATCGGGCGAATGAATTGCTTGCTCGTCAAAGTCGTAACCGAGACTTTTGACAAAGTTGCGTCGTTTTGAGGAAGCATCGCCGAGCAAGTTCCCGTCGTCGCAGGACCTATGTCTTGATAAGGAAAAAAGATATTGTCGATGTTCTTATTGTCCCAGCCTGAGTGGTTGGTTCCGTGATAAGCAGGGGTGCCTGTGCCGGTGACGTCTGGCGCGTCGAAAAACGCGTAAGGACACGGCTTTGGCCCCAACATGGAAAAAGGAGTTCCGTTAGGATCGAGCACGATATTTCCGCTCGGGCTGACGACCGGGCGATCCAAAACATAGATGGAATCGATTCTTTGAGATTCTGGAATGATGTTTCCATCGGTATCGTAAATGGAAGGATAAGTCGCGAAAAAGCGACGAAGCCGATAGGTGGGCAGGATGCAGCCTGAAGGAGTGGAAATCGAGCCCGTCGGGCAGACTCCCGAAACTTTGCTGACCGTAAGCTTGGGGCACGTGCCGTCGGAATTGGTTTTAGAGGCAAAACCCAGGCAGGAGGTGATCATGGAGTTTGCGCTGGAAGGACTCGCGCTCGTTCCGTCGCAAGAAGTGTTTTGAGCCGTGGGATCGCCAACATTGGTTGTCTTGGTGTGGGCCACCACGCCCACGCTGAAATCCGATGTTTTTCCCAAAGAAAGAGCGAAGCTCGAATCCATCGGCCAGAACTTTCCTTGGGTGCCTGCGATCGGATTTCCCGCACCGTCTTTTTGCTGATTGAGCGCCTCTTTGACTTGCGGGCAAACGAAAACCGCGTTGCCAGGGTTTGCATCGCCTGACTCGCTGTCTCGAATGTACATATTATAGTAGTACGATTGAGCGGAATAATCAGCCGGAGCGACGGCGTCACATCCGGATCCGCCTTTTATCTGGCCCGAATAGTTCATCAGGCAGAATTGATTGGCGACGACGAAGCTGAAGGTTCCGTAGTTGCTCGTGTTTTGCGATCCGATCTTGTTGACTAAGGAAAGGCCTCGCTGGCGCTGCTCGTAACAAGAGTAGCGTAGGATGTTGACGAAAGACCTGCCCATATTGTCCGTGAAGTTTCCGGTCTCCGTGTTTTGGCCTTTCGTGAAAGCGTATGGCGTGACGGAGAACGAATTGGCATTGTTGGATGCGGGCTCGATGCTGACCGTGACTGAGGTATTGTCGGCGACTTCAGTTTGCCAATTCACGGGAGTCGTGCATTGAATGCCGGCGTTTTGGACGAGCGTGACGTTCGTGTAAGCTTTTCGCGTGAAGGTGAGGGCGCTTCCGCTGGATGTATTGATTTCGTTCCAAACAAATTTGCAAACGCAAGGAGTGGATCCGGTTGGGATCGTGAAATTATTGTACATGGAAGCCGTATTATTGGTCCGTTCGAATTTGATCGTGACGGGATTTCCCGTGGTGCTGCTTGCGGGCGCGCTTCCAACCGAGATGCTCGCGATTTTAAATGATCCAGAACTGCTGATCAGGGCGTTGGCCGCGCCATTTGCGCCCGTATTCGCCGCATTGGTGCGAGAAAGATTTTTTAAATTCGAGTTACTGCATGCCGTCAGCAGAGAGGCAATGCTGAGAAAGCCAAGAATGACGGCGGTCCGAATGGAGCTTTTCATAGTCCTGTCCCCAGTGCGCTATCCGGTTGCAATGCGCAGATTGGGTAAATTCCCGTGCGGCTTGGATCGCTTGCCGGAGGATCTCCCGCATCCGCGATATCGTGAAGTTTGAGGCCGTAATTTCTAAACATATGTTGTGTAGAGCATCCAGTTGGATTCGCGCTTCCGCAATCGCTGTCCACGCGGAAGCGAAATGGAGCGTATTGCGCATAAATCGGGCTTGCTGAGTTGCTCATATCGCCCGAGTTGATGGTTTTCGGGGTGACGACAAAAAGAAATTCGTAGCGAAGCGAGCTGGGGTTGTCGATGTATTTCACGACCGGGGCGTAGTCGTATGGCGCGCCAAAATAGGGCGCGATAGTGGTCGCTGCTCCGGCTCCGTCGCAAACGTTGAGTCCGCCAGGATTGGTGCTGCTCCAGGGATCGGCGTATGTCGCGTGCTGGGAGCTTCCGCAGCTGAAGTTTTGGTCGACGCCGTTAGGCGTCCAGCTGTTGGGTCTAAAGCACATCATCAGGCCGGTTGCGAATCTTGCGGCGACGCCTCCGCCCAGAGCGGTCAGGCCTCCACAATCCGTGACTTCACTCACCGCTGGAGCGGAAGGCCAATTGCCGGGATTGCATCCGATTTGTCCAAGGCGCTGAAGATTGGAGCCAAAGAGATATTGGCGAGCAGGAAGCGCCATTCGAAAGGGCCAAACTTTGACCCAGTGGTAGCCATAGGGAATCGTGACGTAATCGGCGTTTGCGACTCCTCCGGTCGTTGGAGCGTCGGCAGGGCAAGTTTCCGTGCCGATTCCGGTTGAGCGGGGCGTCGCGCCCCAGCCCAGTGAAGGTAGCCCGCCGCCTTGTGGATTGGGCGTGATCGAGGCTACGCTGATAATGTTTGGAGCGATGTAGGCGTTGATGTTCACGGTGAAAAGTCCGGTGCGCACTTTTGAAAGATAAAACGTCGAGCGAGGATTGTCGATATTCATATCGACCGTCGCGGAGCCGGGGTTTCCGGAGATCACGTATTTTCCGTCCGGCCCTGCCGCGGAGCTGTAGATTGTTTCCGCGAAAGCGCCAGTAGGATGACGAGGATCGGGCGGACAATCGTAATCCGAGATGACGGCGCCCGTGGCTCCCCCGGCGAAGGCATTGAGCGATGCTCCTATATTGGAAGTGTAATAACTCAGAGGATACGAGTTCGATGGATCGCCTTCGGATTGGAGTGGGTCGTAGATCCCGCTCGTGAGATCCATCGTGTTCGGGACGTAGGTTTTCAGGCGGCAAGTGTATCGGAAAACTCTGGAGAAGGTGTATTCCTTCGAGGTGTCCATGATTCCGCTCGCGGTTCCGAACGAGTAGGTGAGAGAGTTCGATTTCGATGCTCCGTCCTTAGTTACGATGCGAATGCCGGTGGAGGTGACTGAAGGGGGAATTTTCGCGTATGGGCAACGGACCAAATCGGCCTCGGCGTAAGTCGTGTCGACGGAGATTTCCTGCGAGCTGGTGACGCGAGTCGTTGGGTCGGTGTATTGGAAATCAAAGACGCAGGAGCAAGTCGTGGCCCCTGCGGTTCCACTCGATGTGTCGGGCGTGCAATATTTTGCGATGGACGAGTTCCCGTCATCCCAAACGTCGAAAGTTCCGGCCGGATCGTTCGCGTTGAGAACGACTTTGGAAAGAGTGATCGGATAGGCTGTCGATGCAGTGGAAGCGCTTGAGGTCGAGACTTTTGGAGTCAGGACGACTGATTTGGAGGTTTCATAGCATCCGGACAAGACGATCGCCATCATGGCAAAAGACGCAAGAGCGCATTGCGCTTTCAAAGCGGTCAGTCGAATGCCGAGTTGATCAAGCCAAGGCGATACGTTCAAGTGACTTCCCCCTCCAGTAAACTGGACGACGCATCTTTTGGACTGTCTTTCTATTTTACCAGAAATCCGCCCAAAGCGAGTGTGTCGCGTTTGACCCAGTCTGGAGATCTCCCTTCGTTTCCTTATCGGCTGAATGGGGTCTAATGTTGAGTGCTCAGGGCGGCCTTTAAATGCGGTATAAGCCCGTCGTAGGCGCATTTGAGTAATTCTGGAAATGCACGAAGCCGATCATCCGGAGAGTACTTAAGTCCGTTTAAAACGAAGGCACGGAGCTCTTTCAGCGTTTTTCGCGAGGCTTCGGACTTCAACTCTTTCTCGAGCTTGTCGAAGCGGGCTTCGGCATGCTTGAGAACCTCTTCGTAATGCTTCGGGTTTGTATATGTTCCACGTCTCTGGTTTTCAGCGGCTTCAAACGGATCGTCGATGGAGAAATCGTTGATGTGTTTGCTGATGAAAAGGTCTTCGTAAGGAGCGAGCTCAAATAGCATCGCATAAATCGTCGCGGCGTGACTATAAATGTCCCAAGCCGGAGAAGCTCTTAAGCCCATTTTCATGAATTGTTCGGGAGGAGAAAATGCGCTGGTGATTGCAGGAAGATCCTTGCCGATCACGGTGACATCGTCAAAGTCTCCGAGCGAGAAGTGAAGATCATGGGAGTCAGGGTTTGCCCAGCTATAGCCTGGCTTGGTCGTGTATAAAATATTTGCAGGCTTAATATCGCCGTGAGTTAAGCCATTTGAGCTGAGAATGGAGATGGCAGAAAGGATCTGCCGTTTCAATTTTGCCACCACGTTCAGGCGTGAATCGGTATAA
>CAZCBS010000286.1:0-5581 GCA_964496965.1 uncultured Bacteriovoracaceae bacterium
GGAGAGGGGTAGTTCTATCAGCGTAGCAAATGCGTTCATTGAAGAGATGACCGTGGGCTACGGAGATCGAATCCGCTTAAACTCGGACAAATCCGAGGTCTTTGGCTTTTGGGACTGTCACGAACTGAGAAGAGCGATCGAAAACCTGGTCACAAACGGATTCAAATATGGTGATCCCAACGCTCCGGTCACCATCATCGTCAAATCCACTCCCCCGTCGGCCGTGAAAATTTCCGTGCACAATTGGGGAAATCCAATTTCCGACGAGGAAAAGCCCAGGCTGTTTAAGTTTTTCCAAAGAGGCGCCAAAACCGAAGGGATTCAAGGCTGGGGAATCGGACTGACTCTCGTCAAAGTAGCAACGGAAGCTCATGGCGGAAAAGTTTCCGTCGATAGCAGTCCGGAGCGCGGCACGACATTTACTCTTGAAGTACCGATTGAAACTCCCCAGCCCTCAGAAAAACCTGAATCTTAACCTAAATCCTAAGAAGAAGCGTGCCTCCGATTCTTGCCGAATATCGCGAAAAGTAGAAGCAGGACCACCGGCACTGAAGCAAAGCAGACAACGATAAACGCACCCGCCGGCAAGTCCCAGCGATAGCTCAGCCCCATGCCTACGACACTCAGAACGAGACCCAGTATCCATCCAAATATCAGTCTAGCTCGGATCGATTGGAAGAAAAGCGTACTGACAACAGAGGGCACGATCAGATAAGCGAAGACTTGAAGAACTCCGGCCATACTGACTGACGAAGTGATCACGACGCCAAAAAGCGCGTAAAACAAAAAATCCCACAATGCCGTCTTCTGCCCGACCGCTCCTTCACTCTTGAAAGACGCCGCGATCAATTGTTTTCTAAAGATGAAGTGAATCAATGAAACGACGCTGTAGATGGACGCGGTCTTGATCACATCTGGCCAAGTCACCCAAAGGACCTGTCCGACAAGCAGGTCTTTGATGTGCTCAGCTCCATGCGCGATTCGATCGACGACCAAGACCACCGAAGCGGATGCAAGCGCATACACGATGCCGATGATCGCCTCTTGCGAAAAGAGTCGCTCATGCCTTCTCGCCAGGGCAAACAATGCGGCAGCCACGAATGTACTTCCCAACGAAATAAAATACGTGGCGGACGAATGGTGCTCAAAGCCAAGAAAAACCGCTAGCGTTGCCCCTAAAGCCGCGACTTGAGCGAGGCTCAGATCCACGAAAATCACGCCGCGAGCAAGCACATGAAGCCCCAAATAGCAGTGAATTCCCACTAAGATGAGACCAATCACAACGGGGGCGGCCAAAAACAATAAAGCATCTTTGACCGCGGAACTCATTTGCGAGCCCCCTCGATCGCAGTAACAAGGCTTTCGTAAAGATCTTCGAGTGTTTTGACTTGAGGCTCTCCGTCGACCGCGACTGGCACAGTAACGCTCTTGACAGTCGGAACCTCTTGCAAAATTTTCCGGGTCACGGTCGGATCGAAATAATTCTCGACCATGATCAACGGTACTTTTTGCTCCTTGATGATCGCGATCACATCGAGAATATGGCCACTCGTGGGTGGAATTCCCGGCTTCGGCTCGAGGATCGCCGTGTTCTGGAGCTTGAAGCGATCAAAGAAATACGTCAGCGTTTTGTGATAAGTGATGACCTTCTTGACTCCGGACTTTTCGATCCTGGCCTGCCAAGCCTTCGTCTTGTCTTCGAGTCGCTTCTGATACGATTTTGCCTTCTCAAGATACTTGGCAGCGTTCGAGGAATCGAGCTCTCCCAGTCTCTCAGCGATCTTCACGGCGATCTGCCCCGCTCGAACCGGATCCAGCGTGACGTGCGGATTTCCCAGCGGGTGAACGTCGCCCTCTGCTCGAGTGACCTTGCCTGTGGCGACTTCCAGAGGACTGACGAGCGGCCCTACTTCAAGATAGCCTCGGCTCCCCGGATTGATTTTAGGATTTCTGGATCCTCGCACAATGCTTGGAATCCATCCGATCTCCAGATCCAAACCCACCGTTACGAGAAGATCCGCTTTACTCGCCTTGAGCATGAAAGACGGCTTTGCTTCGACGAAATGGGGATCTTGCGTTCCCTTCGCGATCGAATCGACAGAGAGGGAGTCTCCCCCCACCTCTTGAACGATGGCACGCAAATCCGTCGTGCTGGTGAGAACGTTCAGTTTGGCTTCAGCAGAAGAACTGCCGATCAAACCCACTAAAAGAAGAGACGTTAGAAAAATCGAGAGTTTCATACTTTTTTTCCTTTCCTTAGTAAGCATGCGCCGGATGAGCGCCGATGCTGATGTTCCATTGGAATGTGAGGGCGTTGTTCACCGGGTACGCTGTCCCGGTCTGGTGGTCATATTGAGCTCGAAAGCCCGAGAACTCGGACGGATTAAATGCAAGAAGCAGGCTCTGCTTCTGAGTGAGCGGCGCGTTCTCTGCGCGAGGAATGCCTGTCAGCTCGGCACGCGCCTGAGCCCACCATCGCTGAGCAAATTGATATTGCACCCAAGAAGCCATTCCGCCCAAACGCGGTCCAAAGGTCGGCGAGCCCCCGACGTTGTTTCCGTCGATCAAGCCATTGATATACTCTGTCGTCCAAATCAAGGCTCGATATTTTCCACCGACGCTCGGGCGCCATTTGAGAGTCACATCGCTGCCGTAAGCATAGCTGTTGCTTTCATACTGGTTTGCGCCCGTCGTTCCGAAGATATTGAGCTCGATCGTCGTGTCATCGGACAAGTCCCAGAGATTTTTGAGCTGAGCAATTCCGGCAGATTTCTTTGGATTCGGATTGTTGAACAAGATCGCCGATTGTCCGGAAATCGCCTGAATCGTGAAATCACTGAACCACGGTGCAGGGATGAGAACAGAACCCGAAACACCTACTCCATTCAGCCCTTCGTCTCCGAAAAGCGCCTGATTGATCAGTGGCGCGTCAATAAAAGGAAAAGCATGCGTGTGAAGAATGTTATGCCGCCCCATGGCGGTCTTGAATTGCCCGAGCTTAAACGTCAATGAGGGAAGGGAAAGCGTTTCCAAATAGACTTCTTCCGGATCAATCATGAAGTCATTCGAGGTGGTCGAGCCTGACGTGGAGGATTGCATACTGAGCGAGAAAAGAGCCACCGCCCGAAAGTAAGGATCAACATCCGCGGAAAATTGAATCTCGGCTTCCTGAAACGAAAACCCCGTCGGTACGCTGGATGAGTTGTAATCTTGTGAATTCTTCCGATAAAGACCGAGAAAGTTTACACCCGTATCCGGATTCATGGACTTCTCGCCAGCTCGCGCGAAAGCGGCGGCCTGTGAAGACGTATCTTCATCCGTGGGTTGAGCATGAGCCAAAGAACATGAAAGCAAAAGAACGCCCAGGAACACGCCTGAGCATGAACGAAATTTCATAAACACCCCATCATCGCTTCGTTATATGCGTAGCGGGCAGAGCCCGCCTCGACAACAATGTGTCAGCGACGAAAAAGAAAGAAAGAAAATAAACAAAGCAAACTGAGAATGAGAAGAGACTTAAACCCGTGGGGGCGCACGAGCGTCGGCGCAGCCGAAATATTGAACTGCGGGCACTTGTGGCGAGAAAACGAATTCGAGAAAACCAAAGCTTCTTTCGATAGAAACAGCTAAAACGCTCGGTACGTCAGGCACCGAATTCTGCAAGATGGAACAGACTTCGCACGAAGCGCTTTGATGAAAATGAGCTTTTTCCGATTCGCTCGAATACTGCGCCAGGCTTTCAGCGGAATGCAAGCCCTGATGGTATCCAGCGAACCCTGCTTGAAAGGCAAAAGCAGCGCTCCCCGCGATCGCGATGAGCAAAGATAGCTTCGCGACTTGATGCCGCCATTGATGAAAGAGTTGAGCGATTCGCATTTGCTGGCCGCATTCAAAAAAACACAGTTCCTTCTACAGTTCAAGATTTAAAAACTCATCATTCGATGAACTGAGCGCAAGCGCTTAACGCTTAAGACGATGCGGTCTTTCTGCCATAAAGGCGGCGGAGCTCGTCTTTCGATCGATTCAGCACAAGACGACGATCGTCGGTCAAATTTCTTCCTGACCGATTGATGTGAAAATTGAGCATCGACATAGCCGATCGAAACGGGGACGACTTTCTTCTCTCGCTTCGATCGGCGGATCGCTTGAGAGAGCGGGCAATTTTTCGAGGATCGCTGCTTAAAAAGACGCCTTCTTCCAGATCCAGGGCATTGCTTCGTTCCATCACTTTTGCCGACCAACGATGCGATGATTTTCTGGGCATGAGCAGATGCCCTCCCCGACATTAAACTCACTTCGGGAACTTCAAAATCTTCGCCAATCCCTCATGGGCAAACCTCGATCAGACAACCTTAAAAAAAAGCGCGACGAACAAAGCTCGCCGCGCTTTCTCTTCTAATCAAAATAAAATAAAATCGCGATTACTCGCCTAAACAGCCTTTCACGATCTTGAGTGGCGAAGTGTGCGCTACATGCATGGGCACAGTAACGACCGAGTTTCCGTCGCAACTCTGAGGAACGTCACCGCTCAGCATGAATCCAAAAGGATATTGCCAGCCCTTCGTCTCAATAAAGAGAGATCCTGCAACTTCGGGATCAGTTCCAGACGCATTGGGAATCAGTTGAACTTCGCATCCATTCTGCTTCAAAACTTTGCTAGAAACCGTTCGGACAGATCCGGCCTGATCGTCAGCCAAGTTAAACCCCACGACTTGAGAGGAGTCATTGAGCCCATCGGTGACTACCGAGCAATCCAGATTGACTGAGTTCTGAACAGGTGCAGCGGCGAACGATGCCGAAGCATTCATCGCTACCATGCTTGCTACCATGCTTGCAGCCACGCTTGCCAAAATGAGATTCGCGAGTTTCATAAAATTATTCTCCCTTTAAACGACACTAGCTATCGCGGGGAATAGAGATACGCAAAAGAAAAAAACCCGTCCTCTCTTTCGAGAGCACCGGGTGTGTTTTTTCCTCTCCAGTGCCTACCAGCCGCAGCAACGAATGTCGCCATGCATATCTTCATACATTGATAGTTCTGGTGGATCAAAGATCCTATTCTTGAGTTTTAAAGATAGAAATGCAAAGATCATCGACGCTAAGCAGCTTCTTGTCCCGATCTCGGAAATCAGCAAGTAGTTGATAACGAGGTTAACTTACGATGAATTTTTTAAAATCTAACGCAACTAAAACACGCATTTCGTCGAATTGGGTTGATGAGCTTTCCGTCTGGTTACTGGCCGGCCTATTAATTTTCACAACCATTTTGTTAACCTTCTTGGCATCTCGCTACAGCCTTTGGGGAGATGAGTTCGATACAATCATGCCCGCGTTCAGGCCTTGGTCAGGTGAAAAAAGCTTTCTTTGGCAGATCAAGCAATACAACGCAAATCCGCCGGGCGACAACTTGGTGCATCGGATTCTTTTTCGTACCGAGTTTCTTGGCTGGATGCGCGACTTATCTTGGGAAGTCTTTTGGCGCATTCCGAGCTTAGTGGTGTACGGCTTGACCCTGTTTTCCAATTGGTGGATGGGACGACGCTGGAGTGGATCGTCATTGATCGGCTGGGTGGTGTTGGCT
>CAZCBS010000287.1:0-5561 GCA_964496965.1 uncultured Bacteriovoracaceae bacterium
CGTCCTCGTAGGAAGGGCGAAAAAGGTCACGGGTTTAGACTTTGGTTTAGGCTGCTCCAATCTTCATACTTCTCTCGGTGTCGAGCTTCCGAAGCTCACTCTCAGCGATTTCCTCAATGGCGGAACGGCGAGTCTTCAAGACCTCGCCGTTCCGAGTGGAATTCCGCAGCTCGAGATCATCAGCGGCGCGCAAGACTCCTTGGGCGTCACGCAAATCGACGCCGCGACCAAACGCCGAGTTCTCGAGGCGGTTCCTGCCATCAATAGCGACTATGTAGTATTTGACCTCGGCGCGGGCACGAGCTTCTCGACTCTCGACTTCTACCTTTATGCCGATCTCGGCGTGATCATTCTCTTGCCTGAGCCGACTTCGATCGAGAATGCCTATCGTTTCATCAAAACCTCTTATTATCGCCATCTCTGGCATGCGCCGTCGCTGCGCGAGGTTCGCCCGCTGGTGGAACTTGCCATGGATGCCCGCAACTCGCGCGGAATCCGATCTCCTTCCGATCTCTTTCGAGAGATCAACGCTCAAAATCCCGAAATGGCCCAAAAGCTCAAAATCGAGATCGAGAGATTCAGGCCCAAGCTCATCGTCAACCAAGCACGCACTCAAGCGGATATCGATATCGGCTTTTCAGTCAAAGCGGTTTGCCGTAAATATTTCGGAATCGACATGGATTACGTCGGCTATCTCGATTACGACAGCGCCGTGTGGCAGGCCGTTCGCCGCAAGCGCCCCCTATTTTTGGAATTTCCTAATTCGAGACTGGTTTCAAGCATCGAGCGCGTCGTACAATATCTCGTCAAAAACTGTTCAACCCAACGGAGCGGACTCAGGTGACATCAGACTTCGCACCCGAAACACTGAATGACTTGACGGATTACTATCTGATCTTGGACATCACGCCTGATGCCTCTCCCAGCGATATTCGCGAGGCCTATCTGCGCTCGAAGGCCACGTATCAGAAAGACAACGTCGCTCTCTATACTTTGATCGACGCCGGCGAGCGCGAGGACATGCTTCGTCGGATCGAGGAAGCCTATCAGGTTCTGTCCAATTCGGATCGACGCCGCGAGTATGACCGGTTCTATGGCCAGATCTCCACTTTTTCTTCCAAGTCGATTCCAGCTCAAACTCCATCAGCCCTGGCTCCATTAACCCAGGCCCCATCAGCCCAGGCCCCATCAGTAATGACGAGCCCTCCAATCGAATCCGCGAAAATCATCTCCATCGACCGCTCAACACCGGTGGAACCTGTTCGATCGAACGAAATCCCTCACACTCCTCATCGCTCTGAGCCTCGACCTGCCGCCTCTCTTCCGAGCGCGGCGCCCACGGCTTCAAAAGCTTCAGAAGAGCTCGAAAAAGAAATCACCGAACAAACGGAATGGAGCGGCGCTTTTATCCGGAAGGTTCGCGAAGGCCGCGGAGTTTCGATCGAAGAAGTCACGCAAGCCACGAAGATCACGAAAGCTTACATCTTGGCCATTGAAGAGGAGAATTACTCGAAGCTTCCCGCCGCCGTGTTTATCCGCGGTTTCGTGGGCCAGCTCGCTCGCCTCCTCAAGCTTCCGCATCAGCAGGTCTCGGCAAGTTACATGTCGCGACTTCAGCGAAGCAATCCCGAAAAGTTTCGCTAACCGACCATGAGCAGGTCACGCTGGACTTGGATGACTGCGGACGTGCAAGGCCAAGGCCTCAGAGCGGACCGCGCCATTCTCCATGCGCTTGAAAGCGGGCTTGGCCAATGGGAAGGCGAACCACTCCCCTGCTCTCGCAGCCGTCTTCAAAAGCTCATTGAAGAAAATGGAGTGAGCGTCGACGAAAAGCCTCTGTCCAAATCCAACGTTAAGCTGAGACCAGGCTCGCGCGTTGTCATCGAGTTCCCTGAACCTCGCGCTCTCGACGTTTTGCCCGAGGACAAGCCGATCGAGATTCTTTACCAAGACGAGCATTTGCTTGTGGTCAATAAGCCTCCGCGCTTGACCGTGCATCCTTCCGAGACTCAATCAGAAGGCACGTTGGTCAACATCCTTCTTCATCACATCAAAGACCTCAGCGGAATTGGCGGGACTCTTCGGCCCGGAATCGTTCATCGTATCGACAAAGACACCAGCGGCGCTCTGGTGATCACCAAGACAGATCGCGCGCATCAAGCTTTGGTCGAAACGTTTTCCAAGCACGATATCGAACGCGTTTACTGGGCGCTTTGTTACGGCGCTCCCGCGCGCGCTTCGAAGCCGGTAAAAATCGAGGGAAACATCGGCAGAAGCCTGACGGATCGCAAAAAGATGGCACTGCTGAAAGTCGGTGGACGTCACGCAGTCACATACTATCGCCTCGTCGAGGAATACGGCCGCTCTGGCGTGGGAAAAGCGCCCTTTGCGAGCTGGCTTGAGGTCACGCTCGAAACCGGTCGCACGCATCAAGTTCGCGTTCATCTCAACTCGATCGGACATTCGATCTTGGCGGATCCTGCTTACGGGACTCCCACCGATCGTCAGCCCAAATGGTTAGCGCTGCCCCAAGATGTTCGCGAGGCCGTGGCTACGATGCCAGGTCAAGCGCTTCACGCTCGTGTTCTTGGCTTTGCCCATCCTGTCACCGGAGAAAAGCTTCGCTTTGAAGCCGAAATTCCTCCTGAGTATCGTCATTTAATGGAAACGTTGAAGAAGTACTCCGGATGAAAAAGCTCACCTCTCTCCTTCTCTTCAGTCTCGTTTCCACGTGGGCAACTCCGAGCACCGCTGCGACATCGAGTACGAATGATCCATTGATTCGGGATGTTTTATCCGAGGCGATTCCCACGGCATTTGCTCCGATCGAGCTTTCGACATCCGACTTCACCGTGGAGTGGGACGAAAAGCCTGATTCCGGATTGAGCGCCGCTCTCGAGCCAGGAAGCTTGGAATGGGTTCGTGTGCAGGACGTTTTGGTTCTTCCACGCGCTCGACTCAAAATCATCGCGAGGTCCGCGCAAAACGGGATCATCACGACCGGAGGTCATTCGCAATTAATGACTTCCCTCGCGAACAAGGGAATTGGCTCAGTCGTTCCTGTCGCCTTGATCGGCGGCACAACAGCATCCGATAATCCCATCGATGTGGAATATGTCGAAAACGGCGCAAAAAAACGTCGCACGCTTCATATTCATTTTCGGCCACGCGCTCGGGCGGTGAGCGCGCCTTGGATCTCCGTCGACCCCAGCTGCTCCAAGTTCGATGTTCAATTGGCATTTGATCACCCTCCTTCAGCCAATCAATGGATTTACGTTGGCTGTCAGCGCGTCGTCACTCAAAGCACTCACGGTCGCGCCAACAGTCTGGATCTGATGATTTTTTGGGAAGGCGCTTCTGCCATCCAAATCTCCGATGTTCCAGCCACTCCTCTTGCTGCTTCCACCTGGAGCATCCGCCTGGGAGCGCGGCCAGGAAAAATCATTCTCACGACGCCACAACAGCAATCCCTGAGCTTGTCTTATCAGCTTCCTCATCGTTTCCATCTCGGAGCGCTCAGCCTCGGCTTGGGTCCCTACTCGTTTCATTTCGACAGTGGCTCGCAGCATGCGAGCTCTCTCACTCCGATCCTGACGCTTTATGGCTCTTATGTTTTGAGCGACTCCGCCCGAGTCGTCATGTTCGATGCAGCGGGATTGAACAGCTGGCTCTACAACGATTTCGGCCTGTACATCAGTACCGAAAACGTTCGAGCTCTCGATCGCAGGCTCGGCGTTCGCTTCATGTTAGGTGGTCACGCCATCGGCTTTAAATCGAACGGTCAGTATCATTTCATCCCAGGCATTCCTCAAGGATTCGAGCTCACTTTGACCGACGCTCTTCAGCGCGGCGCGACTCTTGCCGCGGGTGGATTTCTCTATCCCAGCATCAATGGCAAAGCTTATAACAATTTGTGGCTTCGCTGGGGACGCTCGATCTTTGGCGAGATTAACTATATTTCATTTGTTGAAAACCCGAATGATCAACGGACTTTCAGCAAGAGCGTGGGCTTGACGGTTGGGTTTCCGGTTTTGAGTTTTTTTTAAATTTTATCATTCACAAAAACATTCAGATTTTTTGCATGTATTTGTTTTTACTCTATTTTAATTAATTTTTTATCATTCAATTTATCATTCATGCTGGCATCGCGAGCGCGTTAGAACTCTTTGGCGAGACAGAAGCCTGGGAATAAATCACTTCCTAATGAGCTCGTAGCGGAGAGTGTCTCGCATGTGACCCTTTTGCATCCGGTCACCTTTCAACAAGCCCACTCGCTGCATCCCCAACTTCTCCATCACCCTGAACGAAGCGCTATTGCGCGCGTCGCAGGTGGCGTAAATGACTTCTAATTGAAGTTGCTCAAAGCCGAACCGAATGAGTGCTACGGCAGCCTCTGTCGCGTAGCCCTTTGACTGGAAGTCTGGGTTCACTGCCTACCCAATGTTCGCGATATGACTCGACTCAGCTTCTCGCCGAATCCCGCATCCACCAATCAACAAATCCGAGTCCCTTAGGCAAATGGCAAAGTCAAATTTGTATCGAGGGTTCTCTGAGGCTTGAAGAACCATGTCATTGACGAACTTCTTAGTATCTTCAACCGAGTTTGGTCCCCAGACATCGTACTTTGAAAATTCGGGATTACTACCGTAAATATGAACCCGTTCCCAGTCGCCTGATCTATAGTCTCTCAATATAAGACGTTTTGTTTCGAGGCAGGAAGCAGACATGGATATACATTATCTGAAGGTGAAATCGGAGTCTAGTAAACCGCCCCCTCAAAAACAATTCCCTTCATCGCTTTGACCATCGCGCCGAATTCAGCAACCAGAGGACGATACCTCTCTCCCGTGAGTCTGCGCGTGAAAATCGCAAGGAGCTCGCGGTAGTACCAGAACACTTCCATTCCGTGCACCGGATAGCGCTTCCAAACCGGAGAGCCTTGATAGCGAAGATCGTGCAAAAGCTCGCTTCCGTCGTGAAGCTCTTCGCAAGCCATGACAAAGAGATTGGCTTCATCGATTTCGCGGACCTTGCCGAGATAGGCTTGCTTCATATCGCGCCAACCTGTGCCTGATCCCTCGGGCATTTCAGGATCCGCGAAACCAAAAACCAAGCGCGCGGTTTCGGCGCCGAAACTTTTGGCAATTTCGTCTTGCGTGACTCTGCCGTCAGCGATCGTGTCGTGAAGAAGGGCGGCGGCGACTTGCTCTGGACTTCCGCCGTACTTGAGGGCCGTCGCGGCCACGCTCATCGGATGATAGATGAACGGGATCTCGGTTCCCTTTTTGGTTTGGCCTTGGTGGTAGCGATTTGCGAAATCAAAAACTTCGTTCAGGTTCATAGGTCCGTGACTATAATTAATCTTTCGAAAAAACTAGATATTTCATTAGGCAAACAGATGGAAAACTCACTTCTCTTTTCCTATATATACGCAGCCGCATTAAAGCCATAACTTTACAACAAGCTGCTTGATAACCCATTGCCCCTATGTTATTTGAAATCTCGATGAGAGCAAAAAAAGAATCCTATTTACCAGGCTTCGACAAGAAAGCAGGAGCCAA
>CAZCBS010000288.1:0-5488 GCA_964496965.1 uncultured Bacteriovoracaceae bacterium
AATCCTTCGCGGAGAAAAGTCTCCTGTTCTTTGGGGGGCAGAAGTTTGGCGTTGTGTTCATATTTTTTGGATGCCTTGGGGGAAGGAGATGGAAAAGGCGATGGGGTGGTTCCGCGCTGTGGACTCCAGCCCGTCTTGTCGGACTCTTGGGGCATGGAGGACTCCGGAGGAAGCGGGGGTGCTTTGACTCCGCAGCCACTCAGTGCGCCGAGTCCTACAAAAAAAACGGCCAACAGCAAAATCGGGATGAAGGTTCTCACGGCTCAGAACCTTATCATGAGATTGGCCGCGATCATATCAAGACCCGCATCGATTCGGGTATACAACTGCGGGCCGACGCGAAGAAGCGCTCCAGCTCCGATGGCCGGAACGACGGCGCCGAGATTGCTGACTCTCTCGGGAGTCGAGTTCTGAGTGCTCAAGACGATGTTTTTCATAAATCCGCCGTAAGCAAAGATCCCGAAATCCTCGTTGTAGTAATAGGTGTATCGACCCGTCGCGACGAACGGCGTGATGGTGTAAGAATCCGTGGTCGCTGAGCTGGATGATGAGTCGAGGCCGCTGATGGTGTAGTAAAAAAGACTGCCTTCAAGCGTCAGAGTGTCTAAACGATCATCTCTTGTGACAAACAGGCGACGACTCACATCGAGGCCATAGCGAATTCCGCCTGCGGCATAGTACTTTCCGCTCATTGCGTCGGAATCCGGGGTGTTTCGAAGAGTTCCGACTGCCAAGCTGATCCAGTTTTTATGTTTCTCGAAAGGGACTAGTTTTTCTTCAATCGAGGCACCCAGTCGATTCGCGCGAGAATCATCGGCATTAGACTCATCGTCCGAGTTCGGCGACGGCGAAGAGCCCATATCGAGGTCTGGGTCGAATGCGAGAGGGGGCGGCTCTACTTCGGCCATATCCGCTTTATCTTGTGGAGACGGAGGCGGAGGAATGGAGTCCGACAGCTTTTCGAGAGCGTAGTACGTCTGTCCGATCGTCAAAGCGCTGCGATCGCCGTATTGCTTGATTTTTTTGACGATGACTTGGCTTGTTCCGGTGATGTCCCGCAAGACCCGAAGGGCCATGATATTTTCATCGCCGTTCCGAATGAGTAGGATTTTTTGCAAAGGCGGCTTTTCTTCCTTAGGGTTTTGTTTGGAATCTTGAGGAGCCGCTGGCTGTTGATCAGCCGGAAGATCGATCAGATAAACACGCCCCGAGGTGCTTGACTTGACCGCGCTGAAGTGTCGAATTTTGGCTTCAATATTGGGAAGCGCCTCGGATTCTGGCGGCGGCGGGGTCTCCTCCTCGGAATGAGCGACAGGTCCGAACGGACTTGCGGCGAAAAGGATAAAAGCCAGGCTCGACAGGGCGAGTTTGACAGCGAGGCGCGCATTTTGTTTAATGCTCTTCTCGCAGGAGGAATTCTCGCGTGGCTGTCGAGGGATGGATTTCCACATATATTGATGAAAAAATTCTATCGCGACCGCCCATGCGTGTCGAGAATCCTCTGATGAAAACACTCATCTTCTGCGCGTTTCTATTGGTTTCGGCGTCGGGGTGGGCAGAAAATACCGAGCCTGACCCGATTCCGCAGCTTTCTAGCGCCAATGGACTTCCGGTGGACGAAGCCGCGGAGGCCAAACAATTGCTGCACGATCGAAAATGGGCAGAGGCTGTCGTGCTGTTACGCTCAGCCCTCAAGAAGAGTCCGCGCTCAGCGTCGATCGAGACCGACTTGGCTCGGGCGCTCGCTTACTCAGGACGCAGGGAAGAGGCACTGGCGGTCTTAAGCCAGATGATCAGTAGAAAAAGCGGCGCGGCTCAAAAGGAACTGATTCAACGAGCCCGGGTTTTGTCGCGTCTCTTTTTGACCAATGCGACTTTTCAAGTTCATCAAGACGGAGTTAATCTCGTGCTCACCGGAAAGTATCGAGCCGCGCGGGAAAAGTTCGAGAAAGCCATCGAGGTTGATTCCGCAAATGTCGAAACTCTTACTCGCCTTGGGCAATGCCTGGTCCTCGATGGAGATGTGGACAGCGCAGCCGAAAGGTTGAGGACGGCGCGAAGACTCAATCCTTTCGAACCTGAGATTCACCTTTGGCTTGGCCATGCTCTTCATGAGAGAGGCGAGATGCGTGAAGCTCTCAGTGAGCTCAAGTCCGCCTATCAAGATCTCTCGTCTTCCGAGCTTTCCGCCGTCTGGTACGCTGATGCTTTGTACTCCGCCGGGCAAAAGCCAGCTGCGATTCAGGTTCTCGAAGATGATCTTCGCCGGCATCCAAATCACGTGGCCGGATTGATTTCTCTCAGTCGATACCGATTGATGAACGCGTCTGTTACTGATAGCGCGGCCGCATGGCAGGCTCGAAAAGACCTGCAGCTCGCTCTCAGTCGAATCCCGCTTTATCTCCCGTCAACGTCAACCACGGCGCCTCATCCGTCGACGAGTTTGGTATCTTCCCGCGCGATCGATCCGATGGGGGATCTTGCGTTGGATTTGCGCCGATCTGAAGCGGATCTCAAGCGCGAGATCGAAAAGCTGATGGAAGAGGCTGACGGTCGAATCGACGGTACGGCGAAATAAAAAAACCCCGGTTCGCTTTCGCAAACCGGGGTTGATCTTTTCGATTTCGCTATTTGCTTACTTGCGCTTTTCGATGGCTTCCACCTTGCGATCGGTAGAGCCGGTGTAGAAGGCGCGTGGGCGATAGATGCGGTTGTTCGCGTATTGCTCGAGAACCTGCGCAGTCCAGCCAGAGATGCGGCTGACAGCGAAGATCGGCGTGAAGTCGCGGGGACGCAAGCCGAGAGCGGTGTAAACAAGACCGCTGAAGAAGTCGACGTTCGGCATGAGGCCTTTCTTCTCTTCCATCTGTTCCTGAATGCGAACGAGCATGCGGTGATAGTCCTCAAGGCCTGCTTTTTTGCAGATTTGAACGGACATTTCTTTCAGGATGCGAGCGCGAGGATCGCCGTTCTTGTAAACGCGATGTCCGATGCCCATGACTTTTTTCTTTGCGTTGACGGCATCATCGATGAACGCATCGACCTTGTCGTATCCGCCGATGTCTTTGAGCATGAGCATGACTTGCTCATTGGCGCCGCCGTGAAGAGGGCCTTTGAGAGAGCCGATGCCTGCGGTGATCGAGCTGTAGTAATCGGAAGTCGTCGAAGAGACCACGCGGCAGGTGAATGCCGAAGCGTTGAGCTCATGGTCAGCATGAAGCACAAGCGCCGTATCGAAGAGTTTTTCCTCTTCAGCGTTAGGTTCCTTGCCGCGGACCATGTTGAGGAAGTTCCAAGCAAGAGACTTGTTCGGATTGGCTTCGATAGGCTTTTGACCTTGTTCGAGGCGGGACATTGCCGCGACGATCGGTCCCATGGCTGCCGTCAAGCGAGTCGCTTTGTCGCGAATCGCGTCGAGGCTGATGTCTTCGGCCTTCGAGTCAAGCAATCCGTAGTAAGACACGACGGTGCGAAGCTTAGCCATCGAGTGCGCATTCGTTTTCGCAACCGACTCGATGATCGGCATGAGCGCGCTCGGGATGGTCAAATTTTTATTCAGGGTCTGTTTAAACGAGTCGAGCTCCGAACGATTTGGAAGCTTGCCGTTCCAGAGAAGATAAATGACTTCTTCGAAGCCGCAATGTTCGGCGAGATCTTCAATGGTGTAGCCACGATAAAGAAGGGTCGTGTCATGAATCGTGCTGATCTCACTCGTGCACGCGATAATGCCTTCGAGGCCCTTGTTGGCGGATTCTGGAATTTGGGACATACAAAATTTCCTTTCGAGACGCTGAAAACATTGCAGATTTGAGGGGAAACGTCCAGCAACTTATTTCCCGACTTGACTAACCGGATCGCTCGGACCTATGACGATCTAACGCGCTTAGGCCAGTGGGCGTGCTTTGGGGGGAACATCAGTTATGGCAGGAGAAAAGATTTTCATCGCAGTCGCAGGCAATATCGGCACCGGAAAAACCACTCTGGCGCAGATGCTGTCGAAGCGCTTCGCTTGGAACGCGCATTTTGAATCGGTTTCTGACAACCCGTATTTGGCGGATTTCTATGCCGATATGGGCCGTTGGTCGTTTCCTCTCCAGATCTTTTTCCTGAATAATCGCTTTCGTGCGCATCAAAAAATCAGCCAAGGGATGCAAAGCGCGATTCAAGATCGCAGCATTTACGAAGATGCCAATATTTTCGCCCGAAATCTCTATGAAACGGGACTGATGCAGGAGCGCGATTATAAGAACTATCTCGAGCTTTATGGCTCAATGTGTCAGTTCTTGAATCCTCCTGATCTTATTATCTATTTGAGAAAATCTTTGCCGCGCCTCAAAGAGCAAATCGCAAAGCGCGGACGTGATTACGAGAAGAACATTCCTGAAGACTATCTCTCCAATCTCAGCCGTTATTATGATGAGTGGATGGCTCAGTACGACCTCGGGAAAAAGCTCATCATTGAAAGCGATCATCTGGACTTCGTCGCTAACCCGGCGGATTTCGATACGATCGCACAATCTATTTTGGCTCAGCTGGATCAACGAGATTTGTTTTTGGAATCTCGCGTCAAAACTCAGACAGTCACTCAACCTGACTGGCCTGCGAGAGCCTGAGCTAATTAGGTCAATAGTCGAATAAAAAAGTTCAAGTTTTTTGTCTCCGTTCCGACATGAATTATGGATTGGGACCAGTTGCTGGGTTCCGACGGAGGCAAAAATGAAAAAAAAGTATTCGATCCTATCCAGCTGTGTCCTTCTTCTTATGCTCGCGGCGAGTCTTTCGTCCTGCTCTTCGTCACAAACGGGTGACTCAGAGTTTGGCGATGACATTCCCGCTGATGCAGGAACTGACGCTGTTCCAAGCGAACACGCCGAGAACGCAGCGCCAGCGGATGGATCCCAAGCTCAGGCATCCAATGCCGATCAACAAAAAGAACAGCTCACTGATCAGCAGAAGCCCCAAGATCAGGTGGCCTCAGCCGATCCGCAGCCACAAGCTTCGGCCACGCCGGATGCGAACTCTTTGACGTCCAGCACGACTCCGCCTGCGCAGCCAGCTGAGGCTCTCGCTGCGACTAACCCTCCGTCTGAGCCAGTGACTCCGGCTCCGATCGCTGATTCGGCTTCGACGACATCCAACCTATCTGAGAATCACTCGACGGGATCGGGCAGCGGCGGTTCAGAGTCTTACAACGTACGCCGTGGCGACACTTTGATGAGAATCGCATTCGAGAAATACGGCGATCTTTACAAGTGGAAGCAAATTTACGAAGCGAACCGCGACAAGATCAAGGATCCGAACGTGATCATGCCAGGCACCGTCCTATCTCTTGAGAACGTCAACAATGATCTTCCTGCCCGTACCGGCAAGCGTTACATGATCAAGCAAGGCGACACCTTGGCTCGAATCTCGAACGATGTATACGGCACTCCACGCAAGTGGAAGAAGATCTGGGAACATAACAAGCCGTGGATCCCAAATCCAAATC
>CAZCBS010000289.1:0-5455 GCA_964496965.1 uncultured Bacteriovoracaceae bacterium
AAGGACTGACAACAAAAGCGATTGCTCTTCCTCCAGGAGGTAAATTTCCTGGGAAGGAACTAAAGGCGTTTTGTCCGAATTAAGATCGAGAAAAAATTTAGTTTAGCCATGATAGGTTTCGACACCTAAAGCCCTAACGCATCCATCTTCGGTTTTTCATACGAATCATCTTCGCCAGGATAGCGAAGGTCATACTGTCCAGTTTCTTTCGCCAAAGCCCAGATGAGGCTCTGCCCCGAAGGAAGTGACTTTGGGCGTTTATTGAAAACAGGATCTTGAAACGCTTCCTTCGCATCAATGAGCTTCCAACCGTGACTTTCAAACATTGACAGAAGGTCATCGAGAAAAAGTGCGTTCAGAAGATTGTAGTGAACGAGGAGCGTGTGCTTCACTTCGCGGCCGAGAACTTTTTTGGAAAGTTCATTATAGTACTGAGCCCGGTCCCAAATGTGGGCGAGATAATAGTCCCTGTACTTGCTGATGTCGAATTTCGGATCGGACTGAAGCTTGTCTCGAAGTCTCTGATCAATATACCAATCAGATGCATCGATCGTTACGGCGCCAATCTGATAACCCTGTGATTTGAGCCAATCTCGAAAGCCATCGCGTTTCTCCGCCGTGTTTCCCTCGGCCAGCATTGGAAAACGAAAAAACTTCTGAAAGCCCGGCTCATTTTTCAGCACATCCTCGCACTGCAAAACTTCCTTCTCTTCGTCTTCAACACTGACTTTTGAGCCGAACATGTTGTGATTGAAGGTATGATTTGCGATGAAGTGGCCCTGTTCCGGCCAATCACGCAGGAGCTTACGATCTGCCTCGGTTTGGATGAACTTTCCGACAACGAAAAGCCCCGCCTTCACATGGTGCTTATTCAATGTCGCCAAGATTTTCTGATTTCTTTCCTTGGCCGAAAACATCGTCTCTTCGTGGATGTCGAAGTCATCCATTGTGATGGAGACCTCGGTTGCATGCGCCTGATATTGAATCGCGCTCAAACCAAGGAGGATCCCTGCATAAAACCATAGTTTGCTTTTCATCAGAAAAATCTCAACACAGACAGGAGGGAGAGGCAACAATGTAGACCCTGAAAATGGCGGGATTGACCCACTCTGAATCATTTCGCTTACTTGTAAGCCGTTTTTTCCTATTATAGGAAACGCACTGCGTCTGATCAAGCTGGAAAACCGTGTCTCATAATATACGTTCATGCTGCTAATGCCCGAATAACCGCAGAGATCGTCGAGAGCTCAGGGTTAAATTTTTTATTCGGGTCCATGATGTCATATAAAGTCCGTCGCCCAATTCCCGCTTTCTTCGCTAGACGCGCCTTATTCGCGGTCATGAGATAGGCCGTCAAGACATCACGAAACGAATCAAGATCTCCTGTCTTGATGCATTCCAAGAGTGTCTCACTGACGAGCTTTGGATTCTTTAACTCAGGATTTGAGAATGGTACGTGTTCCGTCAAGGACTTCATCCCGGATCCTTTTCGCTTTTTTGATGTCGCGGCTTTGGCCATTCTTATTACCTCCATAAAGAGCGACGATGATACTCGTTCCCCAGAAAAAACCGTAAACACGCGTTCCATTCAGCCAACGAAGCTCTAGGAGCCCATCGAATCGTTTATGATCGCCGAAATGACCAATCGAGATCATGTCCAAACGAGCAAGTACGATCGTTTTGGCTTTCGGCGGTAGTTGATTCAACCACCCCTCGAATTCCGCAGTCTTGAGGATCGAGTATCTTCCCTCGCTCTTAGTGTGCACTATACCGTACACATTGTCAAGAGGCCCCTTCCCAGGCTTTTCTTCGTCCATTTCACTAGTCCTTTTGTTGGTGATCGTACAAACTAACGACCTTCTCCATTACGGCCTCTTCAGTCGGAATGAACTTTAGCGCCTCAGTGGCGCCACTCTCGTCAACCCCAGCAAGGCGGATATAACGCTGCATCGTTTTCATATCTTTCCACCCGCAGATCTTCATCACGACTGTCGCGGGGATACCCGTAGATATCAGCTGCGTCGCGAAACAAGCGCGAAGCGTGTGAAAGCGAATAGAAGGAAGACGATTCGCGATGCAAAACATCCGCAGAATTCGAGCCTGTTCGCCTTTGTCCCATTCCCAAAAGCGCGGAAATAGAAAATCATCTGGCGCCTTGTTCTCGACTTTCAAATCATGAATTAGGAACCAATAAAAATCGCTTGAGACTGGCACATTTCGCCAATATCCCGCTTTCGTTGGACCACTCTTCTTGAAACGAGCACACCAGCTTCGTTTGACACGAAGAAATCCATATCGGCGCTTGTCGAAGGGCTTCTTATCCTCCGAGATCGCCTGCTCCCGGGGTATGATTTCCAAGTCACCGACCTTTAACTGGTGAAGTTCACCACTTCTACAGCCAGTCAATACCGCGCCAACCCAAATAGGATACCAAGGGTGACTCTGCTCCCTTGCCTTTCGCAGCATTTCTCGAATTTCCGTTGCGGAAAGAATTTCCGGTAACTTCTCTTCGCGATCAGGCCTGATTTCTAAACCGAATACGGGACTCTGATGAACCCCTGCTATTAATCTTTCCTCAATACCCCAGGTGTAAATGACGTTGATCGTATTTTTGAGCTGCTTTCTAAATCGAGCACACTTCCCTTCCTCATCAGCCATGCGGTCGATTTCTCGTCCGTCTCCGCGGTTCAGCTCAGATGCCACCCGGTCAAGCCACAGTTTGGTCCAGTTTCTTAGGAGCGAAGCATGATCCTGAATGGTCGTAGCGGCATAGCGTTTAGATGGGAAGACCTGTTGTCTCGCTTCCCATCGGTCAATGACCTCGGACCATTTCAGTCCTTTGCTTTCAATATTTGACAGCTGCTCTGTCAGTTCTCGCAGCAATCGCTTTTCGAGCGTTCGAGCCTCTTTTTCAGAGGAAATTCCATTTACGCGTTTTTGAAGCCGCGCGCGCGATCCTCGCCGCCCTCTCAGATCTAGGTAGACCTGCCAATATGTCTTTCCGTCTTTCTCGTATGAAACGACCGCCATAAATCCTCCCCTTTAACAAAGTGAAGATTCAAGCAATCTGTCGAGTTCTACTCTTCGAAAATAGAGTTTACCTCTAAACTTCCGCGGTTGGACGTAGCCCCGGCAAACCATAATCCGAAGCGCGTTCGCCGTCTTTCGAAGGTAATGTGCAGCCTCTCGCGTATTAAGCCAGGTCAACGATGTTAATTCTTCGCGTCCTGGCACCTGAACTGTCGCAATATCAATTGTACTCATGAACCTCACCTTTGCCAAAGAAAAGTACGCTCCTACTTCAACAGCGTCGCTAAGAACTCATCTTTCGAGATTTTCCCGTTCAGACGGCAATGCTCAAGATATCGCTGCTCAAATCGGTCCCGAGCAGTCAAAGACTGCTCTTGGAGCTCTTGCAAATGTTCTGGTCTTAAAAGAGTGATGGCCAGCGAAACATATTGATCTGGCGTAATGGGCCGACCAAACGCTTTTTTATTTAAGTTTGCAAGTTCCGTAAGAATCTTTTTCTTCGTCTCCTTTTTCACTCGCAAACTATCTGTTCGTACTTTTGCCTTAGCTTTCGACTGAACCCGTGGCAGGTCTTGTGTTGTATTTTCCATTTGGGTGTTCCTCCTTTAGGACGTTAAATATTATTCTCGGATCTGCGTACCGGATGGACTCAGCAGAATGCTTCGCGCCTCGCCGTCATTTGAAACCGCAGCGGGTGAAAATCGAGCCAGTAGCGATATTTGCTTTTCGCTCCAGTCGACAGTCACAGGCGCTGTCTGAATCCCCACCTGAAAGTTGCTATTTACGGTGGACCAGGACCATCCATGATGGGCCTCGCAGACGTGCGATGGATCGCCTGGGCAAGTCGAGTTATACGAGCAGCCGTAGTAAACCATCCAGAGGATGCCATTTGCAGGATGTGGCATCTTGCGATTATCGAGATCTTCATCGATCAAGGCGGCTCTATTGCATAGATCGACGTTTCGACCGGAGTCTAAACAGGCTCGCATGGCCTGGATCTCTTGCTTCATCAATGCAATGGTTTCAGATGGAAAGTGCCAACCACCTACATGATCAAATAAATCACACCAGCCGGGATCTGGCGTACTAATGTATGCCCCCGGATTACAACGAGCCACACTATTGGAGGCCAAAACTCTCACTTCAGGGTTAGAGATTGGATGAGCCACCAATTGGGCCGTTACGGCATCGCTTGCATAGAAACCCAGATCGATGGTCGCTCCAGGAATAAGGATCAATGCGTTCATGTCGGCCTGGGAAAAGCTCGTCCAGGTCTTAACGATTTCCTCAGATAGCGGATAGATATAGACGTCCGAATCCTGATCCCAGTTCAGCTCCTCTTGTTTCTGCGTATAAAGAGTAGCGTGTGGTGCAGATTTGGTCTCCGCTGAGAATCTCACGCCTCGAATACTGAACTTTCCTCGACTCTTGAACGGAACAGTGATTCGAACTGATTCAAAAGAGTCATTTCGAAGCAGAACACGTCGCACGAGCATCCGTGACTCGGCCTGGCTTGAAAGCATGGTCAACGAGCGCTGTAAACCGTCTGGAAACCGTCCCGTAACTAATTCGTCCTTAAGCACCGTTAGCCGCGAAGGCGGAGTACTGACGACCAGCCGAAACTTTTCAACATCCTCGCCAGCCGGATTTCTAAGACTTAGGGTCAAATACATCCGCTGCTCACGATCACGAACAAACAAGGTATTGGTTCCGGTGAGTCGAACCTTGACCGCCGTACCAATGTCCGCCGGAGTACTTTCTAAGATCTGCGCTCCTAGAGCTCGCTCGTTCAAGTCATCACCTGTTGTAACAAACGAACTTGCCGACCACTCCTTTACATCCTGTGGCTGATGAGCCAATTGCAGATTGAGAGTTAGCGTTTCTGGCGCATCTACCGGCAAAGTGATCACCGGATCTCTCGTCCAAACGTCTGCCACTCTAATGAAACTGTCGGCAGGTAGCGAAATGGCCTTATCTAATCCATCCCAAGTGAGGGAGGTCTTTAGTAAACGCCCGTCCATTCTCCTCGAAACTTCCTGCTGCTTTTCCGCCGCGCTTTCTTTAAATGCACAGCTTGAAACTGCAAGTCCCAAGAAAACAAATGCCATAGTTAAGTGCTTCATAAACTCCTCATCACATTAAGTTGGACCACTTTTTTTCCGCGGCGACTTCAATAGGCGCATCTTCGCACGCAAGCTCTTTCTGGGCTTCGCCCTTGGGTGCCGCTGGCTTCACATCTGCTTTTGAAGGCTTTTTAAATGGCACTCGAATGAGTCGTGTCTGCCCATCGGTCTTGTTGCTAAAGACGCACTGACCCACTTTGAGAGATTTGATTGTGTCGGGTGCAATAACGAACTCTTGGGATAGGCGATTGGACGAATCCCCAGTTTTCGCACCGTCTTTCGTCCGAAATGTCTGCTTGATG
>CAZCBS010000290.1:0-5447 GCA_964496965.1 uncultured Bacteriovoracaceae bacterium
ACTTTCGCAGTATTTTTTCCACCGTAGTGATACACATACCGTTCCGACAAAAACAGAATACCCTCTAGTCCGGAAGAAACCACAAGAACCCCGGCTCCTCTCGCGCGAGCCTCTAAAATCCGGCCGTGAATAAACTCGATCGCGCCCACATCCACGCCGCGCGTCGGCTGTGCGGCGATCAAAAGCTTCGGATCTCGCAAAAGCTCACGAGCGATA
Organism: uncultured Bacteriovoracaceae bacterium; assembly: GCA_964496965.1. Lineage (GTDB taxonomy): Bacteria > Bdellovibrionota > UBA1018 > UBA1018 > UBA1018 > CAZCBS01. Next base: position 217 of record CAZCBS010000290.1, read on the forward strand.
ATCAGCTTTTGCTGGTTTCCGCCCGAGAGTCCGCGCGCCTCAATATCCAACGTTCTCGGACGAACATCATACTTTTCGATCGCCTTCATCGTTTCCGAGCGAAGCGCGCTTTCCGAGATCAAGCCGGACCGAGAAAACGGGGCATGCCTTTGAAGCCCGAGAAGAAAACTCTCCGAGACAGGTCGATTCAAGAGCAGACCGTCGCGATGCCGATCCTCCGGAACCGCCCCCACTCCCAAGCTTTTCACGTCATCCGTTCCGAGCGCCACTTTCTCGCTCAAGCTCGTTTGACCTAAAACCCGGATCTCGCCGCGAGCGTGCCGATGATACTCGCGTGGATGCAAAAGAATCTGCAAAAGCTCGCTCTGCCCATTCCCCTCAACACCCGCGATTCCCACGATTTCGCCGGATCTCACGCTCAAGCTCAACTCGGAGAGCAGATCGCGCGTGTGGCCGCGCTTTCCCGCGCTGAGGCTTAAACCACGAACCTCGAGAACAGGATCTCCAACGCTTGTCGCATGAGTCGCCTTAACCCTGAGATTGACTTTGCGTCCGACCATCAAGCTAGCCAAATCTTCTTCGTTGGTTTCCGAAATTTTTCGATGCCCAACAACCTCTCCGGCGCGAAAGACCGTAGCCTCATCCGCGATATCGAGAACTTCCTTCAACTTATGCGTAATGATGAGAATCGTTTTTCCCTCAGCGCGAAGACGCTTGAGATGCGTAAAAAGCTCGGAGGTTTCTTGAGGGGTCAGAACCGCGGTGGGCTCATCCAAGATCAAGATGCTGGCTTCGCGATACACGAGCTTGATGATCTCGATTCGCTGATGAATCCCAACCGAGAGATCCTCCACGCGAGCATCGAGATTCACTTTAAGCCCGTATTGCCTGGAAATCGTCTCGAGCTTTTTTCGCGCGGAAGACTGATCGAGCGGACGCAAAAAGCGAGGCACCCACTTCCAGGCAGGCGAAAAAGGCTCGGCCCCCACCAAGATGTTCTCGAGAACGGTGTCCGGCTCGGCCAGCATGAAATGCTGGTGAACCATTCCGATTCCGCAATCGATCGCGTCGTGCGGAGATTTCCAATGTTTAGGCACTCCGTGAATCAGGATCTCGCCCGAGTCGGGAGCGATCATGCCGTAAAGCATTTTCATCGCCGTGGATTTTCCAGCGCCATTCTCCCCGATGATCGCGTGAATGCTTCCCGCGGAGACTTTCAGATCGATGCGGCGATTAGCGACGCATTCCCCGAAGCTTTTGCTCAGGCCACGAAGTTCGACTGCCGGAACTGCTTCAGTTGGAGAGTTTGTCTGCATTAGTTTTTCTTTATGTAATAATCGGGAACTTGGGTTTTACCTGCGATGATCTGCGCCTTCAGTTGATCGACTTTTGCCTTGGCTTGCGCCGAAACAAGTTTTTCATTGTTCTTGTCCATGGCGTAATCAATTCCCTGATTGACAAGCCCGTAGCGCCTGACGCCCGCCGTGAACTTTCCGTTCTTGAACTCGGAGATCACGTCATAAACCGCGACGTCCACTCGCTTCATCATGCTGGTCAGAACATAGCCCGGCTTGATCCAGTTTTGATTGGAATCGCAGCCGATCGCCAGGAGTTTTTTCTCTTCCGCCGCATCAAAGAGTCCGTTTCCAGATGCGCCTGCCGCAGCGAAAATCACGTCGGCGCCCGCGCCATATTGCGAGAGCGCGAGCTCCTTGCCTTTCGCGGGATTATTCCAAGCATCGCCTGTCACGCCCACATAGTTCGCGCTCACCGCGATTTTCGGATTCACTGCGCGAGCTCCTGCTTCGTAACCCATTTGAAAACGGCGAATGAGCGGAATATCCATTCCACCAATGAATCCGACTTTTCCCGTTTTGCTTGCCATCGCGGCGAGCACTCCGACCAAGTAAGATCCCTCATGCTCTTGGAAGAGAAGCGAGGTCACGTTGGGGCCAGTCACTTCCGCATCCACGATCGCGAATTTGATGTTCGGAAAACGAGCGGAAACTTTTTTCACAGCCTCAGCCTGCGAGATTCCGATCGCGATGATGAGGTTGAAATCCTTGCGCGCCATATGCTGAAGCATCGGCTCGTACGAATTATCATCCGACGCCTCGACCGCCTTGGCGAAAACCCCGAGTTCGCGCTTGGCCCTCATGAGCCCTTCAAACGCGGAGCTATTAAAAGACTTATCGTCCTTACCGCCCGTATTGAGAACGACGCCGACTTTCACATCGGCACTATAAGAAATGGCCGGAAAGACCGCGCTCGTAAAGGCGCAAAACATAAGGAAAAATGCTCTCATGCCCCGATCATACCGGGGATTCTTCAGATTTGACAACGTTTTCGCATTGCGTTATATAGCAAGCCTTATTTATGGAAATGGTGCACTTTATTCCATCAGGTCAGCGACGGCTGGCCATGCTTGCAGCACAAGCAGATACCGCCCCCGCGCTCATCAGCGGTGCCAGCGGTACAGGCAAAGGCGCCATTGCACGCTGGATCCATTCCAATAGTCCCCGCGCCGCTCATCCTTTTCTCACCGCCACTCGCGATCGTAGTTTTGTCAGCCAGATCGTCGAAGCCCAAGGCGGAACTCTTGTCGTTCCCGATATTGGCGAATGGCCCTTGGGCGAGCAAAAAGCGATTCTGAGTTTCCTGAAAACCAAATCCGTTCCTCACGCCGGCAACGCGGCACTGCCGATGCTTCTCAACGTGCGCTTGATCGCGACCACCGACCAAGTTCTCGAAGGCCGCGCGCAAGGCGGTCTTTTCAATCCCGAGCTTTTGGCGAGACTCAATGTTTTTCGCATCGAGATGCCGCCTCTCGTTCGCCGCATGGAAGAATTCGATGACATCGCTCTCGGCATCTTAGGCGAAATCACCCGCGAAGTTCACAAAGAGTATCTTCGCACGTTCTCCGCTTCCGCTTGGGAAGCGCTTCACTCCTACGAATGGCCCGGCAATATCCGCGAGCTCAGAAACGTGCTTCGCATGGCCGTCATCGCCAGCCGCGGCGACCAAATCGACGCGCATGACCTGCCTTCATTCGGCAGCAACCGCATCGACTTCCGCGCCACCCGCGAGCAGTTCGAAAAAACCTATCTCCTCGAGCTCCTCCGCACTTTCGACTGGGAAGTCGAACGCACCTGCCAAATGGCGCAGATGGATCGCAGTACTTTGCTTGCTAAGATGCAGCAGTACGGAATCGATCAGAACTGCGAAACCTGACACGAACCTGACATCGGCAGGCTTTGTTTATAGCTGAAAATATGTCTCGAACTCGTCGCGCGACGAGTAGAAGATATGAGCGTCTGCCGAAATGATTTGGGAGGGCGTTTGGATACGTCTTTGTGTGCTTGTAGCGGTCGAATGGCTAGTGGTTTCGAGACACCTGTGAAAGAGGACTTGACCTAGCTCCATCTGTGTTTTGATTTCAGGAACTGACCCAGAATCGGTTTTTTGTGTTTCCGTAGCTTTCAGGGAATATTCGCTGCGAAAGTTCCTTATTGATGACAGGAGAAGATTTCTTTTACCTCTGGAATCGAAGGGTTCAGAGATTTTGTAAAAGACAATCCATCCAAAATATTATTCATCGGATTGATATAGAGATTCGAGGCTAAGCCAATTAACGTTCCGATGAGTTGCCCTTCTGGGTTTACAATAGGTCCTCCCGACATGCCTGGTGCTGCAATGATCTTAAATGGCCAAAGATTATCAATGCCATTGAGTCCGTATCGAGCTTTGTCAGCTGCCCAATTCCGGCCATCTATCTCAAACCTTTTAGAATCGAATTTTCCGTAGCTGACATAAAGCCTTCTGGTGTCATTGTAATCAAAATAGCCCATTCCTGGAAACCCTAGGCTAAAGTAGTCTTGATCTAAATTCGGATTTTCCGTGCTAATGGCAAGACAAGCCTCTGGCGTAATCCCGCTGATCTTTAAGATTACCCAATCTCCTCGGCCTCCGTACCCCGCTTGAACAAGCTGAAGTAAATTTAGATCCTTGGAAGGATTGTCTTTCAGTTTCGCTTCAAGTTTTTCCATGTCAGATGAATGATCGTAACTCGGGTACCCCATGGATACGATCTTTGCCGCTCGATTTTCAGACACCTCTTCACCGTCTGACGATAGAGTAGTCACCACAAACTCATAAGTGTGCGAACTCATCTCTTTCAGTCTGCCTGCGTAATCCATTGGATCCATTTTCCAGATTCGACTGAGGGCTGCGTTGCCGTTAAAGCAGTGAGCCGCTGTGAGAATGTACCCTGTATTTGAGATCCAGGTCCCTGTGCAATTGCCAGACACCTCTCTCGAAAAAAACGAGCCGTCCAACAATTGGATTCGAACTGTCGAGGAACCGATTCTTTGTTTAACGACTGGATCGAAAGACCAATCGGAAAATAAAAGATGTTGATCGCTTGCTATTGCGGCGCTCGAAAACATGAGCGTCACAAGAAACAGAGTGATATTGTTGAGCATACAAATTGTTCGCTAGCGAACTTTACTTTGACCGAACGCAATTCACGTCGAGTGACACGTTCATATTCTTGCTCGAACGATAGAGCGAAGTGTGAGCGCGGATTCCAGAGTTCGATAGCATTCCGTCCGAGTCGCTCGAACTTTGGAACGAATCGTTCTCACTATCTTTGACTAAAGTAACCGAGAGATTAACCTTCTCTCGGTTGAACACTAAGGCAATCCGGTGCCCGACAAGACTTTTCGGCAAAGCAGGGCAGCCTTCCCAGTTGTGACCTGGAGTCCAGCCGTGCATTTCTGTTTCGACATAAAATTCCGGCGCTAGCATCCCGCCGACTTTAAGATCTTGATTGCGAACTGTGTATTGAGTGAGGCCTTCCGAGTAGCAGGTTTTTCCTGCGACATAAGTTTGTTCGGCAACCTCAACCTGACAAACATAAGTGAATGGCTCGGATGGCGGCGGCGGAGCGACTGGATCTCCTCCTGAGGAGATCGTGCCTGCGATGCTTTGCGTGGAACCGATGAGAGCCAGCAGAAAAATTGAATACTTCATATGCGCGGCAAAATAACGAAAGAGTTGTTGACTGACAATATCAATTTTATTAAAAACTGATCGTATTTGTATCTATTTTATGAACAAAAGGGGCTCAACTTGAATCTATACGGATTTGAGGATTACCAAGACGTCTTAAAGGCGATGATAGCTGAAAACTCGGCGAAACGAGGCTATCTCACACAACTCGCAAATGCGGC
>CAZCBS010000291.1:0-5402 GCA_964496965.1 uncultured Bacteriovoracaceae bacterium
GGGAAAAAAGACCAAAAAGGCCTCTCATAAGAAGAAACACGCTAAGAAAAAGCACCATTCCCCAGCAGCGACCGCAGTCGACGACGGCGGCGCGGCTCCAATGGGCCAGTAATCCCGTTTTACTCGTGAGCCGGGCTGAAGCATCAAGCAGCTTTAGCTCGGCTCGCTATCCTGCCTGATTAGTGTTATCGTCCAACTCATGCGCCGGCTTCTGGACGACCTGAAGAAATTTCGCTACTTCCAGCCCATCAATAATCTTCAGACTCGAATCATCCTGATCTTGATCGCGGTGATCGTTCCGACTTACGTGATCGTGACGCTCGGACAGAACAAGCTGACCAAACCGATTTTGGAAGACGATATTCGCACGGTTGGAATCAATGCCGGCAAGGCGCTGGCTTCGGACATTGTCAGCTCCCGCCTTCTGAATCGTCCGGATACGCCGAAACTGATTGAGAGCCGACTTCAGGAAATGGTTTACTCACAGCCTCATATTTTTCGAATCGATGTCGTCTTGAAGGATCCGGCGACGGGCGAGACTCAGCTTGTGGCATCGAATATCGAAGAAGAGGGCGGGGGACAGCCTCCGGCGTTTCCGATTGTCGATGCCGTGACGAGTGAATATCGCATCGATGAGAATGGAAGTGCCTACTGGGATGTCCGAGTGCCGATCGAAATCAAGTCGCGCGATCCGCGTGGGCCTCGTCGAGTTTTGGGGTCCGTTAGGACGTGGGTTTCGCTGAAAGTAGTCGACTGGATTTCGGATACGCTTTGGCGGACGACCGCGACTGCGGCACTCTTCAGTATCGTGACATTGATTTTCGCGCTGAATTATTTCTTGCGGCGAACCATCGAGAACGATCGCAAGCTTCGCGAAGCGGAAATGCAGAACGTGCAGCTCGTCGAGCAGCTTCATGAAGCGCAACGGCAAGTGATGAATTCCGAAAAGCTCGCCGTGATGGGACAGCTGACCGCAAGTTTTGCGCATGAGATCGGAACGCCTCTGAACGCGGTGGGCGGGCATTTGCAGCTTCTTCAAGAAGAAGTCGGTGCCGGCGGCTCGGCCGAGCGGTTTTCGATTATTCAGGGCCAGCTCGCTAAAATTGAGGAAATCGTGAAAGGTTTTCTTCAAAGCACGGCGAAGCCTCAATCTCAAAGACAGCTTGTGGACATCAACGTGATGGTTGATCGAGCGCTGGGGATTTTAAAGCCCCGCATCGAATCGCTGAACGTTCAGGTGAAATCCGGTCTCGATCGTGGGATTGGCCCGATTCGCGTGGTTCCGATTGAGCTGGAGCAAGTGCTTCTGAATCTGTTGAACAACTCACTGGATAGCGTCAAAGCCAAGTTTGCGTCGGCGGACCGTAGGGTGGGACGGCCCTTGATCGAGATTGAGTCGCGGCATGTCATTACGGGTGGCAGAGAGTGGGCGGAAATCGATGTTTATGATACAGGTGAGGGGATTCGAAAGACTGATTTAGACCGAGTTTTAAAACCTTTTTTTACGACTAAACGCCCAGGCGAAGGCACCGGATTGGGATTGACGATTTGTCAGCAACTGGTGACGAAGTATGGTGGTGAATTGTTGATAGATTCAAAAGAAGGAGCTTGGACTCGTGTTACGGTGAAAATGCCGTATCGGGAATCTTAAGTTTGCGAAGCTTGATATGAATATCCTCGTTGTCGATGATCATGAAGTGACCCGCCAGCTTCTTAAAGAAGTTTTGGAGAAGAACGGCTATTCGATTTGGCTTGCCGCGAGCGGTGAGGAAGCGGTGAAGCTTTATCGCCAGCAGAAGTTTCCAATCGTGATCTCGGATATTCGAATGCTCGAGATGGATGGAATGGCCGTGCTTCGCGAGGTGAAGAAAGCCAATCTAGGTTCCGTCGTGATTTTGATGACGGGTTTTGGAAGCATGGAAGGCGCAATCAAGGCGATCCAGGAAGGCGCGTTTGATTATGTCAGCAAGCCGTTCAAGATGGATGAGCTGAAGGCGATCGTCGCTCGAGCCGTGAAGCATTGGGAATCGATTCACGAGGCATCAGGGGAAAAGGCCGGAGCCGCAAGCGATATGAAGCTGGATCCAAGTACTCGCGGCTTGATCGGCAAATCGCCTCAAATCGTGGAGGTCTACAAGACTTTGGCGCGCGCGGCGATGTCGTCGAGCAATGTTCTTGTGATCGGCGAGAGCGGAACCGGAAAGCAAATGGTGGCGCGCGCGATTCATGAGAATAGTCCACGCCGCTCAAAGTATTTCGTACCCGTGAGCTGTAATACGATCTCCGAAGCGCAGTTCGAGTCCGAGGCCTTTGAGGACGCCAATAAGGGGACTCTTTTTCTCGATGAGGTCGCGGATCTTCCGATGGCGCATCAGACCAAGCTTCTTCGCGTCTTGCAAGACGGCGAGTTCAAGCCAACGGGAGCGTCCGAGGTTCGTCGCGTGGATCTTCGTGTGATCGCGGCCACGCAGCGAGATCTCGATGCGTGTGTCAAAGCGGGCAAGTTCAGGGAAGATCTTTACTATCGTTTGAAGGTGATCTCCATTGAGCTTCCGGCGCTGCGAGAGCGGCTAGAAGATATCCCGGATTTGATCGATTACTTCTTGGCGTTCTACGCCGCAAAAAACAAAAAGGCAGTCTCGCACGTTTCCGAAGAAGCGATGGCGATTTTGAAGTCTTATTCTTGGCCGGGCAATGTCAGCGAGCTGGAGCACGCGATTGAAAGAGCGGTGGCGTTGACGAACTCGACGATTCTTTTTCCTGAGGATTTTCCGCCCGAGCTGACTCGATCGGAGCCTTTGCGCAAAGAAGAGGCTGCAACCGCGACGACGAGCGCGGCTTCGATCGGCCCTTCGGCAACGGAGACGATGAGCTCGCTTGAGGAAATGGAAAAAGCGCATATCCTCAAGGTTCTGCAAGACGTGCATTTCAATAAGTCGAAAGCCTCCGAAATATTAGGGATCGATCGCGCGACGCTTTATCGCAAGGCTCAGCGCTACGGCATTGATCTCCGTGGAAAGTAAGAAGGGCTATGTCCTCGTTTGAGTTTCCGATCGATTTCGAGTCGAGGCTTAGAAAAGCGCTTGCTCTTGAGCTTCCTTATACAGAGCGGCTTTTCAGGACTCCCGAAAATATTGCGGCGGTACTCGCGATCTTTGCGAAACGGGCTCAGGCGGAAGTCGAAAATCCCTCGGGTGTTTCTCTACTGGTGACGCGACGGACGGAGTCCGTGCAAAGTCATCAGGGTCAGATGGCCTTTCCGGGAGGACGAAGCGAGCCGGAGGAGCTTGCTCAGAGGAATCTGGTTGCCACCGCGCTTCGCGAGACGGAAGAAGAAGTCGGGATTTCGCGTCATCTGATTCGAGTGTTAGGTTCGCTTCCAGAGATGACCACTGTGACGAACTATCAAGTGACGCCCTTTGTTGGAATTCTTGAAAGCCCTCTCGAAGAGCTGAGATTAAGTCCCGCTCCGGATGAAGTCGCTGAAGCGATTTGGATTCCATGGTCCGTGTTGACTCGTGCTTCGACTTATCAAAAAGAAATGATTCGGCGCGGCGATGTTCAATTCCCCACTCATGTTTATACTGTCGACGGAAGGCGAATCTGGGGAGCGACGGGAGCCATGATTAAAAACTTGCTCGATCGTTTTGAGAGGATCGGGTAAGTTTTCTCTCATGAAAAAACTTCTTGTATCGCTGGTGGTGATTGCTTTCGCTTCTCCCTCTCTCATCGCGCAGGCCGCGGACAAAGCTACGTCTGCTCCGCCGGTGGTTAATTCTTATCCGGCCGTGACAAAAGGCACTGAAGTTTCGTCTGCCGAAGACTGGAAAGGAAAGCCTGAGACCGCGCAGTGGTCTTTGGGAGTGTTGACAGGACTGGGGATTGTGAACGCGACACCTGGATTCGCGATTATGGGCGCTGCAGCAAAAAAAATTGTTGAGGGCGGTTTCATTCCAGACATCAACAACAGTGTGTGGATTGAAACGGAGATGGGACCTGTACTCGCGAAAGGATCGGTCGCGTTTCAATTTAGTGGACACCTTCGGTGGGACTTTGTTCGAAACGAAGAATGGACCTTTTATGCGTTGGGCGGCTTTGGTGGTTCAAGCACGGGCAGTCAGTTAGGCGATAAGTTTGAATTTTATCCACGATTTGGCGTAGGTGCTCTGTGGAAAATTTTTGCGGACTTCAGTTTCCGTGGCGAAGTGAGTCATGAGTTGACTGTTGTCGGCGCTCAATTTGATTTTTAATTCGTTTCTTTTTAGTTCATCGCGTTGGGTTGACTTCGTCGGTCATCGACGTTAGTAACCTCGTCACACTGATACGTGGACTTTAGGGGTCTGAGAGCGGGGGGCTCAAGGATCTTGCCGGGGGGCGGAGTCCACGTATCTTGTGCTTCTTTTTGTGCTTCTCATCTCAGAGCGCTGTTCTAGCGCGTCAGAGCGATATAAGCTCCTCCCAGCAAACCTGCGCGATTGTCGAGTGACGAGACGACAAGTTTTGGCAGCAAGTCGATTCCCTTGCGACGCCGCTTTAAAAGATTTTTCAGACGCTCTCGAACCTTTGGCAAGAATAGATCCGCCGTCGCGGCAAAGCTTCCGGTAAAGACAATCAGCTCGGGACAATAAATTACGCAATAATTATGTACCGCGATCGCCATCAGTTCGCTGTATTCGTCGAACGCGGCAAGAGCGCGAGGGTCGCCTTGATGGGCGAGTTCAGCGATGTCTTGAGCGGTCATCTCGGGTCTCGCGAAACGCAAACGATTGCGGCGAGTGAAGCTGCGTCCCGAAAGAAAAGCTTCAGAGCATCCGAGGTTGCCGCATCCGCAAGGAGCGCTGTCATCTCCATGACGAATGATGATGTGTCCTGCCTCGGTGTGGAGTAATCTTCCGGCGCGCACCAGTTCGCCATTGGCGATGATGCCGGTTCCGAGTCCCGTGCCGAGAGTCAAAATCATGGCGTTTTTGCAGCCTTTCGCTTTGCCTTTCCAGGTTTCCGCCAAAATCGCCGCAGCCGCATCGTTTTCCATCGCGACCGGGCGCTTGAGTTTTGCGCTGAGAAGCTTGGCCAGAGGCACTTTTCCCCAGTTTCCGAAGTTGGTCGGGTCAAGAAGCGTTCCTGTTTTGGGATCCAGAGGGCCCGCAGATGCCATTCCCACTTTGCGAATTTCGGGATGCTTCTTTAAAAGCTCGTTTCCCAGGTCGGCAAGCTGTTGGATCACCGCGGCCTTGCCCTTTTCGGAGACGACGGGAGCGCGAATCTCATCCAAGACCTTGCCTTGATGGGTAACGACTCCCACTAGGACTTTTGTGCCGCCCAAATCGTAAGCCAAAACCTTTTTGTGACTTTTCTGACTCATATTGCCCCATGTACCATATTGATATGGAAACTACCCTTCG
>CAZCBS010000292.1:0-5354 GCA_964496965.1 uncultured Bacteriovoracaceae bacterium
GAATTCTTGAAGCCTTATCTAAAATAGAGAAATGCCAAAACTTGTAGCGTTTCCATCTAGCCGACACGACCTCGCCGACTTGTCTCTTGAGGCAAACGCTGAGCTAGTAGGAGACGGCCAAGAGCGAAAGCTCGTTCTGACTTACTCCGCCGGCGGAGCGCTCGAAAAAATTCTTTGGCCTGCAAGTCTGAGCGGCAAACCTCAGCGCAAGGACGAGCTTTGGAAGCATACTTGCTTTGAGGCTTTTATTAAGCCAGTAAGCCAAGACCAGTATTGGGAGATTAATCTTTCTCCAACCGGAGACTGGAATGCCTATCGTTTTGCGTCCTACAGACAAGGGATGGTAAAAGAAGAGGCGATTCATTCTTTGCAGCCTCTTTTTGCTAAAGAAGGTGACTGCTGGCGACTTGTTTGTGAAATCAGGTTACCGGCCTGGGCAAACTTTTCTCAGTTAGAGATTGGCCTGACTACAGTTATTGAAGAAACTTCCGGTCAGATCTCTTACTGGGCCATCCATCACGCTGGCTCGCAGCCTGATTTTCATTTGGCTGAAAGTTTTAATCATCGTTTGTTTTAACGTCCTCAGCTTTTGTTGACTTTACATGTTTCTTTGCTTTGAGGTTAGCCTTCTCTTGATGATCGGCGGATTTCACTTTTTCTAAGTCTGCTCGCTTTATAAGAGTCGTGTCATGTTCAATTTTATTTTCGACCGGAACACCCTTCGTATCTGTTGACGCCATTGTACCGTTCATCGCTCCTTTTACAAGTGATCGATATCAGCGCAAAATGGCGTTATTTCGACGGACCTGACAGCGGTATTTTCGGCAAATTTTGCATCGCCTGGTTGAACATTGTTTGCTGTAGATCCTGCGCATGCGGCTCTGTGCCGGGGCCCTGCCCATTGAGAAACGCCTGGTTTTGCCACTCAAGCTTATCTAAAGTCGTATATCGCTCTTTCTCTAAATCTCGCTTATTCGGATCCGTTTCAGGTCGGAACTGAACTTCGGCAAAGGCGTTCTTTCTAACCAAGCCAAGCTCGACTTTCTTAGCCGGCTTTTTCACAGCCGCCATCGAGTATTGACTTAAAAGAGTGAGAATTAAAATCAAAGCAATACGCATCAACGAGCCTTTCATTACTTTGTGCGGACTACCAAAAAAAAGAGCCGCTCCCAGTTTCCCGAGAGCGGCTCTTCCCTGTATCCGTTTACAGCTCGATCGAATTAGACCGTGATCTTAACGAACGCGATAACGAACGCGTAAAGAACGAGGGATTCGATCAGAGCGAGACCGATAATCATCGGTACGAAAATTTTGCCTTGAGCGGCTGGGTTACGTGCGATGCCTTCGAGAGCTGCTGCAGCCGTACGGCCTTGAGCGAGAGCTCCGCCGAATGCGGCAACGCTGATGGCGATAGCGGCAGCAAGACCGCCGTACTGATTGCCGCCGGCAGCGGCAGCGCCTTCCTGAGCGAAAGCTGCGGTAGCGCCGAAGAAAACCATAGCCAGGGACAGAATCGTCATCATATTTTTCATGAAAAAATTTCCTTTCAGTGATCGTGAGCTGTGGACAGGGAGATATAAACCATCGTCATCAAAACGAAAACGAAGGCTTGGATAAAGGCTACAAACACTCCAATCCCGTAGAAAACCACAGGAAGGAGGTAAGGAACCAAACCGCTAAAAACGCTGAGAACAACGTGGTCGCCCATGATGTTTCCGCGCAAACGAAGCGCCAAGGAAAGAGGGCGGAAGATATGTGACGCCAATTCAATGATGAGCATCAACGGTGCGAGCCAAAGCATTGGGCCCAAGAAGTGCTTGAGATAGCCGATGCCATTCGCACGCAGACCGACGTAATTATAATAAAGGAATACGAAAACCCCCAATGCGGTCGTCGTGTTCATATTGTCAGTCGGAGGCAAAAGACCTGGAATCAATCCGATCAAGTTGCAGGTAAAAATGAATACGAAGAGTGATCCGATGACTGGGAAATAAAGAGGTGCATCGTGATGGCCGATGACGCTTTCGGTGAGACCGTAAAGCTTTTCAGCCAAGATTTCGAAGAAGTTTTTGAAAGTCATCTTCGAATCGGGAATCAATCCGCCGTCTTTCGCAAAAACACGCTTCATCTGAGCGGCAGCGATAAACGTCGTAACAATCAAAATCACGCCAATGATGGCGGACATGACGACGTGATTAAGTTCCTCATTTACCCCAAAGAGACCTAACCAAGAAAAGTGATGTGACTCATGCATAACGGACTGACCTTAACTTGCTCTTTGCGTGAAGTACCAAACCAGTCCTCCCAGCAAAGGAACAAAAACCAGCGTTGAAATGCCTGTAATCAGGCCAACTACTGGAATTCCTGCGGGAAGGTGGCTACCTTTCACCAAAATAGTTCCACAAATTACGATGCAAGCTATCTTAATCGCTCCCCAATAGGAAGTACGAATTACTGAAAAAATGCGTTTTCCTGGCTCCTGAGGCCTTTGAAGCTCAAAGGCGTAGTAGAAAACTTTGGCGATCGCTAGCAAATCGATCATCGAAAGGAAGGAAAGTCGCAGCATCCAGATCAGAGCACGCCGAGTTTCGTCGGAGTTTTCCGAGAAACGAAAGCAGAATGCCCCGCTTATTGCGATCCAAAGCAGACCGCAAGCGATGAAGGGAAAAAGATTCTTTCGCCCCAGAGACGGAATTTCCGATGGTACTTCCATGAATTTTAGCCTTTGCCGTTGTCATCGCCCAACTGGGAGGCTCGATACAAGCGATAAAAAGCAAGGCCGAGTCCGGTCATGCTGGTCAGAATAATCACCCAAAAAGGGGCGCCCCAATGTTTCCACGCCCAATAGCCGGCACCGATCCCGAGTCCTGAGCAAGCGATGAGATCACCTAAAATATAGCTAAACAGCGCGAGGCTTCGGATCCAGTTTTTCCGATCATCAGAACTATTCATCGATTTCTCTGGGCCTTGCGCTCCCGAATCCGCACCAGCTTCACAGTGATGACATTCGGAGAAGGGTAGGTTGATCTCAGAGCTTCATACGCACGGTAAGCTCCATCGAGGTCATCCAGCTCTTCTAAACAAGATGCTATTCCAAATTTAGCCTGAGGAACTAGCTTGCTGGACGGATACTTTTTAATGAAGCTTTCGAAAGACCGAATAGCCTCTTGATAAGATTGATTGGAGCTTGCGGCGTTTCGTCCGTCGGTGGATTGCTCGCCACGAGTATAATGAGCGACGCCCACTTCATACAGCGATTGTTCGACTAAAGAAGAGGAGGGGTATTTTTCCACAAGCTGTTTCCAGGTGTCGACGGCCTCTTTAAATTTTCGCAAAAAGAACTGCGATTTTCCGATGCGAAAGAAAAAGAGGGGAGCGTCTTTATCCTGCGGCTTGATTTTCAAAAGCGTCTGATACTGCTGAATCGCCTGGTCGTACTGCTCAAGCTTCATGAAAAGGACTTCGCCGATTTGAAGCTGAGCTTCCCATGCTGTTTCCTGGTCGGTGGAAACTTCGGCGTACTGGCGATATTTTTTAATCGCCTCTTCGTGCTGGTTGAGAAAAAACGCCTGCGTTGTCGCGGCTCGAAAAAGCGCTTGAAGACCGAGTTTTCCGCGGGGATCGCGCGCATAGACCTTTTCGAATTCATTGACTGAAGCCGCGTAGTTTCCTTCAGTCCAAAGAGTTTCGGCTAAGACGTACTGCTTTTTGGCGCTATTGAGGCCGCAGGCGCTCAGACCTGCGGCCATCATCGTGAAAATAGCGACAGCTTTAAGCGTTTGACGGAGGCGTAGCAGAGCCGTCCTCGCTCTCAGTGCTCTCAACGGAGCTTTCAGCCATGTATTCGAACGAAACGACCTTTTCACCCTGGGCCATGTTCATCAAACGAACGCCCTGAGCGGTGCGGCCTTGCTCGGAAATCTCTCCCACGTGGATACGAATCATCTGGCCCTTGTTCGAGACGAGCATAATGTCGTCCTTCGGAAGAACCTGACGCGCACCCATGACATTGCCACGAGCCTCGCTCACGCACTTCATCGTGATCACGCCCTTACCGCCACGGCTTTGCACACGATACTCGGAAACCGGCGTGCGCTTTCCATAACCGCCATCAGTCACCGTAAGAACCTCAAACGGCTTGATCGGCTTTCCTTCGGCATCGACTTCAGTGCTCAACACTTCCATCGCCATCACACGATCACCTTCGTCGAGGCTCATTCCGATCACGCCGCGAGCCGCACGGCCCATCGGGCGAACATCTTCTTCAGGGAAGCGGATGCTCATGCCGTGCATCGAGCAGAGGAAAACCTCGTTCTTGCCGTTCGTGACTTTCGCGCCTACCAACTCGTCCTCATCATCGATGGAGATCGCGTTGAGACCAGCATTACGAACATTGCTGAACTCGCTCAATGCGGTCTTCTTGATCACGCCTTTTTTAGTGACCATGATGACGTATTCATTTTCAGTGAACTCGCGTACAGGGAGAATCGCCTTAATCTTCTCATTGGATTGGAGAGAGATCAGATTGACGATCGCTTTGCCCTTAGCTCCGCGCGATGCTTCTGGAATCTTGTAAACCTTGAGCCAATAGAGTCGACCTTTATCCGAGAAGCAGAGCAGGTGATTCAGGGTGTTGGTTCTGTAAATCGCGGTGACAAAATCCTCGTCACCCGTCGCAACGCCGCGAATGCCGCGGCCACCACGATGTTGGCTGCGGAACTGCGTCGGATCGGAACGCTTCACATAACCTGTGTGAGTAATCGAAACGAGAGTTTCTTCGTCGGCGATCAAATCCTCGACTTCGAAATCCGTCGATCCGCCGTGCACGATTTCTGTGCGGCGCTTGTCACCATAATTTTCTTTAATCTCAAGAATCTCGTCCTTGATGATTTTGAAAACAAGCGATTCGCTGCCAAGAATCTTCTTCAGTTCTTCGATCAATGCGAGAATCTGGCGATACTCTTCGATGATTTTATCGCGCTCGAGGCCGGTGAGGCGTTGAAGACGCATATCGAGAATCGCTTGCGCTTGAAGAGCACTGAACTGAAAACGATCCATCAAACCGATTTTGGCTTCGTCCGGAGACTTCGCCGCCTTGATCAACGCGATCACTTCGTCGATGTTTTCAACAGCTCGCTTCAAACCTTCCAAAATATGCGCGCGGGCTTCCGCTTTCTTAAGCTCGAACACGGTGCGACGAACGACAACGTCTTTGCGATGTTCGATGAACGCCCAAATCATGTCGCGCAAGTTGAACGTCTTTGGTTGGCCCTGATGAATGGCCAGCATATTGATACCAAAGTTTTCCTGAAGCTGGGTCATCTTATAAAGCTGATTGAGAATGACGTTTGAAT
>CAZCBS010000293.1:0-5345 GCA_964496965.1 uncultured Bacteriovoracaceae bacterium
ATATTGTTAGAAACTGACTCTAAACCCGCATGTGGGTATGCAACTTGGATTACCCGAATTTCCTCTCGCTTGAGTGAATTGAGCAGTCCGGCCTTGCGCAGGTAGAGGTTTTCGAGAATCTGCGGAGTCAGTCGCAAATCCGAGACGACGCTATAAATCCGAGTGGGGAGTTTGTATCCCGGATGGTCGAATTCCTGATCCATGTAATGCGCTAAATTAGAGTCATCGGAACGGTTCTCGTAGAAGCTTTTCCAATTTCGAGGCGCAAGATCTAAATCAAGGACGAGTCCTGTCGAGCGAAAACCGGTTCGTTCAAAAAGAAGCACATGACGGTAAAAACTCTGAGAGTTTGGGCTCGCCGCCAGGACTAAGTATTGAATGTTGAAACATTTGCGCGCGTATTGATATATGAAGCGAAAAAGCGGAAACGTAATGCGCGGGCGAAGCTCGGTCTCTAACGGATCGATTGCAAGCAAGGACATTTCAGCGGGGCATTTTCCGCCTTGGCGTTGCTTTTCAAGGGAGAAAGCCTGTTCGATCGGAAGCCCCAGGGGATTGTCACGAACCAAAGAAACCGCACCGACGATCCTGTTTTGCCAAAGCGCGATGATCACGGAAGATTGGGGCAGAAGCTGTTGAGGCAAGATTCTCATCTCGCTCGGAAGGCGATTCATGAGTCCCTCTTTGACATAAGCGTCGTGGAGCAGGTGAAACGCCTTTTCGAGCTCGTCCGCGCTTTCGGCGACTCGAATCTCGAGCTCATCAGGCCAACTTGGGTCGAGCGAAAGAGACTGGGGTGGATTGAAAAAACGCCGCCACAGACGCATAGAACGAACTTCTCCGAAGGGCTTCAAAATACCGCGCAAAAAAATAAACAAGTAGTATGTATTTTAAAATTCTAACTCAACTTGTCGCAAGAGGTCAAAACGTGTCAGGCTTGACACTCGTCGCCCTAAGCTCGCCTTGACCCAGACATTGATTCCGCCGGCAGGATGGGCTAGCGTGCGCACGTGGAGGATTCCTATGCCCAATCGCCTGGCGCACGAAACAAGCCCTTATCTCCAGCAGCATAAAGACAATCCAGTGGATTGGTACCCTTGGGGGGAAGAGGCGCTCTCCCGCGCGCTCGCCGAAAACAAGCCGATTTTATTAAGCATTGGATACTCCGCGTGTCATTGGTGCCACGTGATGGCTCATGAGAGCTTCGAAAGTCCCGAAATCGCGAAGCTGATGAATGAGCGCTTCATCAATATCAAAGTCGACCGCGAGGAGAGGCCGGATCTTGATCAGATTTATCAAAATGTCGCGCAAGCCATCACCCATAGCGGAGGTTGGCCACTGACTGTTTTTCTGACTCCGGAGCTGAAGCCTTACTTTGGCGGAACGTATTATCCTCCGGAAGATCGCTGGGGAAGGCCTGGATTTCCTCGCGTGCTCGCGGCGATTTCGGATGCTTATAAAAACGACGCGGCTTCCGTGAACGAGAACGCGGAAAAGCTTACGGACTTCATTCGTGAGCTGGAGAACGCGACAGGCGTGCAGGGGCCTGGCGATCATCCGACGCTTCCCAAGCTGGCGCAAGCGGCGGAGACTCTTCTGAGCCAGGTGGATTGGGAAGATGGCGGAATCGGAGGAGCTCCTAAATTTCCCAATTCGATGATGCTCGATTTTCTTTGGCGCTTCGGACTGGCGACGAAAACAGAGTCGGCAATGGAAGCCGCCATTCTCACTCTGACTCAAATGGCCTCTGGCGGAATTTATGATCATTTGGGCGGCGGGTTTCATCGTTACTCGGTCGATGCGACTTGGAGCGTTCCTCACTTTGAGAAGATGCTCTACGATAATGGGCTTCTTTTGCGATCGTATGCGCAGGTTCTTTTGACCAGTCCTCAGGACGCGGCAGGAGCGCCTGCGGCGGGTGCTTTGACGGATGAGCAGCGCGCGCTTTTCACGCGAGTTCTCGACGAAACGGTGGGTTACGTTCTTCGCGAAATGCGAACTTCCGAAGGCGGCTTTTTCGCCGCGCAAGATGCCGACTCCGAAGGTGAGGAAGGAAAGTTCTTTGTCTGGGATCTTGAAGATCTCAAGCGGCATTTGACTCCGGAAGAAGCGCAGCTCTTTGCTCGTCACTATGGCGTCAGCGAGGGCGGCAACTTTGAGCATGGGAAAACGGTTCTGTATTTGTCCCAGTCCCTATCTGATGTTGAGGGCGAGACGCTTTTGCGGGCGAAAAAGAAGCTCTTTGAAGCGAGAAAGAAGCGAATCGCGCCAGGTACGGACGATAAGGTTCTTGCGGGCTGGAATGGACTCTTGATCAGCGGACTGGCTTGGGCCTCGCAAGCACTCAAGCGCGAAGGCAAGAATGAGTCTTCCGTTCAAGCATGGAATGCGGCAAATCGCGCATATGATTTTCTTTTGAAAGCGATTGGCTTGCCCGAAAATCGACTGAAAGGGACTTGGAAGTCCGGACAAGCGCGCTTCAATGCTTATCTTGATGACTACGCTTTTCTATCGATGGCAGCGATCGATCTGGCTCGCTTTGAGTCCGATTCTCAGCGGACTCGGACGCTCTTGTCTCAGGCGGAGGGCTGGATTTCCGTCATTTTGAAGCATTTTTCAGCCATCGAGGGACCCGGATATTATTTCACGAGCGATGATCATGAGGCGCTGATTCAGCGTCCGAGGACGATTTACGATCAGGCAATTCCATCCGGAACGGGCGTCACTATCCAGTGCTTGCTAGCGCTTTCTGAAATCGATTCCAGCGGAAAACAAGCGGAGTGGCGAACCGAGGCCGAGCGTCAGCTCGCGCGAATTTTCCCGGCGATCGAAAAGCGACCTTTTGGTTACGGAGAGCTTCTCAATGCGTCTTTGCTCTGGCTCACCGGTCCGATTGTTTTGTCGGGACCCAGCAGTCAAGAGCATGTCTTTCATCCTTTTGTGTTTCGAAAAGAGGGGGATACTCCGCAGCTTTGCCACCGCCAGACCTGCGAGCTTTTCAGGGGCGGATCACGTGAAGCCGAGAGTCTGATTCGAGAAAAAATCCACCAAAGGATTTAAGCCGCGGTCTTATGCGGCTTCTTGGTTTTGGCGGCCGATCGAATGGAGCACTTTTTCGGCCTGCATCAGCGTCAGCTCTTGATTGAAAAACGGGCCGCCGGGCTCCATGAGCGAAGCATTTTGAAGTGGGCCTAGGTCAAAAGCGATGAAGCCTGCATCTTCGATCAGATTGGAAACGAGCTGTTTGGATGTTTCTTCATTGCCCGCATAGCAAATCACATAGCGGCTCTCGAAAGGTGTGTGATTGAGATCTCGAAGTGTCTGCCAATAAACCGTATTGAACGCTTTGACGACACGGGCCTTCGGGATTTTTTTGACCAGCTCGGACACCGCGGTCGTTCCCATCGGAAGCGCAAGCTCGAGACCCTCGGCCGTAAAAGGATTTGTCGCATCCATCACGATTTTTCCGTCGAGGCCTTTCTTACTTAATCCTGTCTCTTCGAGTGCCGCATCGGTTTCGCTGAAGGGGGGAGAGAAGAGAATCACGTCGCCATAGCGAACGGCTTCTTCGACATCGCCGGCTTGCGCGCAGTGCCCTTTGGCTTGAAGCTCTTTCACGAGATGAGTCAGCTTTTGGGGATGGCGAGAGCTAAAGAAGACCTCATGTCCGGCTTCCGCCCAGAGGCTGCCTAAAGTCGCGCCGATTTTTCCGGAACCAATAATACCGATCTTCATGCAATTGCCTTTCTGTCGAGAAAGTTGCAAGAGAGGTTCCAGTATCGACCTTAGCCTGGGCTTATTTGTATTTTTCGAAGAATTCTTGAAAAGCTTCGTTCGAGAGTTTTTCTAAGAATCTGAGACGCGGAGGAAGGTGAGCTGCCTCGTTTTTTGATTCTGCGGTTATTTGATCCGACTTTTCCGCGATGGCTGAGCGCGTCTCGCCCTGCTTTGAAGAGTGCACGTCGGTAAATTTGAGCTCGACTGCGACATGGCCATCGAGCTGCTTCACTTTGTAAACACGCGTCGTCTCGCCGTTACCGGTTTCCTGCTCGAGCTGCGAGTCATGGACTTTTTCTTCCGAATAGCCCTGTTTTTCGATTGCGTCGAAGGCAAGGACTTTGGCTAAAAGCGCATAATCTGCGCCGGCCTTGCGGGCTACCGCCAAAGGTTGAGAGGAGTCGACATCGACCGAAACACGGGCAGATTGAAGATCTTGCTTCGAGACGAGCTCAAAATAGCCAGTCCGCACAAGCTGATTCACCAAGGCCACTTCGACGATTTTTCGGGCGGTATCTTCGCCTTCCACGTCGACTAGAGCGACCTTTTTGCCTTCGAGCTGAGAGAGTTCGGGAGTCGTTTTTACCTTTTTGCCGGAACATGCCGCCAAGAAAAGGCAGAAAACGACCCCGAAAAATCTTTTATTAAGCAGGGAGCGCGCCGCCATGGATGAGGACTTTCACGTCCATCTGGAAAACCACTTCAATCTTGTTGGGGTAAATCAACTTTCCAACAATCCCATCACCGAAGGTCGGGTGAGCGATTTTGTCGCCCAGTCCAAAGTTTGCTTTGGTCGAATAGCCTTTGGTTGGCGCATCTTTATGAGCCAACATCAGCTTTTGCCATTCAGCTTCGATCGAATGATTAGCATCTTCTTCGACCGCAGCCGCTTTTTTCTTGGTGCGAGTGCCCTTGACAGCTTTTCCAGGCTCTGTGACGCCCTTAGCCGCTTTATAGGCGTGTTCTTTTTTGCAGGTTAAGCATTGAACCTTAGCGATGCGATCGCCTTTAAGAGCCACGATGATGTGGTTTAGGTCCATTTTGCAGCTAGTACAGTAGGAAAGGGTTTCTTTGCCGACTGCGTTTGCGCCGGAAGCATTGGGGGCCATTTCGATTCTCCTCTATTTAGGGTTATAGTGGAGCGGGATGGAAAATCAAGCCAACAAAGCCGCCTTGCTCGAACAAGCTCATTCTGCGTCCACTTCACCGGGCGTCTATCTGATGAAAGACGAGTCGGCCGTCATTATTTACGTCGGTAAAGCGAAAAACCTTCGCAATCGGCTCTGTCAGTATTTCCAGCCGGCGCCCCATGAAAGCCCTCGGACCGAGATGATGGTCGGCCGAGTGCGTCGATTTGACGTGATTTTGACCGAAACTGAGGCCGAAGCGCTCTTGTTGGAGTGCACGCTGATCAAAAAGCATAAGCCTAAGTTCAACGTCCGGCTCAAAGACGATAAATCCTATCCTTATCTTAAGATTCAGGTCCAAAACGATTTTCCGCGAATTGAATACACCCGCCGGACGCTTCCGGATGGCGCCCGTTACTTTGGCCCGTTTCCCTCGGCTTG
>CAZCBS010000294.1:0-5344 GCA_964496965.1 uncultured Bacteriovoracaceae bacterium
ATGTCGTGGTTGACGGAAGCGCAAGCCAAGCGCAGGAATTTCAGCAAGCGCTTCAGATTCAGTTTCCCTATTTTGTCGGATCCAAGGCGACACCTTGGGAGGTTCGAAGCCTCCGAGAATCGAGTGGAGATAAAGGCGCGATCTTGGATGATTTTGGCTTTATGAATCAGCATACGGATTCGAACTCGACCGGGATGATCGAACTCACGAATCCGCCTAAAGACGAATCCGTCGTTCGAGACGTCCGGGATTGGAAGAACGCCAAGGATTCGCAGTTTTTAAAAGACGTGCATGAAGACAAATTGACTTATTATTTTTCACCGAATCACGGACGGACTCAACGAGTAAGAGAAGGAAAAAATCCTCCTATTTTCTCTGTCATCCGCGCGCTGACGAAAGCGTTTCAATATGATCTAAAAATCCGGGAAGAAGACTTTGCCGTCATGAAAAGAGTGATCGATCAATTTGATCCTGTCCGTGATTTGCGAAGCTCTGCCGCACAGTACTGGATTGAGAAAAACGGTAAAAAGCTTTATCAGCACGCGGTTGATATTGAATACGCATCCGAGACATTGGATCAACTCGGTCTTAAGCAAAAGCTTCTCGCCATCAAAAACAATCCTAATGATCAAGACTCGCTTTCATGGTGGATGAATAAAGAACCCCTCAAATCCAAACTTGTGGGAGAGGGCTCAGGAAAAACCGCGAAAGATCTTGGGCTCGACATCGTTGCTCACGAGACCAACAACTTCTTGGCCTACGAGAGCATCACGCGCGCGCATACTGGAGAGCCCAATGTGCTGATCTCGCGGCAGGGAGCGGTTGGAGAAACCGCGGTTTACGGCAACGGGTTTTATACAAAAACCGGGACAAAAGGAGCCAAGGGCACCGGGATTACCATTCGTTTTAAGGTCGATCCCAACGCTCGCGAAGGAAAGGACTTCGCGCTTTCCGGCGATTTCGTGATTTGGCAGAATAAAAACGCGATTCGAGTGATTCCTGAGAGCCTTGAGATGTCGCCGTCTCAGTACTTTGATTTTTTGGCCGAAGGAAAAGAGATTTCAGAAGACGACAAGGCTCTACTCTGGAAACTCAGGCGAAGGATTGAACATACTTTTGCATCGGGACTTTCCGATCCGCGGGAGCTAAAAAAAATCAGAATGCTCGTGAAGGAGAAGATCAAGGCCAAAGCAGCCAATCATGAGCTGCTTTTTCAGGAATGGATCCGACTTGAGGGGGCACTCGTTCAAAAGCCCTCCCAAGAAGTGGAGAAATTCGCTGAGTGGATTAAAACCAAGGCCTACCAAGTGGATCCAGGCCCTATCGCGGATGGCTTGAGCTATCTGGCGCACGGAACGGAAATGGAGACGTGGATAATGAAGCAATATATCCCGTCCCTTTTACGAAATCTCAAGCCGGACATCGGTGAGCAGTCAATTGAGAATGCCTTGGCATCCTATCATCCCGAGGCTCGAAAGTTCGGTCTTCGCGCGCTTTCCTATGCTGAAATCGAACGACCATCCGAACGAATTCAATTATTTCAAAAGCTCACTCAAGGAAAATTCGATCAGCCGATCGATCGCCGCGTGGCACAAGCTTGGCTCAGGGAAAGTCTTAAAAAAAGCTCGAGTCTTCCGCTCTTTGAAAAGTTCGTGAAAAACGATGCGCAAGCGCTCACCCTTTTACGAGCGGCGAAACCCGAGAGCTTTCAATTTCGGGAGTTCAAGATTCCGTCCGGAGGAAAAAAAGTTCGGCTCGGAAGTCCTCGCTCCGAGATTTCAGGTGAACGGCTCCGTGAGGTGATTTTAACGAAACCATTTGAAATGCAAGCGACCCCGGTGACTCAGCTTCAGTGGTTTGCGGTGATGGGAAAAAATCCGTCGCATTTTCAAGCGGGAGGCGAGGTGATCAACGGGATCTCGCTGAACCCCAATCGCCCTGTCGAGCAAGTGTCTTGGAGTGACGTTCAGGAGTTTATCAAAAAATTAAACGAGCTTGATTCCGCTTACCGCTATCGTTTACCGACCGAGGCTGAGTGGGAGTTCTCGGCTCGCGCCGGAACGAATACAGCTTTTTCTTTCGGAAACGATGAGACGAAGAGCTCTCAGTACGGATGGTATGACCAAAACGGATTGGGTAACTCACAAGGTCAGACGCATGACGTGGCTAGTCTCAAGCCTAATCCTGCGGGACTTTATGACATGCACGGAAATGTTTGGGAGTGGGTTCAGGATGGATACGAGAACTCTCCTCCAGGTGGTATCGATCCCTTAGGAGCCTCAGATTCGCACCGCGTGTTTCGCGGGGGGAGTTGGTGGGATGTTCCGGACAACGGGCGTTCCACGAGTCGTGGCGCCGACGGGGCAGAGTCCGGCAGTGATACGCGTGGCTTTCGCTTGATTCGCATCCCAAAAGCTCAGGGAACCTAGTCATGGTCGGCGCGAGACTGGCGTTCTGGAGTCGTACTTACAAAATCGTTGCGAAAAACTGAGCGCCAAGCGATGTCGTGTCTGCCGTGACTTTTCCACCGGTGTTGAATTGCAGATAAGGATTAAGCGTCAGGCCTTGCATCACTGTCCACATTCCACCGAGCTGTAAATCCGTTCCGGCGTTATACCAGTCGTTCGCGGCCTTGCCGAGTTTGTGGTTGCCGAACATTTCGTAATAAAGCGAAGCCGAAAATTTTGGACTGATCGTGTAGAAAACTTGAGGGCGAAGGTACGCTTGATAGTCAGGGCCCGTTCCTGGAGCGGCTGCCGAGCCATAAATCGACCAGTAGAACTTCGCCCATGCGCCGACTGAAAGTCGGGTTTGAGGAATCCGGTAAGTCAGCCACTGAAAAGTACCGAGCGTGCTCATCTTATGAGCGTTATGCGAGGCATTGGTGACCGGAAGAAAATGTCGAAGCTCGCTGTAGAGCGTCCAGTTTCCTGAGTCGATGAGCTTGGTGTCGGTCAGTCGGAGATAAGGATCCAAAAGCGTCATGTCTTGACCACGCACAGGCGTGTAGGTCGACATCACGGTGATGCCAGGAAGAAGCGTCTTGCTCGCTTTGTAACTGAGCGAAAGGTAATTCAAGAAGTTCTGATTGGTGGTGGGCTTGCCCCATTCGTTGACTTGGTGGCTGGAGCCCGGATCGGAAGCAGGGGGGCCGTAGTAGATTCCGTAGTAGCTAACGGCCGTTTTTTCGCGAACGAGATCGAGAGCGGAGTGACTCGAGCCCACGCTGCTTTCGCTCACGGCAGTCGCTTTCGTTTCTGAGTTGGACTCGGTCGCGGACCAGGCGGAGCCTGCCGAAACAGCGGTGAGGCAAGACAGTACGACAAATAATTTCACAAATAATCCCCCAAGACGGTGTTGTATCCAACGAGAGATTCTGAATGTCAAGCCAAGGCGGCTGAAGCCCGCTACGTCTGTGTTGCGGCGCATGGTAAACGTTTTTACTGAATTGTCACCGAAACATCCGCCGAATTATTGGACCGGCTAGACTCCGAATATCTGCCATTCGGATTCACCGTAATGCGAAGCGTGTAATTTCCAGGGGGAACTCCGGTCACATCGATCCATTGGCAGTCCAGTGTATGGTCGTAGTTATCCGACCAACCCGGCGAGATGCCTTGGAGCTCGCAATTGAACTTTCCGGCGCTGTTTCCCGCAATTTGCTCATTGTCGATCATGCAAAAGCCTTGTTTGCGTCCCACGATCGCCGAGCCGTTGACCAGAATCGGTTTCTTGCTCGTCGGATCCAGAAGCTCGTAAAGCATGATGTCTTGCAGGTGATAGTGCTGGTGGCAGGAGCTATAAGTAAAGATGGGATTGTTCTCCGGACTTCCCAGTACGAAATCCGAGTCCCTGAGGTTTTGAATCACGCCGTCAAAGCGTAAAAGTTTGTGCTGACCCGGACTCGAAACGCATCCTTCAACGACGGCGCAATCCTCCGCCGTGAAATTCTCCGTGCTGACCTGAGCGGTTTGCTGGGCGGCTTTTCCGTCGACGACCAGATCGGGGCCATGCGCGGAAGAAAGCCCCGGACCGAGCTCGTTGAGAATGAGTGGAGAACTCAGAGCCGGTTGAGCAAGTTCGGTACGGGAAAAGTTTTTCGTGCCCTGAAGCTTTTTTTGGCCGGTCAGACAGTTCGAGACGCAGGAGGGATCCGGTGGATTCGAGACGCCTTTGCAGTACTCTGAGCAAGAAGCGGTATCCGTGTCGATCGTGGCCGAGACCGTCAGCGAGTCGATATCGCTCGGGCTTTTTTGAAAAGTGCAGCTGGCGTTCACGCGCGACACGATTTCGTTGAATAAAATTTGTGTAGAAAAGTCTCCCCGTTCTCCGGTCGTGATCTGGTCCGACTCGACTCCTTGCATATGAGGATCGCCCGGACAGGAGTTTTCAGCGCTATCGAAAAGCTTCATCCCGGACACGGTGAAATCAAGCGAGGCGCTCGCGTTTTGAATCGGCGCTCCTGTGCCATAGCTTAAAGTGCCCTGCACGAAAAGAGGAGGAGTGTCGGCCGCGGTTTCTCGGTTCTGTCGTCTTGCCGACGCAGTTTGCGCTCCAGGCACGACTTTCAAAATGGAGTCGCCCTCCGCAGGGCAGGTTCCCCGGCCGTCGCAATTGCTGGTCGTGATATAAAGCGCGCCATCGGGTCCTGTGATGACATCCCGAATCCTTCCGACCTGACCGTCGAAATAAACTTCGTGCTTGCTGACATTGCGGTTCGCATCGAGCACGATTCGATGAAGATGCTCGGACCCGAGCGTTCCCACGATGACGTTTCCGTTCCAGCCTGGGATCTGATTGCCACGATAGATCGAGAGCCCGCCGGGTGGAACCGCATCGTTCCAGCTCAAAATCGGGGTGATCAGTCCGGCTTGAGTCTCGCAGTGCCAGATCGTGGGCCAGCCTAAATTGTCGCCCGCGTGAGCGATATTGATCTCGTCTCCGCCCTCGCGCCCTTGGTATTCGCCCGTGGGACCGTGATCGGCGACGACCAGGGTTTGAGGATCGATCCAGTCAAATCCCTCGGAGTTTCGGACTCCGTTCAGATACCAAGCTTTTCCGGGCACGGGATTAGCGCCGGGAACCGCGCCGTCGGGGGTGAGGCGCAAGATCTTGCCGTTCAAGGAGTTCGCGTCTTGGGAAAGATCGGTGTTTCCCGCGTTACCAGTGGAGATGTAGAGCATTCCATCCGGCCCGAATCGAAGTCGTCCGCCGTCGTGGATTTTTCCCGCTTCGATGCCGTCGATGATGATTCGATCAAAGGTCGCGCTTCTGTGATCGGGCGAGAGGCGATAGCGCTCCACGCGATTGACGGAAGATTGAAGGCCACGAACCTCGCAAACGT
>CAZCBS010000295.1:0-5269 GCA_964496965.1 uncultured Bacteriovoracaceae bacterium
TTCCTGAAAAGGGAATTTTTACTGGATACTTTCGCTACGAGATTCGTCGTGATTCAGGAGGTCATCCTGTAGCCATTGCGACGGGGGTGAAGTCGCCTGTTGTTGGAGTCCAGCTTGAGTCGGAGTCAAAGTCCGCGCTTTTAGGAGAAAGCCACGAGAAGAAGGAATCTGCCATCTTGATGAATCAACCTCAAAACTTACCGGTAGAAGTTGGACAATATGCCAAAGAGTGGACGGACTTAGCTCAAGCGGCTGAAAATCAAATGGTCGAGGCGGCCGAAGGCCGCTACGCTTATGATGATCTTCTTCCCATTGAATCCTTGAAGGTTGATCGGAATTTGGCAGGCTTGCCTATTTCGGTCGGAAATGAAGCGGATTCTCGCCCTGCTTCGGAGCGCCTCATCATAGAGCCGATATCTAGGGAACCCCTATCTAGATAGCTCAGATCTTTTGACAAGCTCGGAAGCGCTCGCTTAAACTGAACGAACCGTTGACGGGAAGTCGACGATGTAACGTCGTAACGCAGCGACGTTACGCTGGAGTGTCACGCAGCGACGTTACGCGGCGTTACGATAAGGGGGCAGGGTGGTCGACTCGAAGCAGTTAAATCATTATAAGCGTAGCGGCCTTCGGCCGCCTCGACTAAGAAGAGTTTCGAATTCGTTTTTGTTCGCAGCTTCTCTGACGACGGGAGTTCTGGTTTCGGGTTGTGCGACCGTGAAAGTACCGACGGAATCGGGAAAAACAGCTGCCAATACTTCTGTGTCCGCCCCTGTGAGAAGCGTTGACGAAGTGATTCGTAAAAGTAATTTAGAGCAATCGAACCCGAGTTCGAATGCAGCACTTGTCTCATCGAATTTAGGGAGCTTGGGAAAAAAAGTAGATTACGGCGAGTTGATCGTTCAAGGCAAGCGGCTGAAGAACACGACATTCGATATTCCTGTCACCGTCAATTCGCGCGTTGAATACTGGGTGGATTATTTCACCGGACGCGGCCGAAAGTATTTCACCACTTATTTGGAGCGCGCCGAGTTTTTCATTCCGTACATGCGACCGATTCTCAAGCAGAACGGAATCTCGGAAGACTTCGTCTATTTGGCGATGATCGAAAGCGGATTCAATAATTTTGCTCGCTCCAATGCCAAAGCAGTGGGACCGTGGCAATTCATCTCGGCAACTGGCAAGCGTTACGGCCTGATGGTGAATTGGTGGGTGGATGAGCGCCGGGATATTCGCAAATCGACGATCGCGGCTGTTGATTATCTGAAGGAGCTCATCGGAATGTTTGGCAGCTTCGAGCTTGCCGCCGCTTCTTATAATGCCGGTGAAGGAAAGCTCGCGCGTGCCGTTCAGCGTTTTGGAACCAAAGATTTTTGGGCGATCGCGCGACATCGTTTCCTGAAGCCAGAGACTCGTGACTACGTGCCAAAGATCATTGCGGCAGCGCTGATCGCGAAAAATCGCACTCAATTTGGATTTGAGCCCGAGGATAAGCAGCAGCGGCCAGGTGCGGACGAAGCTGTCTCGAGTGATGGTGAAGTCGTCAAGCTTGTGAAATCGGATAAGCCCGATGATCGTTTGGAGCGCGCGGCGGATTCTGAGAGTTCGGGCCCACAAAACGTCGGCGATCTTTTGAGTCAGCTCAGCAAGGCTGATATGAAAGACGACGAAGATGCCGATGCGCCCGAGGGAGCGGGGTCCGCGATTGTTCCGGCGACTCTCATGGTTCCATCCGATGAGAGTGGATCGTCGGATGGGCTGCAGGTGAACAATGGGAGCGATTCGCAGCCGCTTGCTCGACCCGTACCGACGCCTCATATGACCAAGAAAGGCGAGGTCGGAGGAGCGGAGTTGGCCGAGTTCGATGTGAAAAGCCCGGCGGATCTTTTGAAGGTCGCTCGCGCAGCGGGACTTTCTTATCAAACCGTCAAGAGTCTGAACCCCGAGCTTCTGCGTTGGTGCACGCCTCCGACCGTGAGCTCGTATCGTGTTCGTTTGCCGGCATTGGTGAAAGAAAAATTTCTAGCCACCTACAACCATGACGCGTATCCGCGCCAAGTGGAGTTCATGGCTTATAAGGTCCATCGCGGCGAGACTCTGACGAATATCGCGCGGCATTTCGGAATCAAAGTGGATCCGATCAGCGATTTGAACGGAGTCTCTCCGAAACGTCCGCTTCGTCACGGGGCAAAAGTTTTGCTTCCGATGCCGAACGATCGTTCTCGCTCGATCGCTTCTCTTGAGGTTCGTGATCCGCCCGAGCGTCGTCGTCGTAGGGGGCGTCGTCGCCACTACAGCAAGATTAGCTATGAACAACGCCGCGAAGCGGCGCGCGCTCCGCAGGGACGACGAGTTCGGTCTCGCAATGGCTGATCGGGAAAAAATACAGATTGAGTGAAAAAAGCCCGCCAAAAGCGGGCTTTTTTTATGTTATAACAGGGACGTCCATGAGTTTCGGTTTGATTGTCCAAAAATACGGAGGAACATCCGTCGGTACGCCAGAGCGGATTCAGGCGGTTGCTGACCGCGTGGCTCGAGTCAAGGCTCAAGGAAAAAGTCTTGTCGTCGTAGTCTCGGCGATGGGCGACACAACCGATGAGTTGATCGATCTCGCTCATCGGATTTCAAAAAACCCGCATCCGCGCGAGATGGACATGCTTTTAACCGTGGGAGAGCGAATCTCGATGGCGCTTCTCAGTATGGCGCTTTCGGATCGCGGCATTCCCGCTGTCTCACTGACTGGCTCGCAGACAGGAATCATCACGGACGCGGGACATCGACGCGCGCGCATTCGGCGCATTCTCGGTGATCGCGTGCGGGCGGCGCTTGCTGAAAACAAAGTCGTGATCGTCGCTGGATTTCAAGGCGTGAGCGAGACGAAGGAAATAACGACGCTTGGACGCGGAGGATCGGACACGACGGCGGTGGCTTTAGCTTCGGCGCTTCAGGCAGAGGTTTGCGAGATTTACACCGATGTCGATGGGGTTTTTTCGGCGGATCCTAGAATCGTTCCTCAGGCCAAAATCTGGCGAAAGATACCGCATGACCTCATGGTCGAGATGGCCACGCGAGGAGCAGGAGTGCTTCATCCGAGAAGCGTTGAGCTCTCGAAGCAGTATGGCGTTAGGCTTTGGGTGAAAAATTCTCTTCGGGAGGCCGAAGGCACGGAGGTAGTTCCAATGTCGGAAATTCAAAAGAGTCCCAGAGGAATGGAAGAATTTCACGTGACCGCAGTGACTTCGGATTTGGGCAAAGTCTTGATGACGGTCGATCTGGAAAGACCGACCGCGCTTGCCTCGGTTTGGGACCGTGCGGCGATTGGTCATCTTGCCGTAATCTCACCTGTTTTTGGTGATAGCCGAATTCGTTTTTTTGCTGATCGAGATTCGATTCTCGAATGGAAAAAACATCTCGAAAAGCTCGCAGTCGATGGATTTATCAAAAGCTACGAAATCCAAGAAGACTGGGTTCCTCTTTCCGTGGTTGGGGATCGTTTTTCTCAGGACGGAGCGGCGCTGCAAGAGGTGATAGAAAAGCTTGCCCAGAACCAGATCTCGGTTACGATGGGGTCGGCTTCGGCGCTTGCTATGACGGTAGCCGTTTATCGGCATCATGCAAACGACGCGGTAAAAGTCTTGCATCAGGCATTTTTCGACGGAAAGGTTTAATTCAATGAGCGAAAACAAATCGATCGTGATCGTAGGAGACGGATGGTCGGCTCTTGGGCTTGCGGGGTTTCTTGCACGCACAGGTGAGCAGGTCACGTGGGTCTCCGGTTCTGGATCTCGAATTGTTTCGCCGCTCCCAGGAGTTGAAACCGGCTTCGAAGAAAAAGGGGGGCTGGTTTGGTCGCGGCTGGCCCAGGAGTTTTCCCTGGATGCAGGCGCGTTGACCGAAGGCTCGTTTCTTCGCGAGTTTCGCAACAAAGCTTTCCGTGAACCGGTATGGATGAAAGCTCCAACTCCAGAAGATCGCCGTGAAGCTCGCAATGAGTGTCTCTGGTCGCCTGAGCGCATTTTCGCTCCGGTTTTTGAAGCTCGAATGAAGCTGAGTATCGCTGAAATCGAAGCCCTGGTTCGCGAAAAACTTGCCGAGATGCCGAATGTCCGTCGCATCGAAGGTGTGCCGGTTCAATCCATTCAGTCCAAAGACGGCAAAATCGAGAGTGTGACGCTCGCGTACAGTGAAGGCATTTCTTGCGAGCGCGTATTTTTCGCTGATACTTGGAACGTCATCAGCCAGCTCAAACGGATGCCGAAGGGGCCTTCTTTCATCCGCAAGCTCGAGCACATGGGATTGCTTTAGGCTTCGTTTGTTCACGAGCAGCCCGTGGCAGTGGATGTTCAAGAAGGATTTTTTGGCGCGATTTCCCGCGAGGCGGGTGAGGAGACGGAGCGCCATGTTTGGGGTTATTTCACCGGCGACGGAATGAAGAGCTATTGGACAATTTGTCTCTCCTCCGATGAGGCCGAAGACAATCATGCGATCGCAAAAAAACTTCGCAGGATGAAAAACTCGCTCGATAAGATGTTCACTGGTACCAGCTGGGTTCCTGAAGGCAAAGCGGATTTCTTGTCCAACGTTCGGAGCGAGCAGGTCCGCTTCGAGGATGCGATTTTATTCTCTGAAGGCGAAGACCCTCGCGAGGCCATCACCTTGGATCGTTTGGAAGGAATCTATTTCTTGACCGATGGCTATGGCCCAACTAGTGCGTTTCGTCAGGTCGATACGGCGCTCAAAGCGGCAGGGCTTGAAATCAAGGTGCCGTCGTCCGAACTGCCAACAGAATCTCCTTCTCCAACGATTTGACGAGGGCGATAGCCCAGTACGATCGCGTGAGCGATCGGAAAGCCAGCGTCCTTCAGGGCGAGAGCGGCGTTTCTCAGCGTGTGTCCACTCGTCATGAAGTCGTCGACGAGTAGGACGGTATGAAAACGTCGAGCGAAAGCGAGACGAATGGCAAGATCTGATGCCACGATATTGGAAGGCGTCTGAATCCGTCTCTCAAGTCCAAGCTGAGCCTGTCGAAGCTTTTTCGAGCTAGAATCTTTAAGTAGAAGCAGATCCGTTTCTATTCGAATTTTCGTTTCGCGAGAAATCCACTGGGCGATCGTGAGGGCAGGAGTCCGTCCCAATCTCCAAGATCGCTCGAAGCTTGGTGGCATCGGAGTGATCACGGTTTTTTCAGGATCATGTAGACGATCTCGTTACCGAAAGAAAAACTCGTTGTCCGATTTCAAGACTCGTTTGTCAAAAAGCGGACCCCCGT
>CAZCBS010000296.1:0-5269 GCA_964496965.1 uncultured Bacteriovoracaceae bacterium
GTGGGCCCAGTGGGCGGGGACGTCCACCCATCGGCCGTCGACCCGAACGTATTCGGGCCTTGCCCAGGTGACCCGTTCGGCGGGCGGCCTCACCCAACGTCCCTCGACCCAGAACCAGCTCGAGCCGCGGTAGTCCCAGTAGCCGTCGTTCCAGACCACGTCCGGGCCCGGCTGTCTCACGATCACCACCGGGCGGGGCGGAGGGGGCGCGGGAAATACGGCGAGATTCTTGGTGACCTCATCGACGAGAAATCCCGTGATTTGATTTGAAACCCGGTAATCGGAGTCCTCTCCGTTATTTTTTTCAATTCCCGTGAGGCCGGCGAATTCATGATGAATCAGCACGTACTGAGGAGATTGATCCGTACTCATGAATCGCTTCAAGTTGCAAACGACGCGAGGAATCCCATTTTGTACGAAATTCTTGCAAGTCTTTTCCGAGTCACCGACCATGACGACCTCATCGGTACAACTCACCTTGGCCTGAGAAATGACTCTCAGCATGGCGCTATTATATTGAGACATGCTCGCGCCACCAGGAAGGGTCAGCCCCGACGATCCTCCGCGGTTAATCCATGCCGCGATATCATCGCGCACGATTTTAATGCGGTTCTCACAGATATCACCTCCCCCCACTCCTTCACTGCCGGCGTGTGCGTTTGTGATCGCAGCTAAAACAAAAAAACCTAAGATCCATTCGAACTTCATATTCTCTCCTCGGATTCGGAAACTGGAGAAAGCCGTTTTCCTAAGTGATAGACGCGGGTTTGGATGCCGTCCTCAAGAAGCGCACATAGGTATCAAAATGGAGTTGTTCAATTTCCGAAGATCGTGACATCGGAGAAATTGGCAATCTCGTACTTGTCCCAATGCGTGCCAGGAAACTCGCTCACTGGCATGACAGTGATCACTTTGTTCTTCATAGAGTTTACTCCAGCTATCTTTTTAATATAAACTTCGCCGCTTATCGTAACGGTTTTATCGACACAAATATTTGTGCCTTGAATACAACCTGTTGATAAATAGAGGTCCGTGACTTTTGCGGTTATCTTCTCTCTAGAATGAATGAATGGGAACGAATAGTAATCGTAACTAAGAATGGCTTTTCGATTATCCGCACTCATCGAGTCGATTACGGCGTCAGTGATGTAAACGGAATTATTGCGTTCGACATGAACATGATCACCAGGATGCAAATGAGCGATACTTGGCTTGACCACAAGCTTCTTTACAATCGAATTCTCGAGGTACCCCGATATTTGATTTGAAACCGCGTAATGGGAATCATCATCACTTGGCATCTCAATTTCTGAAAGTCCTGCGAATTCATGATGAATCAGGACATATTGATCCGACTCGCTCACTTCTTTGAGCTTCTGATAATCACAAGTAATTGCGCTTGCCTGTGCGTTCTTGTCGTAGCGACACACTTTAGGAGTACCGTTGATGAGAATCGGATATCCAGAGTCGCTTGGCCCTACACATCGAATTTTCGCCGCATTGATCTGTGCCAACATTTGGTCTGAATATTGTGCAACTGTTACACCGGTTGGCAAAGATAGTCCGCTTGGTCCGCCACGCTGAATCCAATCACTCAGGTCGTCGCGAATGATTTTGATCCGATCTTCGCAGATATCGCCTCCCCCTACTCCTTCACTTCCGGCGTGCGCGTTTGTGATCGTAGCTAAAACAAAAAAACCTAAGATCCATTCGAACTTCATATTTTCTCCTCGGATTCGGAAACTGGATAAAGCTGTATTCCTAAGTGATAGACACGGGATTGGATGCCGTCCTCAAGAAGCGCACAAAGGTCGCGTCTAAATTTTTTGATCAAGGCACGCGCCCGATCCATATTCTGCACGTCGATCGCCATGGTCATCGACGTTATGTCTTTTTCTTCGGCGTCGCAGCCATCGATCGCTAAAAGCGCTTTTTCTATAATTTGCTTTTGAAGCTGTTTATGAGCGCCGCTCGTGCTGACAACGGAATGATTGGTGAGAAGCTTCGATGTCTTGATCAGCGAGCCATTCTCTTCCATCAAAAGCCCCAATCGCTTCAGGCGCTCAACAGCCGATTTTGCTTCTTCGGCTGTAATCGCGAGCTTTTTTGCAATCCACTTCGGATTGGCCTTAAAACCATTCACATACGTGAGCTCGAGAATCGCATAGTGATACCAATCAGAGATCACTGCGTAGGTGTCGAAGTTGAGCTGCGTGAATTCGTCGACAGCGCCTTGCTTGGCCTGGATGAGTCCAAAAGCTCTGAGCTCCTTCGGCGTTGCCGAGAGCATTTCACAAACGGCCAGCGTGCTTTTTCTGGAGAGCTTTCTCTTGCCACTTAAGATCTGGGAAACGGAAGAAGCATCCATTTTTAGGCTCTTTGCAAACGCCCTGAGCGAATAACGGCCGTTCTTTTTACAGCGCTCCGTGAACTGACGTTGGAGCCAAAGACGAAAGAGAGTTCTTTCATCTAACGATGAATCCGTCGTGTTGGTTTTCAATTCCGATTGCATGGGCGGCAACCTATACGAGCGTGCGGCAAATCGCTACGGCTTTTGCCATAAAGTGTGGCAATCAGTTGCCACAGCAGCGGCTTCATACTTTATACAACGCTAAAGCCATTCAATAACTTCAATTCAAAGAGCGGAGACTTCTCTCTGCCATTTACTTAGTCGAGCTAGACCGAGACCCATTCCTAACTAAATTAATCCAACAAAATCAAATAGTTAAATTCCTAACAAAATCCTGTCGCA
This sequence comes from uncultured Bacteriovoracaceae bacterium, assembly GCA_964496965.1. Classification (GTDB taxonomy): domain Bacteria; phylum Bdellovibrionota; class UBA1018; order UBA1018; family UBA1018; genus CAZCBS01. The sequence goes on from CAZCBS010000296.1 coordinate 2,753, forward strand.
AATTAATAACGCAAGGTGCTATACGGTCGCCAACTTGAAACAACAACCTGGAGGAACGAATGAGCTCTTTTAAACGCAATTTATTTAATATCGCTCTTTTAACCATGCCTTTTCTCGCTTTCGCGGAAGGCAAGACTGTTTGTTATCAGGCTAATCAGCCACTCTATCTCCCTGTTCCAAACGTAGTCTGCTTGGAAACCATCTCCGAAGCGAATCAACCAGGCGTACTGAAAATCGAAAGCGCAAACGCAAGCCTGCCTTCCTTCATTTCGATCACCCAACTCTCTCAGCACAACGAAGATCGTTACACTTTCGTAGCTGAAAAAACATTGATCGACGAGAACGACGGCGAAGTCTGCGGAAAAAGCTCGAAAGCAGTTCTGCGCATTTCTGGCGAGTCCTTGAGGGGTGCAATTTCCCCCGACCACTTGTCGATCTCGATCTCCCAGGAATACGTCAAAGAAGCTTGCCATTTCATTGGCTGGCAAAACACGGTTAACTACTCACTCCGTTAATACGTATTCTTTGAATACGACTCTGATAACGCTCGTCGCCAGCGAGCGTTATCAGTTTTTTTAATCGCCCCATAAAATCTATTCATTTCACAACTCACCCTCGGCACATTAAATCGAGCCTCTGCTTAACGGAGGCATTATGGTTCGGTTCAAGGGTTGGATTTTAGCAATATTCATCGCGCTTGCGACAAACACGAACGCAGCCCATGCTGGCTGCGCAATCTCTAGCAACGGAGACTATCTGTCCCGCCTGCTAGCGACTCTTCCTACCTGCCCTACCAACGTCTTTCAGCTCAGGGCCGCGTTTATCGCGGATGGAATGCAGCTCAGAACGACGATGGTTGCAAACCGCGGTTTTCACAATCCTGCGCAAGGAAGCTTCAGTCTCTTCGAAATGGCGGGTGGGAACTCCACCGCGACTCACCTGGCTTTAAAACAAGGCGATTTTTTCTTTGGTCATTTCACATCTGCTCAAGGAAGTTTGATCGTGGCCGATCAACAGCCTGCGCGAGGAGCGCTGATGGTCGAGCTTATCGCATGGGATCCATTGAAAAGGGTCTTTAATTTCTATGAGCTCATTGGCGATGGCACTCAAGGCCGGTGGTTTTATCGAGGCGATAGCCATGACATCCAGCGCGATCTGAGACTGCTTCATCTTCAGCCTAACCCTTCGCAGCCTCAGTTTGGACAGACTCTTCGCTGCGCTGGCTGTCATATGAACGGTGGTCCGATCATGAAAGAGCTCAATCTGCCGCATAACGATTGGTGGACGCCAGAGAGAATTCTCGACGCCGGAGGACGCAAGCCAGACACTGCGCTCGCAGAAATGCTCACAACACTCTCTCCGGCCGAACTACTCGCGCAATCCGTAAGAGTCGGCGTACTCAATCTTCACGTGGCCGGCGTGCAATCCCCCCTCTCTTTGCGCGAAAAGCTCAGGCCACTCTTTTGCCCGATGGAAATCAATTTTGATTCGGATCTTCAGCCTGCCGATTCAGCACAAGGCATTCAAATCCCGAGCGCGTTCTTTGTTGATCCAAGACTGGCTCAGGCACAAATCGTTACATCCAAAAGCGCTTATCAAGCGGGAATGTCCGCATTGGGAATGCGCTTTCCTGAAACAAATCGAAACGACGGCGATCACGCGTTTCTCACGCCGGTCAAATCATTCTCGGATATGCTCGCAATCGAGAACTTGCGCAGATCAGGATTGATCGATGACGAGTTCATCACCGACATTCTAGCTGTCGATCTCGCGAATCCCGTCGTCTCGCCAGCACGCTGTGGGCTCCTCAAGCTCGTTCCTAACATGGCATCGAGCAATTGGCGCGAGCGGTTCGTTACCGCGCTCAATCAAGCACTGTCTCAAGCCACTGCCGCGAAAAGCGGCTGGGCACCCGTGCTGAGCGAGGCCATCTCCAATCTCACCGATCCAAGACGCAACTCAGCTTTTCATCGCACCCGAGCTCAGCGATTACTTCAAAGCTGCGCTCAGAGAGCTTCCCAGACACCTCAAGTCGCGAATTGGGTGTGGCTTCTTGCGCAAAGAAGAAACGAAGTCAGAGCGTCCGAGATCTCGAAAAATCCTCGAGGTCAGATCCTGGAGCCAGGATTTCGGGTGATCTTCCCTGAGCCTGCGACTCCGGTCGCTCCCGGAAAATATACACTCAATGAAAATTGCGAAATCACCGCCAGATAATTCGTTATCCTTGTGCCGACTTCGCATTGAATGATCTACACTCATTCAATGCACCTATCGAGAAAACATCAAAATCTGCGCGCCTTGGTAAGTCGCTTTACAAGTTTCGCGATAACCGCATTTCTCAGCGACACGAATAGACTGCGCGTTTCCAGGAGAAATAATGCAAACCGTGCGGGTAGGAGTAGAGTTTACAACCCCCCACTCCACAATCGTTTCCAACGCACCGGTTGGCTAGCCTTTCTCCTGCAAATCCCACGACATGTCCCAACCCAGATCCAGATATCCCCACAACCGCGCTAG
>CAZCBS010000297.1:0-3156 GCA_964496965.1 uncultured Bacteriovoracaceae bacterium
GTTGGTATGTCCGAAAGGGCGATGACAAATCCAAACGCAATAATGAATCATCTCATGACCCATCTTATCGCGAATCAATTCGTTCGCGTTGGGTTCGGTCTTCAGATAACTCGCGAGCTCAATCCGAGGCGGATAGTCATGAAACCACTTCCGGCTTCCAGGAATGAATCGTCCCGCGGCTGAACGCAGCCGGCTATTCCAGGCCATGGACGGATGATCCAAGAACTCATCGAAGTGCTTTTGATTCAGCTCGGCAAAAATATCGTGAAGCTCAACAGGGAATGGAGCGCACTTCGAACTCATGAACGGAGAATCGTAGATAACTCGCTTCGTGTCAATGCGCTCCTATCGTGGTAAGAAGCCTTTGTTATGACGGATTTTCAAAGAACCGCATCTCGAGCGTTGGAACCCCTGGAATGGAATCGATTCCTGGATCTCTCCCTTTCCGAGGCCCGTACGGACCGAGGAAAAGCGATTTTGTTCGATCTTCGAACTCCCGAAAACTGGGCCAGAAACGTGGCGAATGCGAAAATTCTGCAGCAAGAAACGAAGGAAATCCCGCAGCTTTTGGACCGAGATGCACTTTGGGGACCGCTCACGGAGCTCGCAGACCCGTCGGAAGCTATTGAGCGGCTTTCCCGCGGCTCCGTCATGGAAGTCGCCGAGCTTTCTTTGATTCGCCGCTGGCTTTACGCCGTAGACTCCTGGGTACAGGTTCCGCGCGAAGAGATTCGTGGCGAGCTCTTTAAAAAGGCGCTTCATCAGCTCCCGGATCCGCTTCAGCCGATCCAGATTCTGGACAGGGTCCTAACCCCTGAAGGCGAGCTCTCCGAGCGGGCCTCCCCTCGCCTGGCCTCTCTTTATCAAGAGATTCGCTCGCTCAGACGCGATATTTCCATCGTTCTGGATCAAATTCTGAAGACCCTCTCTTCCAAAGGCGTGCTTCAAGAGAATTTCACCGACGTTCGCGACGGCCGCTACGTCGTGCCGGTCAAGATCTCCTCTCAAGGCGATGTGGACGGAATCATCTACGAAGCATCAGCGAGTCGTCAGACCGTTTTTGTCGAGCCACGGGAAGTCGCTCATCTCAACAATCGCCTCCGACAGCGCCAAAACGAGCTGGTTCAAGAAATTTACATCGTCTTAGATGAAACCTCGAAAAAAATCCGGCCGTTCGCGAGCGAAATCGAGCTTGCTGTCTCGATCTTGTCTCATTGGGACGCGGTTCAGGCTCGCTCTCGCTTTGGGCGTCACTACGGCGGCAAAGCGATTCAAGTCACCGAGGAGCGGATTTTTATCCTTCATCAGACCGCGCATCCGCTTCTTTGGTGGTCGCTCAAGCCCGAAGAGATCATCCGAAACGAAATCGACTTCGGCGATCCTGTCCGAACTCTGCTTTTGACAGGACCCAATACCGGCGGAAAAACCGTGCTTCTCAAGACCCTGGGCCTCGCAGGACTTTGCGCGCGCACCGGGTTTCCGTTTCCGGGAACCGATCACCCGACCGTGCCTTTCTTCGATTCGTTCTTCGCGGATCTGGGCGATCCGCAATCGATCGAACAGCACCTGTCCAGCTTCTCCGGACATATTCTTCGCTTTAAAGAAATCCTGAGCGGCCTCACCGATCAGAGCTTGATCCTAGTCGATGAGCTCAATTCGGCCACTGATCCGGAAGAAGGCGCGGCGATCGGTCGCGCTTTTCTTGAAACCATCATGTCGCGCGGAGCGATGACCGTCACGACGACTCACGATCCTCATCTGAAAGCGATGGCAGGATCGGACGAGAGAATCTTGAACGCCAGCATGGAGTTTGACGAAACCTCTCGCACTCCGACTTACAAAATGCAGATCGGCGTTCCCGGTCGCTCGCGCGCGCTGGAGACCGCGGAACGCCTCGGACTTCCCATTTCCGTGATCGAGCTTGCGCGTTCTTATCTTTCGAAAGAGCATGTCGAGTTCGAAAAGCTTTTGAGCAAGCTCGAATCCGACTCCCGCGAAGCCGACAAAGCCCGCAAAGAAGCGGTCGCGATTCGCGAAGAAGCCGAGCGCATGCGCGACGAATGGACCAAGCGCACGGAAACTTCCGTCAATGAGATGATGGATCGCACGCGCCAGAAACTTCGTCGCATCCTAGAGCAAGCTCAGGACGAGGTGCGGACATCCGTTCGAAAAATCGATGAGCTCAAGAGCCGGCGCGAGCTCGATCAGGCTCGGCAAAACCTCAACGAAACAGCAAGTATCGCCGGCTCCCGCCTGGAAAGCGCGCTTGAAGAAGAAGCGCCAGAAGTCGCCGAAGCGCTTTCAAAGCAGAAGAAAGAAAAAGAGAAAGAGTTCCCGCCCAGCAAAGGTTTCGAAGTCGGCCAGATCGTTCGGATCCCAAAATGGAAAAATACCGGCACTCTTCTTGAGATCAGCGGCAACAAAGTCAAAGTCGCGATGGGAAGCCTTCAGATGAGCCTTTCGCGAAACGACATCGAGCCATTGCTGGCTTCCGAGATCGCCGCCGTTAAACAAGCTCAGGCGAAAAATCAGCCAAAGCGCTCAAAGTTCAATATTTCAGGTCTTTACGATGTAGCCGTTCCTCCCGAGCAAATCGACTTGCGCGGCAAGCGCCTCGACGACGCCATGAGCGAGCTGGGGCAATACCTCGATCAAGCCTATCGAAGCGGTGGACGCGTGCAAGTCACCATCATCCATGGCCTAGGCACCGGCGCGATTCGTGAGGGCGCGCGAGCTCTCATCAGCAAGCTTCCCTACGTCAAAGAATTCCGCGACGCCGGAGCAGGACATGGCGGGACTGGCGCGACGCTAGTCGAGTTCGACCGCGACTAAGCAAAGCCGATTCGCTAAAAGGTCAGCCCGTAGAAAAACCGAAGAGACTCTTCGCTATAATAGCGGCCCTGCTGAATCGGCCGCACAGAATCCACGACAGCCGTCAAATGCGGAATCAACGTCTTACTCAGAGAAGCGCCTACGCTTGTCGTGCTTCCTCCATAAGTCAATCCACTGGAAAGATCCCAAAGAGGCAAAGGGCGACTAAACGTCAAACGGTAGCGCTCAATTTGCCCTCTTGGATTACCCGTTAAAGGCTGATTGGGGTCGCGGTTGTTCATGTCCACATCCACGGACGTTGTTCCCGCTGCGGAAAAGAGGGAG
>CAZCBS010000297.1:3166-5257 GCA_964496965.1 uncultured Bacteriovoracaceae bacterium
GGCTGAAAACAGTGGTAATTGGCCGCTTTGTGTTGTAACGTTGGCCTGGGCCTTTAAGCGCGTGTTTTCATCGATCTCAACATTGACCGGAGTTCCGCTGTAAAACGCAGCCCCTGCGCCGATGATTGCAGCGGGCTTCATCAAAGCGCGAAGAGACGCTTCTTGATCCGCGACTTTCTTCAGCCGCTTTGCCTCTTGATTCACTTGATAACGACGCACTTCGGAAAACGCCTGCCTTCCAAAATGATGAATATTGTCGCCATGGCTTTGCACTTCGGACTTATCTAAAAGTCCGTAGCTCTCCCTCAGCTCATAACTACGGTTCATGTCCTGATACTGTTGATTGAGAATCTGAACCGTTTTCTGATCGACGAGCTGATTCAAGAAAAACGGGTCTTCAGTATGTTTCTGATCATTGAGAAACGAACAATTCGGGGCATCGCTAACTTGTGAATAATGAGCCCAATCCGGACGGAGATTGGGAATAGTCGCACTCGCGCCGTGCGAAAACAGGAGAGCAAGAGAGATTTGAAAGCGAATGCTCGGTTGCATGCAGTCCCTATTCTCAGCAAGCGGTATACCAGTGCCCCCCTCTGAAGCCCTGGAATAAGCCCTGAGTTTTCAAATGGATAGTATGAGTTTAGCACCCAGCGGCTGTCTAAGAAATAGACAGCATGAAAAATTTACAGGATCGACCCTGTAATCAGTCTCCGCTTAGATTCCAATGAGGATAAATGTCAGCCAGAGAACAAATCCCGAAACAATCGGGATGCTGAAATTATCATCCGTTTCGAGAGGCAGATGCTCAGCAAGCCCACCCGCTAATCCGCCGACCAACGCGATCGCCAGAGTTTGGCTCTGAGGAAGCGAGAGCGATTTCAAGTAGATCATACCCACCATAAAGCAGGCGATGATTCCACCCAACGTGCCGATCAAAGATTTGCCGTTTGAGAATCGAATGCTGTGTTTTCCGTAAAGAATCCCGGACAGCGAAGCAATCGGGTCACCCACCGCCAAATAAAGGATCGATAAAACGGCGACAGGTTTTGGGAAAATACCGACCGCTAGAAGCGCCGCCAAAAGATAGTACGGGACGCCACTGATGCGATTCACTTCGCAGCTACGCATCACAGGGCACCAGAAACGAACTACTTTCTCATTAATGGAAGGAACACGAAGGCGAATCAATTCCACTGTCAGCGAAAAAGCAAACAAGGCCCCTAAAATCATGACCCCGGTCGTAGCGCGCATTCCGGAAAGATAAATGATGGCGATCAAAAGCCCCATCGTCATATGCCAGACCTTACGAAACAGATGCAGATCGTTGCGCATATGCAGACGAACTGGCATCCCGATGTTCATGGAGCTCATCGGCGCTAAAATCTGGTGAAACATGTATTCGGCCAATCTTTTCATAAAATCCCGCTAGACTGATTTACTCAATTTAGGACCCTGTTAAGATACCCCTAATTAAGCAACGTCGGTGCCACGTAGCTTCTCGCTTGTGTTATTTTGCAATGTTTTTTTATCGACATTTTGCCACTGATTTCCATGAGTTACAACTCAACCACCATGGCGCCATGAATCATTTTCGTGACACCTTGCGCCAGCCGTTCGCAAATCGGGTAAGCCCTTACGCGATCAGACAGCTTGGGTGCGAAAAATTTTACGCACTCCCCCTCCCCCGATCGGTAGATGACATTCTTTAACTGAAGTCAATCAATCAGGTTTTGGAATCCTATTGACACCAAAGACGGGCGGCCCGATCCTATTCACAGAGGCACACGCAAAGGATTTGCGTTTACCCAATCAGGAAGATTGCTTATGAACCCTCTGAACCCGCTCAAAAGCAGCGTCAGCGAACAGGCAGGAGATGCCTTGATCAGCGAAGCTCGACCCCTGCCGCCTTGCTAGCCGCAAGACTGCTTCACCTGCCGCACAAGGCGGCAGGGGTCGCGGCCGCTCGGCGCTCAGTACACCAGGCCGGTCTTCGCTCCATGATGGAACTCCGCCAGGTCACGAAGCACTACCCGCAGGGCCGGCGGATCGTTCGCGCCTTGCAGGGGGTGAGCATGCGCATCGACGCCGGCG
>CAZCBS010000298.1:0-5231 GCA_964496965.1 uncultured Bacteriovoracaceae bacterium
TTTTCTTTTCTTTTTTTCCGTTTTTGGGGAAAGAATAATTTTCTTCCCTCAATTGCGGCTCTTCCATTCATTCACCTGGCAGTGCGTCAATCCGTTGCCAAACATAGTGTTTGGCGATGTTTGGTCATGAAACGCTTTGCTTTCAGCAAGCTCATGTAATTCTTGCGAATATTAGTAGAAATTAAGATGAGAAATCGACATTCAATTAATCGAACAAACACCCGCAGAATCTGTGCAGATGTCGAGTTCTTGTACAGTCAAGCCCGCTATTCCTCTCCAATCTCAATTACACAATAACCATGTAAACAATCGAAACCACACTGAGAAAGACTATTCAACAAAGAGCAGGTCCAATTGGCGCAATTACTGCTTTTCTCTCTCGTAACGACCAGAGAAAAACATGAGAAAAACCACCATTCTATCCATATTTATTTCGATGAATCTGCTAGCTCATGGGGCAATCGCGGATTCTGCGTCCCCCCTAGAGATGCCAAATAAGGACTTGTCCTTGGTGCATATCTATACTGACAAAGGTCGCTTAGATTACCGCAACGGAAAACTGGTCAATTCCGAAGAAGAATACGACTTCGTTCAATACAATCAAGTAACCGGTCATGTGGAGAAAAGAGAAGGCAAACTCTTTCCGAGAGACGTCTTCTCCATCCATGATCCACGAAATGGAAAAGCGCTGTTCTCGGTTGTTCCGCGCAAAGTGGTGGTTTTCTACGACGAAAACGGCAAGATCAGGGAAACTTGCAGCCTAGACAAGCTAGGACGTATTGGATTGCTTTGCGGCCATTTCGGGAGCGTGAAAATCGGCGACCGATGCAACGCTAGCAACTTCGACCCTTCCCGATACTTTTCCGGCTGTTTTTCAGAAGTACTCGATCAATCAAAAAATCCAGAAATCATGATGGCGCTCGAGGACGAGCTAAAAAAACTCGGATTGGGCTCCCCCGATCAGCTGCTCGGGGAAACCGACGCAGCTGATCGGTCCAAGTCGCGAGTCCTCACGAAAAACGCGGCTTCAAATACTTCGTCCAAATATCCGGAAGAAGGTTCAATCACTTTAGGCAATGCGCACTAACACTAAAACGATCTCAATATGAAAACGATACATCGCCGAAATCTACTGACTCTTCTAGGCATCCTCGCAATGTCTTCGGCCTCGCTTGCGCAGAATTTGTCGTTGGACAATCGCGGGGACAACCGCGTAGCAGACGACGGCTGCAACCCGCCCCAGCATCTTCTCTCGTCACCGCTCCAATCGCTGGCTCGCAGTTATCTGGACATGTACCCGGTTCTTGAAGTCGCGGAAAAAGAGAATAAGCTGACCTCGCCCCCCTCGCCCTGCAGCGCCCGAGGCGCGCAGTCAGAGGATTGCAAATGGGCTCGCATCGACAATCCATCGCACCCTCACGATCCGATCTACATAAATAAAGTGGATAAAACTATCGTTCCACTCGGAGTAGAAAAGAAAGATGTCGCCTTAGCGGGAATCGCTCTCACCGCGACAGCGGTCTCTCTTGCAAGAGAACATGAACTGCTTGAAGCCATCCAAAAAACAACCAGAGGCAAAAAAACAGAGAAACTTGCCCGTGTTGGAAAGCAGTTCGGCTCAAGTGTGCCACCCGCCCTCTTTCTTTCAGAATATTTAATCGGCCTGGCCACTCACGATGACGAAACCAAGAATTCTGTTTCCACCGGAGTCAAAGCGCTATTGGTCACTGGAGCGTTCAACGATCTTCTGAAGATAGGTGTCCATCGCGCTCTGCCGAGTGACACTCAAAATCCATTCGCTCGAGGAAAAAGCGATCATCCTTCTTCCCTCGCGTTTCCGTCAAGCCATACTGCATCGGCTGCTAGCGCTGCGACTTGGATCGCGGAAACGTATAAGGACCGCAACGAGCTCATTCCCTATCTCGCCTATGGAGCGATGTTTCTCACAACCTGGGAGCGTCCACGCGATAACCAACATTGGGTTGGAGATCTCCCTCTTGCTATCGCCGAAGGCCACTTCATCACCAAGGCCATGATGTCGAAGAGGAAGGCCAATCGCAACGTCGTGATCACACCCTATATAGGCCGAGACAAGGCAGGCCTCATGGCCTCCTACGTAGGCAAAGTCAAAAACACCCGCAAACTCTGCGGAGACGGCCTAGAGGGCGCAATGAAAACAAAAGCCTGCTTCGAAGAAGCCTTAGGGAAATCCGGCTAAAAATTCGAATCTGTGTCAAAGATGACGCATTTTGCAACGCGTCATTTCCTCCTAGAATGAAATTCTAACCCATTTATTCATATATAGGAGCTATGTAGACATGAAACTCTCGAAGCACGTTTGGCAGACTCACGCTCTCGGCGCCGCACTGGTCGTCGGCTTGGCAATCTTCTCATCATCCCCCGCCTTGAAGTTCGCGCAGGCGGCTGCGCCAACTGAAGAAGAATACGATCGCTTGGACGGAATGGGCGCCTCGGGCAAAAAAGTAAATGTGATCGAATGGGAAGGAAATCTTGAAGTCCATGTCTATCCCGCAGGAAGCCTCAAAGGCCTTGCGCTCACGATCGATCGCAAAACCAAGGATAAGCCTGTGATGGTGATCGGATATCGCTTCAACGATAATCCGGGGAAACAACTCATTCGCCGCGCGATCATCGACGGAATCAGCCTGACCGATAATTTCCGGGCCTACCGGGATACTTCCGCGGGCGAGTACGACAAGATCGTCATCACGAACAACAATCTCGACAAGGTCCTCTCCGCTTACAAGCTTGAGGCAAAGCCCACGCAGCTTTACCCGGACGGTCATCCGGCACTCGTCGCGCAAGCTTCGAAAGCGGATGATGATCGTCGGCCCGCTGCCGCTGCAGCAAGAAACGCCGAAGCCGCAAAGGCCGATCAAGCTCGCGAAGACCGCGCGAACCTCGAAGACAGCGGAACGATTCGCCCCTTCATGTTCGAAGGCCGCGATCGCAATCACTAAGCTAACAAACGATCAAAGCGAACACCCAGGATGATGGCCAGCAGTTCCAGCTTGTTGCTGGAGCTGCTTGGCTTCTGAAAGATGCGCCTGTAAGTTCTCGATTCGCTTTTGATCCGCGGGATGGTCCGAGAGAAACTCAGGGGGCGCCTGTCCTTTGGTTGCTTGAGCCATGTTCCGCCAAAGAACAATGGCCTGATCCGGATTGTAACCCGCCTCCGCCATGAGCTGAAGACCGATGACATCCGCCTCGCTTTCCTGCGCACGACTGAACGGAAGCGTGATTCCCACCTGAGCCCCCACTCCGAGCGCCGACATGATGAGCTGATTTTGCGCGGGAGACGCGGCCCCCCCTAAAAACGCGCCGACGAGGCTCAATCCCCCTTGTGTAGCCAGCTGATCCGAAACTCGCTCCGCCCCATGATGCGCGATCACATGGCCGATTTCATGACCCACGACGGTGGCAAGCTGATCCGGTGTCTTCGCGGTTTGGAAAATCCCGGTATATACGCCAATCTCTCCCCCCGGCAACGCGAACGCGTTGATCTGATCGCTTTGCAAAACTTTGATGTTCCACTGCTGCACGTTCGTTTTATCTTTCGCGGCCGCCGTCAAAGGCTGCACGACACATTGTACGTAGGCGTTAACTCGTGAATCCTTACTTTCCGGAGTCTCCTGGAGGACCTGCTGAAACGCCTGTGCCCCCATTTGATTGACCTCGTCCTGCGAGACTAACATCAATTGCTTGCGTCCCGTTGGCGACGTGGCGCAAGAAACAATTCCCACTAAAACGCATAAGGCCATAAAAAAAGGAGCTTGAGGCTTCATTTTCATCACCTCAAGCTCCCTCTCAATTTTTAGGCCAAATTCGGTTGAACCCGAAACGACTTCTTTAAACTGAAACCACTTCTTGGACTTCAGGAATCGCTTCGCGAAGACGGGTTTCGATTCCCATCTTCAAAGTCGCCGTGGAGCTTGGGCATCCAGCGCAAGAGCCTTGGAGATAGAGATAGACGACGCCGTTTTCGAATTTTTCGAAAGTGATGTCTCCGCCGTCCATTGCGACTGCTGGACGAATCTCGTTGTCCAAAATCTCGCGAATCTTGTTTTCGATCTCGCCCGTCGCTCCGCTATGAGCGGAAGGGGCGGTCGCATTTCCAGTCACGACAGCCTCACCGGAAGTCAGATGCTGTTCAATCGTCGTCGAGGCGCCCTTATGGACCACATCCCAATCGCCCGCTTCGGTCTTGGTGACCGTCACGAAATCGCGGCCGATCATCACGCCACAGATGCCTTCGATTCCGAAAAGCTTGGCAGCCAGGGGCGACCGAGCCTCCGCGTCCGCCTTTTTAGTGAAATTTGCCGCGCCTTGCGGAAGGAGTTCGCGGTTGACCGAATACTTCAAGGTGTTCGGGTTTGGGGTAAATTCCAAAGAAACGTAAACGGGAGAAGAATTACTCATAATTCCCCATATAACACGCCGCAAATTGCTTCGAAATTCGAAAGTTTCAGATACAATTTTCGATATGATGCGCACAACAGCCCGTTGGACAACCCGTTTTGTCTTTGTTTTCGCGATCTTAAATCTAGCTACCCAGGTTGGAACGGCCGAGGCCGCCTCCCACCGGAAGCATCGGAGAGCCCACCATGCCTCAACCGAGGCCGATGTCGCTGTTCCTGCGCAACCCCTTCCTGAGGCTCCGGTTTATATTCAACAGGTCGACGGGAACACCCTGACCTTTAAAACCTCGGACGGCTCGGAAGCGCCCAAGCCAATGATCCTGGATTCACTCTCGGATATTCAGCCGATCGGCACGCTTCGCGCGGCGCCAGGCGGAAAGCCGTATCATTTAGTGCGAGCTCGCCCCTGCAAAGACTGCCGCCAAGAGCCAGCGATCTTCATCGTTCAGCCTGGAAACCCGAAACTCGCCCGCTTTGTCGAGCCGGGTCGAATTCTCGATCATCGCAGCCGAGCGACCGTGACGGAATCGCGCTCTTTCTATGGACGTTGTTTAACATCACGAGCCGGAGATGTTTATGTCGCCTTTCAAAAAGAAAAGGTGGACCGTCGGCACCAGCCTCAGTCGAGCGTCCTGATCGTCGAGCCGACCGTGGAAACGATCGAGGGTGGAAAGATCTACGATCATCTCTCCGAAAAACTGCTGGAGCGCGGCTTGCCGAATATTTCGCACACTCTGCGTCTGGTTCACGCGAAAGCTTGTCATGAAATCGATGGCCGCCACCGCCTCATGG
>CAZCBS010000299.1:0-5184 GCA_964496965.1 uncultured Bacteriovoracaceae bacterium
GGCCCACTATGGCGCGTAGTCTCAGGCTCAGACCTACGGTAGCTGTTATTATCGTCGCGGCTTCCGCTATTGCTTCTGCTACTTTGCCAACCCGTATTGCTTTCTCGAGTCAGCGTAGTCGTTGTATCAACAGTTCGGGAATTGTTAGAGGAAGCAGTCACATTCGAGCTCGATCCACCGTAAGAAGACGAACCCGATACATGAATATCGTTATAAACCACGTTGCCGCCGCCTCCGTAAGTGAACGGAGAGTAGTAGCTATAGCCAGGATTATAGTAGTACGGCCGAGTGAGCATATCGTAGATCAACATCGTCTCTAGAAGTCCCGTATCGCGGTTTTGCACCACGATATAATTTTGACCGCTTGGAGTCGTCTGAATTGGGGTGCCTGGCTTGACGTCCGAGGTCCGCATCGCTCCTGCGACTTTTGCTTCCGTGCCTGCATGGGAGCCATAAAAACTACCGATCTTAATGCTCTTCGGTGCGTTCGCTAATACACCCGGAGTGCGGGACCGATTAGCCGCGCTCGCGTCGCGAACGCCTCGGTTATAGCTCCGTTCATCACGCTCGACTTCACGCGCCTTGTTGGCTTTACCCATCTTATAAGCCGCGACTCCGCCGCCGACCACAGCAACTGCTCCAACTCCGATCATGATGTTTCGTGCGGTGTGACTTTCCTCGTCTTCCGTCAACTCAGCCGGCCTGTCGTAGCTCGGTTGAACAGCTGAAGGATAACTTTCAATTTGGCTCACAGAGCGATTTTCTCGATGAGTCTCGTGGATCGTCTCTTTGACTTCTTTTTTGATAACGATCGTCCGGATCTGACCTTGATCGTTTTTCCACTGTTGAACAATCTCTACCGAGTTCTTTGGATTCTTGAATTGGCGATAAGCATAGACCTCGCCTTCCGGCGTCTCGCGCTTTCCGCACATCGCGTTTTTGATTGTCACGCCTTCGTATTTTACCGATCCAGTGCAAGCTTTCAGTCCATAATTAGAAACATCAATTTGACCTGCAAATGCTGCGATCGGAGCCAAAGCTTCCAATCCCATGACCGTGACTAATGCGATCGAAAACTGTCTTTTTTGGTTCTTCATACTCTTCCCTTCCTTCGGGCAAAACTTCTTTTCACACTTAGTTTATTTGCAGATGAATAGAGCAAGCGAAGGGCCAAAAAAGGGCTGTCTTGAGGCGACACATCCGTGTCAATGACGACACAAGTCTTCTTACTGATTGGATTTTTTAAACAATCAACGCACCCATCTAGGTCAGTTTTTCTTGAAATCTTCCGATAAGACAAATGAAGAGGCCGCTATCCGTGGGAAAACATGCCCCATTATTAAACAAGTGTCATTTTTTTATTCGAACTTGCTTCGGCATTGTCTTTGCCGGGGTCATGAGTGACGCATATTCCGCGCAAGACCTTCTTTCACAATTGGATCCCTGCAATCGATTCACTCCTCAGAACTATGGCGAATTTCAGTTCGTCGAGAGCTCCGTGAACTCGGCTCTGCGCGAGCTGAGAAAAGGTCATACCTGCAGCTATGACTTTAACAACGGAGTTGATTTGGAGAATCCCTATCGCGTCTGCAAAGAGCAGCAAGAGACCGCTCTCGACTATTACGATTCGTGTACAGTTCATGACCAGGTCGAGAGCACGCACTCTCCCAGAGCCCTGCTTGCTAGAAGAGAGCAGATCAAGACGCTCTTGATGCAAGAGATGTTTTATATGAAGCGAATCTCTCCAAACGCTCCGGGCTTTGATCGTCACTGGATCAACTTCAAAGAGAGATGGACGGCGATTTTAAATCAAAACCCTGACGTCAAAGCATTGGACCAAGACGGAAAACTTGGGCCTGACCAATGCTCTCTTCACCAGATGCTTGGACTCGGTTGCGGCGACTCACCGGATCCTGGCATCATCCCTGAAGCGAAGAACGAGGCAACCCGAGGTCATCAATTGAGCGCGAAACTGTCAGGCCTGCCCGACAATTTTCGCGTCGATCTGGTCAAGGCCGCGCTTTTGATCGATTCGGCAATGCCTCACGGGACCGCGGCTTCGACGAAGAACTGGTACCAAAGCACATTTAAAACCCAGCCTGAAAAAACAGCGCAGGCAAATGCGATCAAAGACTATGTCTATGCTTATTTTCCAGAGTTTGAGAAGGACCCAAGTCTGGTTTCGGATCTTTTAAACTCTCTCGACTCTCATTACGACCTCAAGCAATTACGCGATCGGTTTGATCGATACAACGAGTCAAATGCCGACATCTCGAATCGCAGCAACGAAATCGCAAAATTTCTCAAAGAAAAAATCGCGCGAGATTCTCTCAACTATCGAGACTTCGATCGACTTGAAATCCGATTTGGGCAGGCGCGAGAAGAGATCCGAAAAGACTTTGTGCGACAAATCGATCGCGGTCGAAACGATCCGAACTGGCTTTTCGACCAAGATTATTTAATGCAAGGCGCTTTGCGAACAGCCGCCTCGATCCAAGATGATCGGGACGTCGCTTTTTTTCAAACTCAGATTTGCAATAATGTGAGAAACGAACGCGACCTCAAAACGCGCAGAAAACACCACATGCTCTACGCTTCGGTCGGAATCGCGGCCACTGGATTAGGAGCCGCGTTTCTCTCCGGCCCCATCTCGATGGTCGTGCTGGCGTCTTCGATTGGAATGTCCAGCTTAGTCTCCGTCGCTGATATTAAAGCCGCGTACAATGAGCTCGCCAAAGGACAGGAGCTTTTTTACTCGGGTGGAAAAACCCATTCAGAGGTCGAAAGCGATCGTCATTCTAAAAATTTCGCCCTAGCCAAAGGAGCACTGACGGCCGTAAGCGGTCCAACCATGCTGACTCTACGGCAAATCTCTTTAGCGCGTCAGGCTGCGATCGCAGCCGGAGACTTGCAGAAAGCCAACGAGCTTGCAAAAGCCGAAACAACCGTTTTGCGTCTGAACAATGCAGTCGATGCGTCCTTCTCCGGCGCAAGTCTCGCATCCGGGGACGTACAAGGCGCCATTTTCGGAGCGACCATGCTGGGCTCATCCCAGTTCATGACGAAATTTCCAGCCTTAAAAGAAAAAGCTACAACGATGCTTCGAAATAGACTTCGCTACATGAGTGCTTCGCAGACTTCAGATCCTGCAAAGTAACTCGCAAAGTAACCCAGATAGCGTCGACCTATCCTTGCACACGGCGATCCGCCGCGCGCTTCTTAGACGCCTTCCTGGCTTCTGCTTTTGCTTTCCGCGTCGCCGTACCAGCACGCAAAACCGTAGGCTTCCGCAGCTGACGCTCCACCTGGGTTTCAACCAAAGCGAGATCGAGAACTTCTTCGATCCGGCTCGCGAAGTGGAGAGTCATCCCCTTCAAAGCATACTCAGGAACTTCCTGAATATCTTTCTGGTTCAGCTTAGGAAGAATCACAGTCGTGATCCCAGCCCGGCGCGCGGCCAGAAGCTTTTCCTTAATGCCCCCCACGGGAAGAACCTTGCCCACCAGCGAAAGCTCGCCGGTCATCGCAAGCTTTTGCTTCGCCTTGCGACCCGTGACCAAAGAGTAAAGCGCCGTTGCCATCGTCACGCCAGCCGACGGACCATCTTTTGGAATAGCGCCGGCAGGAATATGCAGATGGAAATCTTGGTTGCGGAAAAACTTGCGATCGTACTTGCCTTCAGTCGCGAGTTTCTTTTTCACAAAACTCCACGCAATCGATGCGCTCTCGGTCATCACTTGGCCCATCTGGCCGGTGAGCTTGAGATTTCCAGAACCCGGAATATCCGTCGCCTCGATAAAAAGAATATCGCCTCCGGTGGAAGTCCAAGCAAGACCGGTGACAACGCCAGGACACATGATCCGCTCCGAGGTCTCATTGTAGTAGCGCTGAGGCCCGAGCCATTCGGAGAGACTCTCTTCACGAACGATGATGGGCGCGATTTTCTTGCCACGCTTCGCTTGAGCGAGCTCTTTCACGATTCGAGCCGCGCTCTTCCGAGCGATGCGTCCGATGAGTTGCTGCAATGTTCGAAGACCTGGCTCGCGCGCGTAATCGTGCATGATTCGACGAAGTGCAGCCTTTTCGATTTTGAGCTGCGCGGGCTTCAAGCCGTGAGACTCGAGCTCACGTGGAATGATGTAGCGAGTGGCGATATCTTCTTTCTCTTCGAGCGTGTAACCCGTCAGCTCGATCACTTCCATACGATCCAAAAGCGGAGCAGGAATCGAGGCCGTCGTGTTCGCGGTCGTGATGAAAAGCACATGCGAAAGATCGAAAGGCACGTCGACATAGTGATCCAGGAACGCAGAGTTCTGCTCCGGATCGAGCACTTCGAGCAGCGCGCTCGCCGGATCGCCCTGATAGCTGTTTCCTAGCTTATCGATCTCATCGAGAACCAAAACGCAGTTGCGCGTTCCCGCGCGACGCATGCCCTGAAGAACCTTGCCTGGCATCGCGCCGACATAAGTCCTGCGATGGCCTTTGATCTCAGCTTCGTCGCGCATGCCACCTAAGCTGAAGCGGAAAAAGCTTCGGCCCAAGGTTTTGGCAATCGATTTCGCGATCGAGGTTTTACCTACGCCAGGAGGGCCGACTAAACAAATGATCGATCCTTTGACGTCCTTCTTGAGATTGCGAACGGCAAGAAACTCAAGGATACGCTCTTTCACTTTCTCAAGGCCGTAGTGCTCTTGATCGAGCACCTCTTGAGCATGCTCGAGATCGAGATCATCGACCGTCTCTTTACTCCAAGGCAATGAGACGAGTGTCTCCAGATAATTGCGCGAGACATTGTACTCAGGCGAATTCTCGGAAATGCTTTCGAACTTCTCGAGCTCATCGAACGCGATCTTTTTCACGTCGTCAGGCATGCCTGCCGCTTCGATTCGCTCACGGAAAGTGCGAGCGGACTTTTCTTTTCCGTCCTCTTCCATTCCAAGCTCGCGCTTGATGGTCTTCATCTGTTCTTTCAAAAAGAACTCGCGCTGAAGCTTGTTGAGCTTATTATTCACCTCATCGTTGATCTTGCGCTGAAGGTCGGCAACCTCCTGCTCGTGACGAAGATGGATCAAAAGCTTTTCAAAGCGCGCTTTGACGGAAAGCGTTTCGAGGAAATCCTGCGCATCGCCCTTGGGCAAAGCCAGAGCGAACGCGACCAAATCGGCGACCGTGCTCGGTCCCGGC
>CAZCBS010000300.1:0-5177 GCA_964496965.1 uncultured Bacteriovoracaceae bacterium
AGAAATCACCGAGCGCGTTTTTAATTCCTTCGAGTTTGAAAACCCGTACTACCGAAGCCTGCAATTTGAAGTCTTCTCGCAAGTCATGCGCGTCTTTGAGGGAGCTAAAGAAGTCCCGACCTTCTTGAAAATCCATCAAGCCATCAGCAACCCTCACGCGCTGGTGGCCATGGCAAGAGACATCGAAGACAAAGCGCTAAAGCAATGGACCGAGTATTACCGAGATCTTCCAGCCAGCGACCGCACGCAAAGAACCAGCGGACTTACGGCAGCTTTGAGTCACTTTGCTTTCGGTCGCACTTCGGTACTCTTTAATACGGAAACGCCGATGATCACTTTAGAGGAAGCTTTATCGAAAAACCTGATCGTCTACTTTCAGCTTCCGGTCTTGCTGTCGCCCTTTTTAGGAAAGGCTTCGGGTAAAATGATTCTGCAATGCCTGCAAAGTGCAGTTGCGAATCGTCACCGAGATAAAAACAAGAATGCGAATTTCTTCTCCGTCTTCTTGGACGACTTTTCCGAGTACCTGTACCCAGGCTTCGTTTCTATTTTGAACAAATCCAGAAGCGCCAACGTCGGAGTGGTCTTCGCCCACCAAGCCCTGGGCGACATCAAGACGATGGGAGACGCGATTGCTAACTCGATCCTGACCAACGCCAACTTGAAAATCTTCATGCGCGGAAACGATCCCGACTCGGCGGAGTATTTCTCAAAGGTCATCGGCACGGTCAAGGCGATGAAATACACCGAACGCACCAAGCGCGGTCTCTGGAACAACGAGGCCACCGGGGACGCATCCGCCCGCGAGGTGGACGAGTTCATCATCCATCCGAATCGCTTCAAACGAGAGCTAGGAGTTGGTGAAGCCGTGATGATTGTTCCGCATGAGGCTGGTAGCCGGGCTGTGAATTTGAAATTTAGGAAGTATGAAGACTTACCAGCTGCGATAGGCCTTCCTATGAATCCGAAACCCAAAGTGAATGGTTTGGTTATTCTGGAAAATAAGGACACGTAGAAGTTGCTTAGTATTGAGCTTGGCCCCGCAAGTAACTTATTTCCTTTGATGACCGGAGTTAGGGAATCAGATAGAATACAAGCATGTCTTGGTATACTCAGTCAGATTACGAAATTCGGCTCGAGTGGGGCCTAGAGGGCTCTACTCATCTTGCGAATGAAGCCGACGTGGCAATCGTTGTCGATGTTCTATCTTTTTCTACCTGCGTAGATGTCGGGGTATCAGCTGGGGCGAAGGTCTTCCCATATTTATTCAAGGACGAGCGCGCCCAAGAATTTGCGAAGAGTATTGATGCTATTTGTGCGAACCCGAAGCGTTCCAAAGATCAGATATGTCTTTCTCCCAGTACATTACTTCAATTGAACTCCGGGCAAAAAATCGTACTTCCATCTCCGAATGGAGCCACCATCAGCTTTTCACTTAAAAACTGTACGGTATTGGCAGGAAGCCTTAGAAATGCAACAGCAGTTGCAAGTGCTGCTCTTCAGCTTGGGAAGTCCATTCTTGTGATTGCAGCCGGTGAACGCTGGAACGATGGATCGCTGCGCCCCTCTCTCGAAGACCTGATCGGGGCAGGCGCTATCATCTCGAAGCTGCAAGGCCGCAACTCACCTGAAGCGATCGCAGCTCTTCATGTGTTCAATCAGTTTCGCAATGATCTTTTTACGCCAATTAAAGACTCAAGCTCTGGAAGAGAGTTGATTGAAAGAGGCTTTCCCGAAGACATTGAGATGGCCACACAGTATGACGTTAGCAAAACTGTGCCAATCTTGAAGGATAGGTCCTTCATGAAGTGGGAATAGATGGATTTATCTATTCGCGCAATTGTTACTGACTTAGACGGAGTAATCCGATTTTTTCCAATTGAACGAGATCGAAATATTGAGGATCGTTTCGAATTGCCTTTCGGGTCACTTGCAGAGACAGCCTTCGAAACGACACTACTTCAGCGAGCAATCAAAGGTGAACTTTCCGATGAAGCTTGGCGTAACAAAATTTTAATAAATCTCCGAATGAAGTATCCGAGCCAAAGCACGGAAAGCGCATTTATTGAGTGGTCAAATTTTTGCGGCCAAATAGATCACGATTGCTTGGCCTTTATTAAAAGCCTAGGTTCTCATGGTCCTCTTGTATTACTGACGAATGCCACGAGTAGATTGTCCGCCGATCTGGAAAAACTTGGGATTGAAGATGCATTTGACGTTATCTTTAATTCTTCCGAAATCGGTCTCATTAAGCCCGACAAAACAGTTTTCAAAAAAGTCTGCGACGAGCTGGAGCTGAATCCATCCGAGGTCATGTTCATCGATGATTCGAAGGCCAATGTCGATGCGGCGACTTCAGTAGGACTCAATGGCATTCATTTTATTTCGCTAGGTCAGCTCAAGCAGGATTTGGAGACCTTCGGTCTCCTTAAAGGCGGACCGACATGTTGAAGTCCGCTCTTTTTGATTTAGATGGAACGCTTGCAGACACTGAGGTGTTGAAAGCAAAAGCACTTGCGTCTTCGGTGCAAAAATTCGGTGGTATTGTTTCCCATGAGATTTACAAAAATGTCATGGGACAAAGTTGGGAAGCAGTTACGGGAGTTTTTTTTCGCCACGCGGGAATTGATGTTGCTTTAGATCGCTTCAATCCGGTCTTCAGAGAAGAATATGGTCGACTGATTGATTCAGAACTTTCAGCCAAGCCTTCGGTCAGTGAATTTATTGAAGTTTTAAAATCAAAAAATTCCACGATTGGCCTTGTTAGTTCTGCATCCCCTTGGATGATTCAAAAAACTCTGGCGAAATTGAAGTTAGAAAACACATTTGACGTCATTGTCAGTAATGCTGAGGTTGAAAGACATAAGCCCCATCCTGATGCTTATCTGTTTGCACTGGAGAAGCTGGCAGTATCGAACAATGAGGCGATTGCATTTGAGGATTCGGAATCAGGATTCCAGGCCGCTCAAGCAGCGGGACTAAAAGTGTACGGCGTCCGGCATTCCTATAATAACCTTCACGACTTTTCGCTTTGTGCTGGAACAATTATGTCTTTCGAAGAATGTTTAACGCAGAGGCTATTCAATGGATAGTTCAATATCAAAGGCGATTTGTTTAACTGAAGAGAAGATACGGCAGTGTGAATCGCACTTTCCGCCAAATGGTGGAGCCAAGAATGAATGGTTGATGTGGCTTCCTCGGTCGCACTTTCCAAAAGATGAAAATAAATCTTTAAGCTTCAGGCCCGTCTTGAGTGAGGCCGACTGGGAAAAGATGCTCCGTTTGCGCATCGACATTGAAAAGAATTTTGGAATTACTGACATTAAGATTATCTCGGGCTTCGTGAGCGACATTAAAGCGAAGTCTCGTGAATTGGGTGGAAAATGGTTTCTCGCAATTCATGAGGGACAAATAGTCGGAGAGGTCGGACTCATCGAATTTGAAATTGAGGGCTTGAAGATCGCACGTCTTCAAGACGTTGATATAATGCCGACACAGCAAGGGCGCGGATTTGGACGTCATCTTTTACATGGCATTTGCGAGATTGCGGCTCGTTCAGAAATAGACGGATTGGCTTTGTTTGCACGCACCGATAGTTGGGTCAAAGATTGGTATCTGAGATTTGGATTTATCAAAGTTGGGGAAGCTTCAAAGACATGAAGAAAATCTTAATCACTGGAAATACAGGAAGTGGCAAAACAACTTTTGGCAAACACCTTGCGCGCAGTCTTGAGCTCAGATCGCATGGATTAGATTCAATTGTCTGGAAACCCGGATGGCAAAAGACCTCTTCAGAAGAAAAGAGGGAGAAGATTCAGGCACTGATTAATGAAGACTCCCGGATCATTGAGGGAGTATCAAGCCAGGCTTTTCTAGCAGCGGATACGATTTTTTTCTTGGATATGCCCCTCCATAGGTGCCTTTTCAATATATTGAGACGATTTCTTGCCAATGGCCTTGGAACCAGGGACTCACTTCCCGCAAATTGCCCAGAATATTTGGGTGTGTTCAAGGCAATTCGGATTGCGTTCATTTACCAGAAATCAACTCGGCCACATATTCTCGAATTGATCGCGGAGCATAAGCAAAAGAAAGTCATCTGGATCAAATCCTATCGCGATCTTGAAAAAACACTTTAAGCTGCCGGTTAATGGTGGGTCTTCGGTAGACCTGGTGAATTTCATAACCCACATTATCCAAGTGACCAGATAGCGGTACTCAGATAATACTCATCTGCGTGTATATAGTCTTGGCCACCATTTTCTTTTTAACTCTCATGACCGGGATTCTTATCGTCTTGGGTGGAGTTTTAAATTTTAGAAAGCGCCAAATCTGGAGAAAAATTGCGAAAGGCTATCTTGTCTGGCTTCTTGTATATGGTTTTTTTATCGCGTTTGGAACGGGACCGGTGGGCGAAAGGCTCTATATGCGATCAAATGACTCGCCCTACAAGCTACCCTGGAAGTCTGGCGTGTCACGTTTCGTTTCGCAGGGAAATCGCAGTTTCACGAGCCATCGGGACCAACAGTTATTCGCTTGGGATTTTTGGATGACGATAGGGACCGAAGTCGTCGCGGCAAGATCCGGTGTTGTCATAAAGATCGAGCAAGATTTTGATGGAATTGGCCTGAACTCAAACTACGTGACCATTGAGCATGAAGATGGAACACGGGCCTTGTACGCTCATATAAAAAAAGAAGGAGCGGTCGTAAAGATAGGTGATCACGTCGAGCAAGGACAACTGATTGCTTATAGCGGAATGGTCGGACAAACGATAAACCCACATCTTCATTTCGTCGTTTTTAATAAAGAGGAAACGCAGTCTCTACCTATCGTCTTTGCTGATGTTGCAGACGGAGTGCCATTAGCCGGACAATTTTATACATCCGGCAATTCTAGCCAATAGCAAAAAGACTCTAACCGAAAAAGTCTGCCTTTTGTTTTTCTGCGCGTCCACTTGAGCAAACCAAAACCCTTCACGAAAGGGGCTTGAGATGACTCAAGAAAAAGCAAATTTCTATTACTTCGCGCTCGTGCATATCACGGCGCTATCACTTGTGATGTCAGGTTGTGCCACTCAAAGTAAAAGCATCGGCCTTGGCGGCGCCATTGGTGCCGGAAGCGGAGCTGTCCTCGGCGGGATCGCTGATCCTGGAAAGGATGGCGAGTATCGAACC
>CAZCBS010000301.1:0-3771 GCA_964496965.1 uncultured Bacteriovoracaceae bacterium
ACGACGCGCTTACCTAAAGTCGCGACAAGCGATCTTCATTCGACGTTCCAAATCAGCTCTTGGAAAACCGTGTTCGAATGCGAAAGAAACGCAGAAGCCATCTTGAATGCGATCCGCAAGCAAGAATTAAGCTTCAGATTCTGGGAAGACCCAAGCGCGGGACCTAACGACTTCAGAAGGAACGAGGTACGGCCGAATGACAATCGCCGTTGGACTGATGCTAGCGGTTTGGGCTACAGCATTGGGAATCACGATTTTTGGCACCCGAACTACGCTTAAAAGTCTTGCAATCTCCCCATCCCATCTCGACGCTCCATTCAATCTCTATCCGGTCACAGTGCTGAAGCCGCTGAAGGGAGCCGACAGCGGCCTCTCCGAAAATCTCGAGACGTTTTTCCATCTCGACTATCCGAAGTACGAGCTGATTTTTTCGATCGCCGACAATCGCGACCCCGCGCTTCAGATCATCTCGCGACTTCTTCAAAAATATCCCTTCGTGCCCGCGCGCCTCATTATCGGAGACGTGGAAGCAGGAGCAAATCCAAAGATCAACAACATGGTTAAAGGATATCGCGAGGCCAAATACGACTGGCTACTCATCAGCGACAGCAATATCCGAGTGAGCCCCGACTACTTAAAGCGATTAGTCGCGCAACTGGATCCAGGCGTTGGCATCATCACGTCCTTAGTGGCGGGCCAAAACGGTGAAGGCCTAGGAGGACATCTCGAATCAAGCTTTCTCAACACCTTTTACGCGCGCGGCATGGGACTAGCCTTTTCGACGGGGATGCCCATTGTCATGGGCAAATCGATGATGTTTCGCAAATCCACGGCCGAAAGGTTTGGCGGGATCAAAATCCTCGCGCGCTATCTCGCCGAAGACTATATGGCCGGCGAAGCAATCCGTCATCTCGGCCTAAAAGTCGTGCTCTCGTGCGACCCTGTCGTGCAGCACATCGGAACCTATTCGTTAAAGTCTTTTTGGCAACGTCACATCCGATGGGGCCGACTGAGAAAAACTCAATCTCCCCTGACTTTCTACCTCGAGCCTTTTTTTGGATGCTTGATCTCCGGCATACTGGGATCTCTCGCGCTCTCTCATTGGACGAGTGTATCGTCAGTCGTTTTCATGGCCGCGCATCTCGGCATTTGGTCACTCTGTGACTTCTTGATGATCAAGCGCATGGGACAGAAAATCGAAGCGCGACTCCCGTGGTTTTGGTTTTTGCGCGAGCTTCTCTCGCTTCCGCTCTGGGTCCACATCGCCTCAGGCAGTACCGTGGACTGGAGAGGACGCAAACTCAAGCTGCAGGCAGGCGGAATTCTCGAGGTTTAATATGGATTTTCTTTGGGGTGCCGCCACCAGCAGTCATCAAATCGAAGGCGGAAATGTCCACAACGACTGGTGGCAATGGGAACAAGCGGGAATGTGCGAAGGCGGCGCCCGATCCGGCATCGCTACGGATCATTGGAATCGCTTTCGAGAAGATCTACGACTTGCCGCGGATCTTGGCCTCAATAGTTATCGATTCTCAGTGGAGTGGTCGCGAATAGAACCCAAGGAAGGCCGGTGGAACGAGGAAGCGCTCGAGTGGTATCGCGAGCTGATCAACGAATGCGAAAAGCTCAAACTTCTTCCGATGCTGACGTTGCATCACTTTACGTCTCCACTCTGGTTCGCTGAGCAAGGCGGATTCGCAAATGAAAAAGCATCGGAAAAGTTCGTCGGATATACCGAAAAAGTAGTTCGTACTCTCGGAGCGAGAGTCCCACTTTGGTGCACCTTAAATGAACCCATGGTCCTGGTCGCCGGAACTTATCTTGGAAAGTTCATGCCACCCGGACAGTTCTCACCGAAACACGCGTCATTGGCTTGCCACCATCTCCTCAAATCTCATGCGCTGGCGTATGAGCGAATTCACCAATTGATCGAAACGCGACAAGGTCCCTGGAAAAATCATCCCATCATGGTGGGCATCGCTCATAATATGATCGATTTCAAACCCGATCGTCGATGGCATCCGATCGAAAACATTCTTACTCGCGTGTTCAGGCGTTTTTACAACCGGGCCTGGCTGGATGCCGTCACAGGAAAAAAACAGCACTTTGGCGTCACAGGAATCATTCCTTATGCCGCTCAAGTGCGTGAAGCCCTCGGCAAGAAAACTGCCGACTTCATCGGAATCAATTATTACACCAAAGCTTACGTTCAGTGGCGGCCTAAAGCTCCGGCACAAGAATCTCCCGCGGAGCTCCCACTGGGACTCGCTTTCGCCCGTCGCATGGAGACAGTCTCGGATATGGGATGGGCCATTCATCCTCAAGGCCTGAAGAAAATGATCGAATCTGTCTCGAACTACAGGCTTCCCATCTA
Organism: uncultured Bacteriovoracaceae bacterium; assembly: GCA_964496965.1. Taxonomy (GTDB): domain Bacteria; phylum Bdellovibrionota; class UBA1018; order UBA1018; family UBA1018; genus CAZCBS01. The sequence continues at coordinate 2,375 of CAZCBS010000301.1, forward strand.
TATCACTGAAAACGGAATCGCGGATCGCGACGACCGATTGCGAGAGAGATTTCTCAAAGAGCACTTGCGAGTCATTAGCGAAGCTCGTCAAAACGGCATCGATCTTCGCGGTTATTATTACTGGTCGCTCTTAGATAATTTTGAATGGATCAAAGGTTTCGGGCCGCGCTTCGGACTCTACCGAGTCGATTATGAAACGCTGGCGCGAACCATCAATCCCTCTGCGCTGATTTTAAAAAACCTTATCCAATCTTGACGAAGTCCTAACGCTCTATCGCGGCGAAGCTGCTTTAATCGAGACGTGCTTCTACATAACTACGACTTGTTTCCAGTGGCGGCCCAATCCAGAGTTCGCTTTGATCTCAGATTCGGGTCATACGTTGTAAAACTCGCCGAAGGTTCTGAAGAACTCGAAAGCACCATTCGACTTCGCTCAGAAGTGTTTCGTGCGGATTTCGGGGCGAAGGTCGCCACAAGCGACCCTCTCTGGGATTTCGACGAGCTCGACCGACGCGCTGAGCATCTCATTGTGAAAGACTTGCTCAGCGGCAAGACGGTCGGCACTTATCGACTGCTTCTCTCGCACGGAAGCGAAGGATTCTACTCTCAGTCCGAGTTCGATCTCTCCCGCTTTCTGGCCAAGCCCGGTCTCAAGCTTGAACTGAGTGGCGCATGCTTGCATCCGGATTTTCGAACAGGAGCCGTTGTCATTTTGCTCTGGAAAGGCTTGACCGAATACATCCGCCGCACCGGCGCAAGCGTGCTCTTTGGTTGCTCGAGTGTTTTGAGCGAGGATCCCGCGCAAATCCGCCTCATTCTCGATAGCCTGCAGGCTGAAGGCTGCATAGAGGAGCGATTTAACATCACCGCGAAACCTTCGTTCAAAATGTCTTTTGATGACTGCGAGGACAATTCGTCGGACATCCCGGAACTTCCTCCTTTATTGCGAATGTATCTCAAGGCCGGAGCAAGAATCGCCCCGGACCCTGCTCATGATCGCGATTTCCGCTGCGTGGACCTATTGACTATTCTTGAAGTCGATCAGATGAACGAGGCGATGGCGAAGAGGTACGGATTTAGGTAGGTGTCATGTTAAGAGCAGGTTTTCGCGAATTACTGGGATTTTCAGGAATTCTGAGTTTTCTCGTCCTTGCGGTTTTTCGCGAGACGCCAGCACTTTCGCTTACGGGAGGTTATGGCAAAGTCGCACTCGCTTGCAAGCAATCCTCAAGGGGTGACGGCGCAGGTGTGGCCTGCGCCCACGCGCATCTACTCCTTCACTGGCACCCAGATCTCGAACCCGCCATGGCCGGTGGTGGAATCGAAATTCTCGTCATAACGCTCGAAGCTTGGCGCGTCGGCAGCCTTGAGGCGTGACGCGGGCAACCACTTGTTCC
>CAZCBS010000301.1:3781-5160 GCA_964496965.1 uncultured Bacteriovoracaceae bacterium
TTCAGGAATTTTGAGTTTTTCCGTGCCTGCGGTTTTCCGCGAGACAGCAACGTCGGTCATTCGCTGGAACGAACGCAGGCGCCGAGCCGCGCGAATCCGTGCGATCAGCTTATGGTCACGAGTATTGCTTCGGAGCTTGGGCTTTCAAGTCGATCTAAGATACGGCCATCGACTCACCTGTTCGGGCTCCCTACTTGTCGCCAATCATCTTTCGTTTTGGGACGTTCTTGCCTTAGCCAGTCAAACTCAAGCGGTTTTCGTCACTTCCGTCGAGGTCCGTGACACTCCTGTTTTGGGCTGGATCTGTCGCGCAGCAGGTTGTCTCTTTGTCGAGCGTCGCTCCCGCGATCACGCGGGACGGGAACGTGCCGAAGTCGCAAGAGTATTAAGCGAAGGCGCATCGGTCGTTCTTTTTCCCGAGGCCACGAGTACTGATGGATCAGGAGTGCTTCCTTTTAAGAGATCCTTCTTCTCTTCGGCCGTTGCGGCAGGCAGTCCTGTCGTACCGATCTGCATCAACTATCAAGAAATCGATGGCAAGCCCATCAACGCCAAAAACCGGGATCTCGTCTTCTACTATGTAGAGCACGATTTCTTTACTCAGCTTTCGCATGCTTTCAACTTTCGATCTGTAAAAATCGAGGTTGAAGTTCTTGAGGCTCTTGAGATAAAAATGTACCAGCTGGATCGTGATCGATTAGCGGCTGATGCATACCGCGCAGTCGTATCGAGGTATCAGCCGATATCCCAGCCCATATTCGATGACAAATGCTGCTCACACCCTACAAGAGATCGATGAAATCGCCGCAGCTCTTCAGGGCATCGCCAGCATTCAAACTCTTGCGTTAACGACTCATCGAGAGAAAACTTATCCTATCCGCTCCCTGATCTTTGGACGCAATCCAGATCCGAAGCAACCCATCATCGCTCTCTTCGGCGGCGTACATGGCCTAGAGCGAATTGGCGCTGAAGTCGTCTTGGCTTATCTTAGAACTTTCTCCGCCTTAGCTTCGTGGGACCGATCCACTCAAAGTTTGCTTGAGAATATGCGAGTCGCATTTATCCCGATCGTCAATCCGGTCGGAATCGATCTCAGTACCCGAAGCAACGGAAACGGCGTGGATCTGATGAGAAACGCGCCCATCGATTCCCCGGAGCCCGAAGCATCCTGGAAAATTTTCCGAGGGCATCGAATCTCCAATCAGCTTCCCTGGTTTCGAGGCAAGGAAGGCCAACCCATGGAGATCGAAACGAAGGCGATTGTCGACTTTGTTGAGCGAGAAGTCTTTCCTTCTCGATTTTCGATCTGTGTCGACGTCCACTCGGGTTTCGGCGCGATCGACCGGGGGTCGGCCCGCCGCCGCGCGAAGGAACTCCTG
>CAZCBS010000302.1:0-5155 GCA_964496965.1 uncultured Bacteriovoracaceae bacterium
CTGGCTCTTCAAACATGGGGATATCGATGACCTGTGCATCGAAACCGCCCACTCGGGCCCGGCCGCCTTGTTTGGCAACGCCGCCGTAAATATCGACTTGAGACCAGATATCCGACCTAAAACCCGTGTCTTCGAGATTGAGGTTGAGGGCCGAGTCTCCACTGGCGTTTTTATTGACCCAGCTTTGGAAGCGCTCGGGAGTACCGAAAACAGCGCGCAGAACTCGATTACCCACGGTATTCGATCCCGTGCGAAAGATTTTTCCGATATTGTGAAGCGATTCGCCGATGATAAACCCACCTAAGGTCGTGTTGATCTGATCATTGATGCTGACCACTTCACGAAGCTCGCCTAAGTATTCCCAGGCGCTTGAGGCTGCCAACGTGTACAGAAACGACTCCATTCGATCCAGTCCATTGGATCGCGCCGCCAAATAATACACCGCTCCCGCGTAATAATGCCCTTTATTGGTGTGAAAATAATTGTCGTCAAAACGAACACCGTCGCCCGTGATGAATTTCGCGCGCAAGGCCTGCTTGGGCGTGAAATCCCAATCGCGATTATTCTCCTCCGGAAAAGCATAATAAACAGTCGTTGAAAATCCGACAAATGCTCCGATCTCCAGAGCCGCTTGAATGTAGTTTTTTTGCTTCGGACCTTCATCTCGAAAACGCGCGTAGGCTTGCGGAAAACTCAAGGGCTGGCCCGACGCTTGATCGCGGAAATTTCCGGACGCATCGATTGCAATCGTTTTTGAGTCACCGATCGCGTTCACGAGCAAGAATTTCTTGAACCCCGTTTTCTCCGCATCGAAGTCGGAGTATCTCGAAAGAAGCCTTGTCACTTCGTCGTGCCAATCCGCCTTTTTTCCGATCGCCCAAGTGAGCTTGCGAATATCCGCGGAGTCATGGGTATCCCAATTTTCTATGACTAAACGATGACTGCCGTCCGGGAGCGCCATCACGGAAATCAGAAGATCCGCAGCATTAGACTCCCGAGCGTTTTTGAGCTCGGCCGAATCCAAACCCTTGGCTTCGATGCATCGGGCCGGAAGCTGCGTGTTCATGTTCCAACTCGAAACAATGTCCCGAACCAGTCCGCACGCATCCGAAAAGAAGCTGGGGTCCGTTTTCGAAGAGTTGACCGAGATCATGACTCGCGCAGTGGGAGTCGTCGGAGGGAACTCGGACGCCGATGCGCTTCTTAGGGCGCTCATGGATGCCAAAGTGAATGCACTTAAAGCCAGGTTAGTCGGAAAATTCCGCTTCGATGCGTTCGCCGGGTACATACCGTTTCTTGCCATTTAGCCTTTAGCCGCTTCTATGGCACGAACAATTCGAGCCCTCTTGAAGACGAAAGCCACCGGTCTTACAGTGGTATGTCGCTTTGATCAAGCACTATGCAAATACTTATATTTTTTTATATTGTTTTGGAATAATTTCCTTTAATTCTTATTGTTTAACTTATATATGAAATCTCACCATCCCTTCACTCAGATCAAACCAGAGACATCTTTTGCCAGTAGATCCTGCGCTCACTCCGTCACTTGCAAGTAACTGAATTCACTATCTGAAGATAATTACTGTTACTGAATACTCCATGAAAGTGTCCGCCGGAATCGACGCTCGAGTACCGAAAGAAAAGTGCCGAGAGCGGCAAAGTTCCCGGATCAGCACCATAAGTTACAACGCTTGAATAACCGAAGAACTTGCATATTCCCTCAGCGAGCGATGACGTAGGTTGAAGTAACCAATCGCCGTCTCCTCCTTGATCTTGGACGAAGTTCCAACTCTTACATTCCGCTCCGAAAGGAACCATGGTTCCACCGGAGTCGAGGAAAAATGGCCTCACAAAGGAGATCGAGCCATCCGGATTCTCGACGACCTGTTCGGCACGGGTCGCATTCTTGAAAAACTGAGAGTTCTTCGCCAAAATCTCAATCATGGACTCAGAAATGAAATACTCCCCATCCGCCTCATAATTTGCGAGCACGGCAAGCTCATGCGCGGAAAGACGAATTTTTTGCACTAAGGATAGGCCTGCCCACGACTCTGCCAAGAGTTCCGTACGACTTTCGCTCGAATACGAACGAGCCTGGCGATCCAATGCCTTCACAGGTAAGCATTTTAGACTTCGCTTGATCTTCCATAAATCGTCGACTCGAACGATCACATTGGCCTGATCCACTTTCGCTTGCCCGATCGTCAAAAGCGCCGAGGCAATTCGTCCGATCATGTCAGAATACTCCGCGCATCGCGCGTCTCCGCCGTTACCGCCTTCTTTACCCGTAGAAGCAAGAGTTGGAGGTGAGATGGCAGCAAAAACCGCCATACTCGCAATAACTCGTGAGCTCCATAAACACGACTGATTCATACTTCATTTCCTTTCTGAACTTCTTTTTCCTGAACACCGAAAAACTGGACCGCCAGGCAATAAACCGCGTCTTTTTTTTCAGCGCTTTCCAGTTTCGCCATCAAACCACGCCGAAATTCCTTAATTTGCTGCTTCGCCCATGGAATATCGCAAACTTGAATAGGAAGCGTAATCGATGAAATATCGCGTTCTTCCACGCTCTGATCGTAAATCGCCTTTTGCGCTTTATGAAGAAGCTGCGAATGAAACTTCTTGAGCGCTTCGGAAGGAACGTCACTTGGCGTAGCCATGAAACCGCCGGTCTGACAAAGAATTCCGTCCACCTCTTCCAACAACTCAAGTCTTTTAAGCCGTTCGATTGCGGCTTCCGTCACACTGATGGAGATACCCAAAGACTTTGCGATCCAAGCGGGAGAACTCACGAAACCGTCAATCATCGTCAGCTCAAGAATCGCGAAGTAATACCAGTCAGACATGACCTGAAATGTATCAAGCGTAAGAGATTGTTCGCGGGAGTATTGCTGAAGTCGGATTCTTGCTAGTTCTTTCTGCCGCGCGCCGCGCGCATGCTCACTTTCGACAAGGTCGCAGAAAAAGCGCTTTTCTTCTTCATGCATTCCAAGTCGTTTCGCGATTTTTTTAGCCACAGCCTTGGAAATTCCCTGTTTGCCGGCAAGAATCAATGAGAGGCTTGCGACTGAAATTCCGAGATCTCGCGCAAATGCTCGAAGGGAATACTTTGAATTTCTCGCGTGCCGATCCTCAAGCGCCTTCGTCAGAAATTCGCGATAATCCGTCGTCGTAGTCATTCAGCGAATTCTCCCAAATCCAACCACGCGAACACTTCGACCTTCGCTGCTAATAACAGAGATCAAAGCACAATCATCTCCCAAGCCGGTTGGCGGATCCGCGAGAGAACAGGAAAGTATGTCAAAACGCACTTTTGCCCAATCCGCGGAAATCTTTCCGGAAATCCCCTTGGAATGAGAGGCTCTCGTGGTCGATTTGTTTCCAGAACTTTGCGAAATATAGCGAAGCGAGACTTCGGCTCCGTTTGTTGCGATACGAAGGCCGGATAAAGGCGTAATCTCTTTCAAGTCGCTAGCAAGTTCGACACTGGCAAAGTCCTCATCCGCTTGGATCCGCCTCATTTCCAAACGATGGTATTCTGTCGGATTCCATTCAAAACTCATGGCAGCGAGAAATTCGAGGTCGGACTTGAGCGCTGATTTACCGAAGAATTTCCGTCGGGCCCTGTTAATCAGATCGATTTGGTCTGCGGATTCGGGTACCCGAAAAAAAACGGGAGGCACGGAGCGGATATCAATCAAGTCTTGAAAGCTGATTTGATCGAAGTACGGAGCGAGCGCCGTTCGAAGTCGGGCTTTTGTTTCTTGATCAATGATGGGGTTTCGATAGAGAATTCGAGCCAACGTTACGAGCCCCGTTCTCTCCAATACTGTCTGAATCTGCTCGGACGAAAGCGATCGAGTCGTTGCGAATTCCTGCGGACTCATGCCCAGAGCAGTCATGACCGGCGACCATGAAAGCGCGGCGCTCGACATTCGAAGCGGAGGAAAAGGAGAGATCCCGCTCTTTCTAAATTCCTCCGAAAGCTGGCTTGGATTGCGCGTTAATTCAACAGGCAGTCCTGCCTCACTGAAAAGACGAGATAGCGCACCCGCGCAGTTATTCGATAAAAAAGTGTAGTTTCCCATTTTCTCGGGAAAATTGAGCCAGTCAATGACTCGATTTAGAAATTGACGAAGATCAGAAGGCCTCAATGCTAGAATATATCGGTCGATGTTTTGGTTAGCGGTTTGATTATATTCGAAGCCCGCTTCTTCGAGCGTTTTCACATCCAACACGATTTTATAATCGCCAAGAACTCCTTTGACGTAACTGATTTGGCGATCGGCAACGTCGGCTGCGAACGAGATGACTAGATTTTTCTCAGGCGCTATCTTCGGATTGACCAATCTCAGGAGCGCATGGCCCCAGCGGGTATAAATGGGTCCAGAGTTGGGCGCGGCAAATAGGTATTCGATTCCGACGATATCGGAAATCTGATTTTCGATATCGATCGATCCTCGAGCTTTCAAAGGGCTCGCGAACGCAAATTTCGAGCAGGCCATCCAAAAGACCGCGAAGATCGCGGCAATCAGCGCGGTTTTTTGGATGGCTCGACCGAATGACATGATTAGTTCCTCTTGGCGAGAGAAACAATGTCGTCGTAGGCCATGACTTGAGTCTCGGAGCAAAGAACTTCGCTTGAGTTCGCTTGGCGAATGAACGCGACAGCTTGCTCTCGAGTCAGTCCGGTGTCTTGAGCGAACTCCTTGAGGACTACACCGTTTCCAGCAAGAGCGTCTTGGAGGAGATTATAGGCTTTTTCAACCTGATGGAATGCGGAATAGCTTTGGGTACTGGTTGGGGCGGAGAGCGCCGGAAAAATCAAACCAACAGCTCCTGCTCCCATAACAAGACCCGTGGTAGCTCCAATTAATCCATAACTCTCTTCCAATGCGGTTGTTTGATCCAAATGTTTCGACTTAGTCTCATAGGCCATTTTATAGGCATTCGAGCAATCCGCAAAGGCAGCGGAGCTCGTAAGAATGAGGGTAAGAGTCGTTAAAGTCAGTTTCAATTTCATAAGCCAGGTTCCTTTCATTTCTTTCGTTTTTGCGGACAGAATAATTTTCATCCACTCAATGCGGCTCTTCCTATCATTCACCTTGCAGTGCGTCAATCCGTTGCCAAACATAGTTTTTGGCGATGTTTT
>CAZCBS010000303.1:0-5123 GCA_964496965.1 uncultured Bacteriovoracaceae bacterium
TTATTTGGTATGTTGATTTCCTTTTTCTCCTAGGTCGAAGGGCTTCGGGATGCATTGTATCCAAAAGATCTTTGGTGAAGCGTTTGTTTAAGCTCAGTCGATCAGCGAGCTCCACTCGAGCGCGCATGAGCTGTTTCCAGCGTCCTTTTTGAATGAGGGGAAGATCGTTTTCTTTTTTGTATCGAGCAATCTCGAGAACGGTTTTCATCCGACCGCTCAAGGCTTTCAGCAGGGCTTGGTCGGCCTTGTCGATCTTTTTTCTGAGGCGAGCCAGTTTCTCGTGCTTTTCGTGGCTTTTGTTCATTTTATCCCTTTTTCAGCACGCGACGGATTTGGTTGGCGTTTCGCATGAGCTCCAGGCATTCTTGTTTTTCTTCGGACTCAGGGCCTCCGAGCGCCGCGATCGTCTCACGAAATCGATACATATGATCGATGTAAGCGTCCAGGGCATTGAGTACATTATCGCGGTTTTGATCGAAAATAGGCAACCACATTTCGGGCGAGCTTTTTGCGAGTCGGACGGTGGATTCAAAGCCGCCTCCCGCGAGATCGAAAATGGTGTTCACGTTTTTTTCTTTATCGAGAACCGTGTTGGCGAGAGCAAATGAGGTAATGTGAGAAAGATGCGAGACAAACGCGACCTTCAGATCGTGCTCCAATGAGGACATCTCCACCAGGCGCATCTCAAGAGTTTGATACATTCGCCGCACTGTCGCGAGGTGCATGGGGTCGGATTTCTCCGGATCGCAGATCACGGCGGTTTTTCCTGTGAAGAGTCCTTCGAGCGCTGCTTTTGGACCGGAGTTTTCAGTGCCGGCCATCGGATGAGAGGCAACGAAGTTTTTTCTTTTACGATGGTTTTCGACAGCTTGCGAAACGTGTTCCTTAGTCGATCCCATGTCCGTCACGGCGGTTCGATCCGAAATGAGGTCCAGTATGGATGGAAGAACGGATTTCATTGCGCCGACAGGGATCGACAAAATCACGAGATCGACTTCGGATACCGCTTTTGAAAGCGGCTCGATTCGGTCCACAAGCTTGAGTTCCAACGCCTGATGAGCGTGTTCCGCGGATTGATCGACGCCGATGATTTCTTGAGCGAAGCTTTTGCGTTTGAGATCAAGCCCCAGCGATCCACCGATGAGTCCAAGTCCAATGATTGCGATTTTCATTTGCGTTCCCGAGAGATCATAGCGTCGATGCGATGAAGCGCTTCTTTTAAAGTTTCCACCGGCGCGCAAAGCGAAGCACGCGCATAGCGATCTCCATTGGAGCCAAAGATCGTTCCAGGCGTCAGAAAGACGCGCGATTTTTCGAGAATCTCGTCCACATAGAGTGTCACATCGCGAATGGAGTCGGGCGCCTTGGCCCAGACAAAGAGTCCAACCGAGTTGCGATCGTATTGATATCCAATACGGTCAAAAAGTTTCCAGACCAGATCTCGGCGTTCGCGATAGATTCGATTTCGTTCTTGATGCCAGTCGTCGGATAGACCGAGTGCTTTTTCCGCGCCCGCTTGCACGGCACTGAACATGCCGGAGTCTACATTGCTTTTGACCTGAAGGACGGAGTCGACTACGGAGGCGCTTGACATCAGCATTCCCACGCGCCAGCCCGCCATATTGAATGCTTTGCTCATGGAGTTGAGTTCGAGACAGATTTCAAGTCGCGGATCAAATTGAAGAATGCTGAGAGGTTTTTCCTGGTTCAGCACCCATCCGTAGGGATTGTCGTGACAGATGAGGATGTTTTTTCGTTTTCCGAAATCGATGATTCGCTCAAGAAGCTCTGGGCTTGCAGGCGCGCCTGTCGGCATGTGCGGATAGTTGACCCACATCAGCTTGCAACGGGAGAGATCCGCTTTTTCAAGAGCATCCCAATCGGGCTGCCAGCCGTTTTCTTCGCGGAGATCGTAAAACTTCGGCCGCGCGCCGATCATGGATGTGACTGAAGAGTAAGCAGGATAACCTGGATTAGGGATCAGCGCCTCGTCGCCGGGATTGAGATACGCAAGCGAGATATAAAGAATCCCTTCTTTCGAGCCCAAGAGCGGAAGCACGTTTCGAGCGGGGTCCAGCGTCACTCCGTAACTTCTCTGATACCAATCCGCCATGGCTTTTCGAAGCTCCGGGCCTGAGCGGTAAGAAGCGTAACCGTGTGAGCCGGGCTTGTGAAGAGTCGCGGAGGTTGCTTCGATGACTTCTGAAGCAGGGGCAAGATCCGGGCTCCCAATTCCCAAATTGATCACCGGAGCGCCCCCATCGGCATTCATTTGCCGGATCTGCTCAAGCTTCTTGGAGAAGTAATATTCATTCGTTCCCTGAAGGCGCTCTGCGACCGAGATCATACGGCGATCCTTCTTTCTCCGCGCTGATATTCTCCAAAGTGGATCAAGTGAATGGCGCGATCTTTGAGGGTATTCATCGCCTGATCGTATCGAGAGTGATCCAGCCATTCGAGATCAACGTGAAAAGCATACTCATAGGGCCGTCCCGGAATGACGACCGACTGAAGCTTGGTCATATTGACTTGGTGTTGATCGAGAACTTCGAGAATCTTGACTAAGCTGCCGGGGCGATCAGGAGTCTCGAATCGGATGGAGCACTTGTTTGCTTTTGGGTCGGAGGCGTAGTTTTCAGACCGGCAAATCGCGAGAAAGCGGGTCATGTTCTGCTGATTCGATTGAATCGCGGACGCCAGGATCTCCAGGCCATAGGTTTCCGCGGCGAGCCTGCTTGCGATCGCGGCTTGGCCTTTGAGATTTTTTTCTCGGACATCTTTGGCGCTTTCGGCGGTGTCAGTTCCTTCCATGACTTTCATTTCCGGATGCTTCAACAAGAAGTCCTGGCATTGAAGCAGCGCCATGGGATGGCTTTGCACGGTGTGAATCTGATCGATTGTCTGCCCGGGGAGTGCCATCAAGTTCATCTCGATCGATAGATAAACCTCTCCGATGATTTTAAAGCGATGAGTTTCGAGAAGCGAATAATTAGGCAGGATGCTGCCCGCGATCGAGTTTTCGATGGCCATTAGGGCGACGTCGGCGTCCCCTTGCGATAAGGTTTTTCCGAGTGCTGGAAAGGATGCGCATTCTAAAGGCAGAAGCGCAAGGTTTTGAAAAAACTTTCTTGCGGCCACATCATGAAAAGATGCTCGAACGCCTTGGATCGCGACCTTGAGCGGATCGGAAAAAGTCATGGCGCATTCACCTGAGCTGCGCGATTTCGGAGCAGGTGGTCGGCCAGAATAATGGCCGCCATCGACTCGACAATGGGGACTGCGCGTGGAACGACGCAAGGATCGTGTCGGCCTCTGCCTTCGACGGTTACGGCTTTGCCTGCTTTATTGAGAGAGTTCTGCGGGCGCATCAGGGTCGCCACAGGTTTGAATGCGACACGAAACTCGATCGGCATGCCGTTGCTGATTCCGCCTTGGATCCCTCCCGAATGATTGCTCAGCGTTTTGATTTGTTTGTTTTCAGTGATGAAACGATCGTTATGCTCGGATCCTCGCATCTCAACGCCTGAAAAACCTGAGCCGTATTCAAATCCTTTGACCGCATTGATGCTGAGCATGGCTTTTCCAAGATCAGCATGAAGCCGATCGAAGACCGGCTCTCCTAAGCCCACGGGGCAACCTTGTATGATGCAGGAGATGATGCCGCCGACCGTATCGCCGTCTTTTCTAACGGTCTCGATGAGCGAAATCATCTTGGCCGCGGTTTCCGAGTCCGGGCATCGCACCATATTGGTTTCCGTCTGGGAAAGGTCGAGTTCCTGAGGCTGTTTTTCTAGGCGAATTGAGCCGACTTGAGAAACGTAGGCGGAGATCTCCACGCCGAAGCGACGGAGCAGGAGCTTTGCGACTGATCCTGCGATCACGCGTGCGGCGGTTTCACGGGCAGAAGAGCGGCCGCCACCTCGATAGTCCCGATGGCCGTATTTTCCGTCATAGGTGAAGTCGGCATGCGAGGGACGATATTGATCGGCGATATGGGCATAGTCTTTCGAACGTTGGTCTTCGTTTAGAATCCATGCCGCGATCGGAGCGCCAGTAGTTTTTCCCTCAAAAATTCCGGACACGAATTTGACCCGATCAGATTCTTTTCTTTGAGTCGTGATCTTGGATTGACCCGGTTTTCGGCGATCCAGTTGAAGTTGAACGAACTCTTCGTCGATCTCAAGCCCTGCGGGGCATCCATCGATGATGACTCCGATCATCTCGCCATGCGATTCTCCAAAGGTCGTCACACGGAAAAGCTGTCCGATCGAATTACCGGCCATGGTTCACCTTTAAGTGCTCAATTGCAGAAGTGTAAGATTTGAGTCCGAGTCCGGAAATCTGACGAATGCAGACAGGGGCAATGACGGAGATTTTTCGAAAGTCCTCGCGTTTGTGAATGTCGCTCAGATGGACTTCTACGGTGGGAACTTGAATCGCCGAAACCGCATCGCGAAGCGCGTAGGAGTAATGCGTATAGGCGCCTGGATTGAAAACAACCCCGTCTGCCCATTTTCGATTCTTATGAAGCAAATCGATCAAGGAGCCTTCGTTGTTGGATTGCTGGATCCGAAGCTCGCAGCCGTTGGTCCTTGCGAAAGCTCTGAGTTTTTTGTTGAGCTCGCTGAGTGTCATGGAACCGTAAATCTCAGGCTCGCGTTCTCCCAAGAGATTGAGATTAGGTCCGTGCAAAACGAGGATCTTTAGCCGCGAACGCGCTTTTCCGCTCATGAAAGGCCTTTCTGAAGCAGCTCAAAGGCCTGAGCGATATTCTCCGGCGTGACTTCGGAGTCCGAGACGGTTTTTCCCACGTCTTTCAAGAGGACGAAATGAATTTTTCCGCCTCGTACTTTCTTGTCTTTCATCATAAGCTCAAAAAACTCATTTGGGCCGAATGAACGAGGAAGGGCAGGAACTTCAAGTCGCGCGAGGGAAGCATTCAATCGCGAGCGTTTTGACGGAGTGAGTTTTTTTCTGATTTGCGATAGCGCGAGGGCAAAGCGCATTCCCCAGATCACCGCTTCGCCGTGCTGGTAGGTCTCGTACCGAGTGAGCGATTCAAGCGCGTGGCCAAAAGTATGGCCGATGTTGAGTGCTTCGCGAGTGCACTTTTTGTATGACTC
>CAZCBS010000304.1:0-5104 GCA_964496965.1 uncultured Bacteriovoracaceae bacterium
TTGGGGCCGGATTCCGCTTTGATTTTCCTTCTAACCCGCTTCAGGCTGAATGCCTGCCATGCATTGGACCTGTCTTCCCGCAGGCACGCGGCGCGTATTGCGTTCGCACGGCCAGCATTCCGTAGGCTGGAAAATCATCTGAATCTGTTTCTGTCCCATCGGGCGAGTGCGCTTCGGATCTCCCGCTCCCCAAACGATTTGAACAGGTGATCCGCAAAGAGCCGCGACATGAGCAAGACCACTGTCGTTGCAAACCGAGAACTTCGCGCCCGAAAAAATCTTCCAAAGCGAAGGCACGGGCCCCTGCGCCGTCATGTCCATCAGCTTTAACTCGGGGTCTTCGCAAAGAGTCTCCGCCAAGCGAGACTCGGCAAGCCCCCCGACCACCACTCCGGTCCATCCCTTGGTTCGCGCGATCTCACGCGCAAGATCTGCGAATTTCTCGATCGGCCAACGCCGTGATTCCGCCTGGGATCCTGGAGCAAGGACCCAATAATCCCCCGCTGGAGCTTCTAATGGCTCGGCATCCGGCCACGCTTTCGCGGCATCAAAAAAATCAATCTCGCCTGGAACATCTTCATCGAGTTCGTTTTCCGCGGGAATTCCCCAAAACTCGGAAACAGATTTTCGAGGCCGCGCCGCTTCAGGAAGGAGATCCACATAAGCTTGCGCGCGATGCTCGATCGACTGGTTTGGCAAATGAACGGCTTCAGGAGGCAGGAGCTTGGGGCTAACGACATTGTAGCATTGCAGTCCATCAACATCCGGCCGGAAAAACATCCATGCGGAAGAAAACGAAGTGGGCAAGATGATTCCCATATCCCAGGGCCCACGCTCACGAATGGCCTGGGCCGAATCCTCGAGATTCTTTAATTTCGCGAGCACTCCCGGCTCTTCGGGCTTTTCGAGCGCGATCACCTCATCGACTAAATGGCGAAACTGCAACGCCTCAACCCAAGGAACACAAGCGACGCCGATTCGAGCTTTTGGATAGGCCTTTCTCAAGTAATGAAAGAAAGGATACGCAAGAATCTGATCGCCGATCCAATTAGGAGCGCGAACAAGAATGTTCCGAGCTGAGCGTTGAGGCGCGAGAGATTTCACGGAGCCGTGCCAAGTTCGATCTTTTTCAGTTCTACCACGACGTAGCCGATTTTGACCTTCGCCTCGATTTTAACCAAGAAGCGCCGATCATCATCCGTTACCCACATATAACTATCGCCTTTGCGCTCGAGCACTCCACGAGTCGCGGCTTCAGGCTTGAGCTTCACCGTTTGTAAAAGGCCTGCGGCAGTGTCGACTTCTTCCCTTCCGACGACGGTCACATAAGCGGTGAGCGGCTTGCCTTCGGACATGACGGGAAAACTGACCACTCCACCCGGTGGAAGAGGCACGGCCCTCAAGTAATAAAGCGAAGAAAGCGTGTCTTGCGGAAACGGATCCATCGAATAGAAATCCTTATTCTCGCTATAGCCGCGCTCTTTGCGGTCCCAGCGGTTCCACCAATAGCTTTGCTTTTTCTCGGAGTCGTAAAGCTCTTGCGAGTCGCGAACCTGCTTGGTCTCGTCTTGATGAAGATGAAAACGATGAGAAAAGAAGCCTTCGAAATCGATGAAAGTCTCGACATAATCCTCGAGCTTGTACACGAGCCCGAAGACCGCTGAGTTCCAAGCCTTCGCCATGATGTGATAAACTTTGCGATCCCCTACCGCTTTATAAGGAAGGGCCTCGAGCGTGAAAGTCCCTGCGGGAATCCCCAGATAAGTCACCTGGTAGGTAAGCTTCTCGCCCACCCAAATCGGATCTTTTTCCGGCCTGCGCGAAGGATAAGTAAACGGAGTCACCGACGCAGGGGACGGCATCACTTCTGCGACAGGCTTTTCTTTCTTCTTTTTCTTGGAGCCTTTGGTCTTCGCTTCAGTCGCGGCCCGAGATAACTTCGCTTCAAGTACCGTAACGATCGGAGAAGGCTTTGTTGTTTGCGCGACGGGAGTCGCTTGCGCCGTCGCTTGAGTCAGATCTCGTACCTCAAACTTCTCTTTTACGTCCGCAGACAGTTCTTTTGGAAGTTCAGTATTCTTATCGATTTTATTGAGCGAGTTCCCTGCACACCCGATGCTGAGAAAAAGTGAGGTCGCGAGAAGAACTTTGCTGCGTTTTCTTAACATATCTTCAGATTAGGAGATCGATGCAGGATTGTCGAGAGCTTAGCTACGTGCCCTACCCGCAGCCCATTCTCCTTCGCGAATAGGAGACAAATCCCCTTTGAACCGCCGATGCGTCCAAAGCCATTGTTCAGGATGAGCGTGAATATCCTTTTCCATGAGCGTGGCAAAGCGAGCAGTATTGACGGCGACTTCGATCGTTGGATCCGCTTCTTCCCATTGAACAGGGGGCCTGATGTCGATTCGATAGCGGCCATTCGGCTCGCGATAGTTGACAACAGGCAAAACAGGAGCTCCCGTCCGCTTGGCTAACATTGCGACGGCAGTCGTCGTTCCCACTGGCACTCCAAAAACCGGAACTCGAACTCCGACAGGAGGCCCGGCGTACTGATCCAGCACAAATCCGACGGTTCCGCCTTTTTTCAAATGCGCTAAGACATCCCGCAAAGTTCGAGGCTCATAAGTCGCTCGAACGTTGCAACGTCCGCGACAGCGCTCAATCTCTTGATGAAGCCACTCTGGCTTCAAATGCTTGGTGACCAGCATGAGGTCCATTCCAAGCTGTACACTGCCCCCCGCGGACATGATTTCCCAGTTTCCCACATGGCTTGCGAGAAAAAACACACCTTTGCCTTGCTCATGCGCTCTTCGCCAATTTTCTCCACCCGTGATGGTCACTTCCCGCTCGGCAAATCTTCGCATCGGCCCAAAAAGGAGGAGAATCTCCAGAATCAAATTTCCAAGATGCCGGTACGAACCGTGAAGAATCGCGTCTTGCTTTGCAGCATCTCCGGGATAAGCCAACGTCAGATTCTGAACGACGACCTTCTTTCGCAGCTTGAGCTTTCCAAAAAGCGCACCCAGCCCGTTCCCCATGGCGACGCGCACTTGTCGCGGCAAGAAATACAAAAACCAACCAACCGCGTAAAAGAGAGGCAAGCTTAGCTTTCCCATATCACTCGATTCCAAATCTTTTCGTCGCTCGGGTCAAGTCGGAGCTCAGGCTCAAGAATCTCGAACATCGATTCTTTCAAAGGCCCATTCACGAAAGGTCGCCACTTCACCCAATCTTTTCCCGTCATCGCGATTTTTAGCCGCTGAGACCGGGCTTCCTGGATCATTGAATCGATGACTGCCGGAGCGTAACGCGCATGATCGGGAAAGCGGAAATGCTTCGCGATCCGATATCCCGCTTGCTCCGCCGCGCGTCGGGCGTGATCCCCGTCCGCAAGACCGGTAATCAACAAAAAACTCTCGGAGAACTGAGAACGAGGAAGATCCATCAGGACTCGCACCATAGGTCGGCCATAGTCTTGAGGGCGATCCTCTCCTTTAGTCCAAACAAGAAGACTCGCCGACTTCAACGCTCCCCGAAAGTCCCGAAAAATCTTCTGCCCCCATCGCGCGGAGGTCAATGCGACAATCTCGAGATCCTTTTGCAGCCGGTGATTTTGAAATCCGTCATCCAAAATCACGAGATCGATTTTCGGTTGGCCCTGAGATTGGACCGCGGCACTGACCGACCCGAACTGCCTGGCTCGATCCGCCCCGATTCCGATCCACGCATGAGGAGCAAGCTCATGCAAAAGCAAAGCTTCGTCTCCGCATTCTGCGGCATCCAAAACGCCATCTCCCGGAGCGATCACGCCGCCTCGCGTTTCCCACTCCGCGCCATAACCGCGCGAGAGAATGCAAACTTGAAGTCCACGAGCGTGAGCTTGTCGAGCTAGAAACGCAACCAGCGGCGTCTTCCCGGCTCCCCCCACCTGAATATTTCCGATACTCACCACACGAGCTGGCAACCGCTTTCGCGACTTTGAAAAGCGACGAGCACTCGCCGTCGCTACCGCCCAAAAAAAAGAGGCAACGCAGTTCAACGGGTAGAAGGCGATCGAACCCATTCGACAATCTCCCGTGCGGCGATTTCACTTGGGCTTTGGCCTTGATGATCGCCTAGAACGATATTTCTGACTCGAGCAAGCCCTTCACTGATTTTGGCGCGCTTCTCATGGTCTTGATAAAGCGAAAGGAGCTCCTCAGAAAGCTCATCCGCTGTCTGATCATGATGAAGAATCTCTCGAATCAAGAGTGGCTTTCCTTCGCTCCAACCCGCGACCAGATTGACCAGCCCGACGGGGCCTTGATATCGAATGAAGCAGTGAAAAATAAAATGCGTGAGGCGATTGGAGCGATACATGATCGAATGCACGCAGCCCAAGACGCCCGCTTCCAAGGTCGACGTTCCGGATTTAATCAGCCCGGCATCCGCCGCTACCATACAAGAGTGGGCGTTTCCTTGAGAAAGCCGAAGATCCAACGTGGACGAGAAATCAGGATTTCCAGCTTTCCACTCTTCCACCCGAGCTTGAACCGAGCCGAAATTGGAAGTCTCTGGAAGCGGCAAGAGCGCAACGAGTTTTTTTCCACTCTTTGCGGCCAACGTTTTCGACGCTAAAAGCACCGCACCGAGCATCAAATCCAAATGATATTTCAGCTCCGTCGGCCTGCTTCCTGGCATGATGACGAAAACCGAATCACTCTCGCCCAGCCCAAGCTGACTTCTCGCTTCCGCGCGAGTCAGCTTCAAGGGAAGCTCATCCACCAAAGGATTGCCGACGTAAGTCACCGGCATTTTCTCGCGTCGATAAAAATCGACTTCAAACGGCAAGATACTCAGAACGCGCACAAATCTTTCACGCAAAACCTTGATCCGCCCTTTCCTCCATGCCCAGATCTTCGGAGGAATGAAGTAGATGACCGGTATGCCTTGCTGCTTCAGCTTTTTAGCCAATCGAAAATGAAAGTCCGGATAGTCGATCACGACCGCGACATCTGGCTTTTCTTGAGCGGCGGCTCGTTCCACCGTTTTGAGCGAACGAAGAATCGTCGGAAGTCGACCTAGGATTTCCGTAAATCCCATCACTAGCAACGTGCGCGCG
>CAZCBS010000305.1:0-5094 GCA_964496965.1 uncultured Bacteriovoracaceae bacterium
GCTGGGTTCTCTGCGGCTTTCGAAGCAGCCGCCTCATTCGTGGGCGTTTGAGCTGTGCGGCGCGAGCTGACTGAAAAAGATCCGTGATGATTCCCGATGCCCAGCGATCCCGTTGATAGAGATCGTCTTGAATACGCGTCAATTCCGTAGGTCGATTCAGCGCAATCAGCCTGACTTGGTTTTGGATCGCCCAATGGATGATCGGAGCGTAGTGCCGCCAGGGGAATCCCCATTCTTCTTCGTAACCGATTTCTGCTAAAAAATGCTGCTCTGAAAGCAGGCCTTGCTGAAATCGATCGAGCGCTTCTTGCCGATGGCTGGGAATCATCTCAAGCCCGAGGTACCAAGTCTCGTTTTTCTGAACAGCCTCGCGAAGGAGGCGAAGCGCGGTGCGCTGAGCCTGCGCGAAAGTGTGATAATCTCCGATCAAAGTCACATCGGATTTTCTGATTTCGCGAATCAGTTCTTCTTTCAGGACGATGCTGGGACGGGAGGGAATGCGCTTGAAGTCTTCGCGGTATTCGCGCTCATATCGACGAATGGCCTCAGGCATCTCGCCAAGAAGGCGCGTTGCCTGCTGTTGCAGCGAGCGATGGATTTTTTTCTGAAGCGCGAGGAGTCGATCGTGTGCCGAGCGATTAGAGGGCATGGGCAAAGTACCAGTGCTGTCCGCAGCGCTGGAGAGTTTCTCCATTCGGGCTAGTCGTCATCTGGTGCTTGACTTGAAGCTTGTGATGAAGGCCGTAGGCAAAGCCCCGGACCCAATGATGATGAATGGTGCAGAGCTCGTCGGCGATTCGTTTGACTTCGCTGAAAACAGATTGATGCGGGCAATGATGGAGCTCGATATGGGCTTCCTGTTCCGTCGCTCGAAGAACGAGAAAGGATGATGCGGCTCCAAAGGGAGTGTCCGCGAATGCGAGCAGAAGGCGTCGTGAGTTCTCGCGAGTCTCGGACGCAAGATGTGTCCAGCGCTTTTCCGCGAAGGCCCGGCCAAGCTTCCAGGAAGATTGTTCAAGAATGCTGTCAAGAGCGGAGCGATCCTTGGCGGGAGTTCGCTCCAAGAGCTGTCCAAGCGTATAGGCTTGCGTCGCCCAAATGGTGCGTTCCAGTCGAGAGAGAACATCTTCGGCCGAGGTGTCGTCCAAAAGAGATGCCAGGCCTCGTTCAGACGGGTTTTCAAGCATCCAGAGATTGCCAGCGACTTCTGGGCTCAGGCCGCGGTCGAGGGAATGAGTCGGTCGCTGAACTTGGAGTTCGCGAAGCCAGGTCTCAGTCAAGCGATGTAGCTCGACCAGATATTCAAAACGACGATAATGCGAGTGGGTGGCCAAGCGTTCATGCCAGGGCGTTGACCCGATTGTTTCCAATTCCATCTGATTAGAGCTTAAAGGAAACGCGGAATTTGGTCCAAATCAAAAATTTGGATCGAATTCCGCGTTTTTTAGTTGATCTCTCAGGCAGTTTTAGAAGCGAGTGATCGAAGTCAGGGAGTAACGGTTCTCGCCGAGATCGGAAATCGAGCAAAATGATCCGAGCGGGGCATGTCCAACCGGATACATCGATGCGCGAACGGCCATGCATTCGTCAAAGGTAAAGAAGTTTTCATTGCTGACTGCTGGGAAGTAGGACGTGATCGCGGAGTCAAATACCGTATCCATGTAGTAATGCGTGGTCACATGAGCGTTGAGATCGGCATCCGGATGGCAGACCGCCAAGCTGTTCTTTGCTCCCAGTTTGCTGAGAATCGAAGTGATCTCATCAGCCTGAGCTTGGCACTGCTCCAGAGTGTCGGTGTGGTACCAAGACTTAGTCCCGATGGAGAGCGTCATCGTACCATAGTAGGCAATGGATTCGTTGCTGACTTTAGCGACGATTCCGCCTGCGCGGCCGATGAACTCGATGATTTGCTGTTTCCAGGCCGGGCTCATCTCCATTCGCTCAAATGCGAGATTATGCATCATGGAAAGCGTACGAGCAGGCTTTCCAATCGAGTCGATCTTGAGCGTATAGCCGTAGGCAGGGTCAAATCCAGGAACACACGACGCCGAGATCGGACTTAGTCCCGTGGCTTGCGCGAAGAGATGCGATTGCTGACCGAGATCATTTAGGCAGTCGGAGTACTTTGGATAAGCGAGATAAGAATGAAAGTCATCGCCTGGGATGCGAACCGAGGTGAAGAAAATCGGGGATTCCGATTCGTAGGTCACCTTGATGTTGTCCACGGTAAAGCGCTCGCCGCTTTCCATGAACGAAGCGCGGGTCACGCATTGACTCTTGATGACCCGAACTTTCGGAGCCGAAGCCTGGAAGAATGTCGCGAGATTTTGCGCGGCTCCTTCGCAGGTGGTTCCGGAAGCGGGAATACGGACGCTGTAAGTGTAAGTATTCAGAGCGGGAGCAGCTGAAGCGGAGGCTGCGCTTGCCAATGCGAGAGCGATCCAAAGCGAATTCGATTTCATAATGAAAAGATTCCTTTCTCGTTCAGCTCTAGCACTTTTGAACAGAGAAACAATCGAATTGAAGCGGGCGTTGCGTCAGAGCAAAGAGATTTGATTGAAGAGGGTACGGGGCACTCGGTCCAAGTGGGAAGTGCCCCGGAGGGATAGAGAAGGAGGGAGATGTTCTGCGTTTTTCACGAAGATCGAATGGCAAGCCAGTCGATCTCCCTGAAAAACTCATAGCCCGGCTTGCCGATCTTGTTCGAAAGGAATCGGGACTATGTTGGACTCATTGTTTTCAACCAACGTCACACGCGGATTGTTATTGCAGCGCGGATGCCAATTTTGACACACTAACTGTTTAAAAATGAGAAATATCGAAGGCTGCGAACCTATGAGAAACGTGGATAAATTCGGAAAGGCCTGTGTGGACGAGTGAGTCAGCTGACTAGACTTTGGACAGTGGCGCGAAATGGGGCTGTCAAAAGACAGAACACGCGGCTAGCAACTCCACCAGGTCGCGGATTCGGCGAGTTTGATCGCCGTGCGAGCGGAGGACGTCCGATGCCGTCGTTTCGGCTAATTCGATGCGACGAGGGATCTTGATATATTGAAGAAGCTCGCTCCAGGTCGGGCTGCCCAAGCCCTCGAGCTGCTCCCAGATCATATCGAGAAGAAGGGGCGAGTCTGAATGGGCCTTGATGGAAATTCCAGCTTCGGTCGCGAACAAGATCCCAGGAGAAGGAGCTTTGGTCGGTGTCATCTGCACGATCGGCAAATGAAGCGGAAGGGATCCATTGAGTGAAATGCGTGGATGCAAAGTGATGGCCGTGATCTCGGGCTTGGGAAGAATCTTCAAAAGCTGAGACCAGCGGATTTTTCCTTCAGGAGTGACCAAGTTCAAGAGCGGGCCCGATGAGGAGCGCATCGATTCGATCGTTCTCGCCGTGCGGACGAAAAGCTCGGACAAAATCAGAGGGCGATGGATGCCTGGCTCAGCGGATTCGAATGGCGAGGCAGATTGTGCCAAGAATCGATCCACGGCTTCGCGCACCCAGGTTGGATGAGTTGAAATCTGTGAAGCGAGGCGCTCCCATTCTCCCGGAAGAGGGAGTGGAAGAGGGGATTCGGGAAGTCCTAGCGAGGATTGGCCGCTCATTCCTCCGTGCCCACCGTGCAATGCGACGCCAAGCGCGCGCAAAAGAGTTTTAGGCACGGGAATCCACCGTACGCTCTGCTCGTTGAGGATCCAGCGATCCCCTTTGCGTTCGCAATGATACTCGAGCCACTGTTGCACCGTTGCGGATTCGAGATAATGCTTGAGCGGAGCGATGCTGTTCTCGTCCGTGACAAGAATCAAAAACCCGGAGCCCTGGGCTTCTTTTCCGGGGCGCGGAAGAGGTTGCGTAACAAGTCGTCGACCCTCAGGGCCTTGTTGTGCTTGAATCCAAAACCCATGGAGCGCGTTGTGAACGCTCCAGCTGTGATTGCGATGAGGATCGCCTTCGGGCGTTTGGCGAATCGTCGTCGCGCTTGCGAGTGGAAGCGAGATTTCCCGGAGGCGCTCGACGAAGCGGACCGTGTTCTGACAAGTAGGATCGGGCCAGCGATCCGCCCACTCTTTCTGCGTCGAAGGGCTTTGCTGCGCATGAAGCTGCCACTGTCCGCGAGTGGGTGCTGGACGGGCCGCGCCTTGAAGTGCGTCTTCCAAAAGAAGAGGAAGCTCGACATGGCTGCGGATCTGACCTTGGACACTGAGTCGGACCGGACGATGATTGAGGCGCTCTTCGACGCGAGGCTCTCGGACAAAAAGATACAGATACTTCGGGAAGAGCGGTTTCATCGCGCCCGAGTTTGGCGATACGGGCAAGGCGTGCGTGATCTCTGAAAGATTCCACTCGCAAATCAGCTTGCCGCGCTCAAGAAGGAAGTTGAGCATTTCCGCTCCGTCTCGAGACTCAAGCGGTTCTTCGCGCGACCACCAGAGAAGCCCGCCTGGCCTGAGCTTGGAAAGTGCGACACAGGCTTGAAGATCGCCGAGAGTCGTTCCCGGGGTGCGAAGCTTTTTGAAATAAGAAACGCCTTCGACTTGCTCTCGAAAGCGTTGCGCTTCAGCGCTTCGTCCTTGGGCGCGCACGGCGCGCTCTTCGAGAACGAACGCGACATCGCAAGCTTCCATTTCGGCGATTCGCGACAAAAGAGAAGGTTTGGGCGAGCCGAGTCCAAGCGTCAGCTGATCGCGAGTGTGGACTTCCAAGCCATTCCCGATAGCCCAAAGCGGAGGCGATGCTTGGCCCCACCAAAGCTGCATCATCTCGGTGATCATTAATTGGAAGCAGGAGGATTCAAGTCCGATCCAGTGGACGGAGACGGGGCCCGTGCGAACCATTCCGCCGTCTCGAAGCGTCGGACAGAATACGGCCCAGTTGCGCTTGAGAGGGCCAGAGCTTGCCGATGGATCAAATCCGAAAAGCGGCATTTTTTCCCAAATCGCTTTGAAAAGTCGAAAGTCGTAGCCTTGAGGCTCGACGTATTCAGGGCAGGCCCTTTTTGCGGATGAAAGGAGCGTGCCGAGAAACATCGGAGTTTCGCCGGCGAGTTTCCAAACATCAAGCAGGGACCAAATCCCCCCCAGAACCTGGGGACTCGGCTT
>CAZCBS010000306.1:0-5082 GCA_964496965.1 uncultured Bacteriovoracaceae bacterium
CTTTTTTCGTTTTCTTTTGAAGGGGGTAAAGGCTGATTTGCAATTGATAGACTTCTTCTTGTTTTCCATTCCGAAGCAGAGCAGAGATTTGCTTCGCGCATTCGTCGATGAGCTTTTTCGCGAGCGGAATGCTTTTAGGGTCCACGCTCATCGTCATGGAACTCATCGATCGAACCTCGATGGGATCATTCTCCAGAGATTCGATGGCCTTTTCTAAAAGCTGCTTTTGATACTTTCTCAGGCCAGGCGAGGTGAGATGTTTGTCCGCCGTAGTAATGCGCTCGTTTGTTTTGAAGAGTTTTCCGTTTTCTTCGCCGAGAAGTCCGAGTTTTAAAAGTCGATCGATGGCAAGCTTGGCTTCGAGAACGCTGATGCCAAGCTCCTTTGCGATCCAAATGGCATCGGACTGAAATGCATCTGTGCAGCTGAGCTCAAGAATCGCGTAGTGATACCAATTCGAGATCACTCGGAAAATGTCGATATTGAGGTCGACTGGAGGACCTTGCCGAGAGACGTCCTTCGCCGCGAGCCGTTTAAACACCGGGCTCATGCGCTGAAGGCCTCGCGCTCTTTGGACATCGGCGAGCGAAGAAAAAAAGTCGTGCTGCTGCTCAGGAGAAAGTCCCAGGCCTTGAGCGATCTTCGTAGCAGTTCTGGGGGACGGAACGCGCTTCCCCGACAAAATCTGGGAGATCACGGCCGAGTTGAAGCCCAGAGCCTTCGAAAAAGAGCGAAGTGAGTAGCGCGAGTTCTTTTCGCACCGGCGTGCAAGCTCAGTTTGAATAGCAGTTCTGTAATAAGCCGTTTCGTTCATGCGAGGCTGCTTATACAGATGCGATTTAATTTAAACAACTCTGTTTGAAACAAAGTGCTTCAGCTAGTTGAAGCGCTTTGTCATCGAGGCTTTTAATTGTGACGGACGCTTTAGTTCAATCTGATAAATCCAAGTCAACATCGACAAGTTGTCATTCTTTTTTTGTAAGTTATTGAAAAATAAGGTAAAATAAGTGTATTTACAATAAATGTAAGATGTCCGATAATGAGTCGTAAGATGCAAGCAGCAAAGGAACTCATTAAAGAGCTGTTCAAAGAACTCAATCAAAGAATCGAAGAGATCACTCGCGAGAGACAAGATGACGGTTTATTGCCAATTTTGAAATGCAAAGTGCAGCTTCTGGGGCAGATCAGCTTACTGGTCAATGAGAAGGTGGCCGTGGAGCTTTCTCTTGCTCAAACTGGGGATTTGGACGCTCTTTTGGTTTCGATCACATCATCGTTGAATCCATTGATGCCGAATCCGCATTGGTTAGCAAAGCCGTGAAGGCTCCTGAGAAGAATAAGCAGCTGATCCGCGAAGCGATTGCTTCAGAGAAGTTCCCTTCTTTAGTAGATCGAATTTTGGAAAACGGCGGCAGATTGGAGAGCTTTGCGTGAACAGAGAATCTTTAATTAGGAAAATTAAAGAAAAGGCGAAACAAGACGAAAAAAATCGGCGAGATCGTCGATTTCTGGAAACTATGGGATTTCTTGTCGCCAAAGGGTTCTTGAAAACAAATGTTGAAGTGCTTTTGCTGCCTAATAAACGGCTTCGCGTCGATGATGCGATTTGGGCTGGACGGAATGTCGAACCTCGCATTCTGGAGGTTCTTCCTGCCGCGGTTCTTCGGCTGGGCAAGCATTTTGATTTGGACCCGGCCTTTCACAAAGAATTAGCCGAAGTGATCGACCAATTGCGGAGACACGAAGAAAAGGGAAAAGCGTTTTATGGAATTCCCTACGAGAAGCTCAGAGTATGGGCGGAATTTCCTCTTCGCGACAAAAGAGTGAAGCCGCTGACTAAAAGAAAAGTCGTTAAAACTTTTCGCCTCGATCCGGTGGCGATCGAGAATCTTCGACGAGTTGCAGAGCAAAAAGGCTGCACTGAGACTGAAATTATTGAAAAGCTTCTTTTGAGTGCATAAAAACCGGGGCGCTTTCAGCTTCCCAACAACCGCTTGAGCCGGACCTGCTCCGGCTCAACAATCAAAGTCTTGTTATTGGTATAGCTCGCCTCCGTCGAATCCTTGATGCGCTTCACGTACTTCTTGAAAGCATAATCGACCTCGGTTTTTCCCCATTTCTCGCCGCCGCTGTAATAAATGCAAAGAACGGCCGCATCGAGAAGCGTCTCGAGAGGCGCGGATTTTCCAGGCTGCAAAGGAATCAAGACATGCGCTCCGGGACGGCCGCGGACGTGCATCCAGATATCATTTCCGCGCGAATGCTTGAACGTGAGCTCAAGATTTTCATCACGGCTGCGTCCCACTAAAATCGAAAGCCCGTCGCGCGAGACGAAAGTTTTTCCTAACCAGGCGCCGTTTTTCTTATTACGCGTAGCGATCTCACTGGTCGCTCCCGCTCCGCCGGCGGAGCCAGGCGTGCCAAAAGACGCGCCAAAGGCGGCACGTTCGAGTTTTTCGAGACCTTTCCAATCGCCGGCGAGAGGAGGTGACTCCAATAATCCAGCTAAACGCGTATGCGCTTCCGTCAGCCCCGAAAGACGCGACCGGGCTTCTTCAATTCGTCGCGCTCGACGGCGCGCGAGCTGATAATACTTTTCAACTTGTTGAGAGACATCCAGCTTGGGATCGGCAGGAAGCGCGACTTCGCTCTCAGTTTCGTAATCACGAACCCGACGAGTATGTGTAAAACCCTTAAATGCTTTTGAACCTTTCAAAGAAGCATCGATCGCCAAAATCTCAGGTTTCTCGTACATCGAAGCTTTCAGCAAATCCCCAAAACGCTGCCAGTTCTGATCGCTTTCAGCTTCGCGCAAAGCGGTCTCGGTCTGCCTCATTCTATCTAACGCTTGTTTATCGAGAGCTCGAACTTCGCGAAGCGCCGCGCTGGAGCGAAGATCAAAAGCCTCAAGATCGAGCGCGCTCTCCAATGCGCACCCAAAAGTGGAAGCACTCGACACAAGCTCGGTACGAAATGGAGGATTTTCAGGAGCCTTCAGCCCGTCCGGAAATGCATAGCCGACAAAACCTTCGCCTCGCGCTGCTCGGCTTCGAGTAATGACCGAAATCACGCCACCCTTACGGCGAATCAACAAAGCCTCCGGCGCAGCCGGAATGAGATTGATCACCAACCCCATATCATCAAACCAAAGCACAAGGGTGCGCTCACGATTCAGAGTCTCGAACGAAACCAGCCTCTGGCCCTTAAGATGCTTCGAGAGCTCCAGATCAAAAGGGGAGCGAGTCGCGCCAGGGGCCGCTTTGGGGCCTTTCCCCGGAATAAAACTAAAATAAGGATGGCGAGTCCTGACACTGAAAAGAAACACACCCTCACTGCGGCGTCCCGTCAGCCGAATCGCCCATTCGCCCTTGAGATAGCCTCCCGGAAAGCGCGAGCGCTCGGGCACGATGATTCGGTCGATGAAAAGACCTTCGATCTCCGGCCGGATCTGGTCCGCCAAAGATGCGATTTCTTTCCAATTCAGGGATAAACTCGGCGCCTGCATACTTCCTTACACTCTATGAAATCCGTCTCCCTTATACCAGCTTTCCATGTTATGTTGCGGCGCATGACTTCTCCTCTTAAGACTTGGCGCCTGCGCGCTAAAGCTGACCAACGTTTTCGCTCCGGGCACCCCTGGGTTTATTCCAATGAGCTTCAAGAAAGTCCTAAGGGAATTGAGCTCGGCGCTCCCGTGGAGCTTCAGGACGCGGGTGGCAAGTTTTTAGCTCGCGGATACGGAAACCCCAATTCGCTGATCGCCTTTCGTGCCTTGAGCCGCGATCCCGAGATCGTACGCCCTGACTCGCCTGACGAAGTCGTGAAAACTTTGTTATCGGCCTCCAAGCTCCGCGAGCAAGCCGGACTGAGCGAGTACAGTCATCGTCTTTGCTTTGGTGAGGCGGATCAGCTTCCAGGCCTGATCATTGATCGCTATCGCACGGGCGATGACAGCCAGGCGTTTGTCGTTCAGCTTCACACAGCGGGAATGGATCGCCTTCAGCCTCATCTCGTCTCGATTCTTGAGACTTTTGTTCGCGAATCGAAATCGAAAGTCTCTTGGCAAAAAACCGCGATCATTCTCGATAACGAAATCTCGGCAAGAAAACTCGAAGGAGTTCCTCAAGAAGCGCCTCGCGTGTTGAAAGAAGCTCCTGGCCTGAATCCTGAGAAGGTCTCGATTCGCGTTGCACCGGCGCTGCCGACGCTTGAAGCGCCAGGCGCTTTCGTTGAGTTTACGACGGATCTCTTGGGTGGCCAGAAAACCGGATTTTTCCTCGATCAAGCGACCAATATTCAGCTTGCCGCCGAAAGACTTTTGCATTTCAAGCCCCAAGGAAAAACGATTCGGATCCTCGACCTTTGCTGTTACGTTGGACAGTGGGGGACTCAGCTTGCTCGAGTTTTTCGTCGCGCCGGACTCGATGTCGAAGTCACCGTGGTCGATGCATCGGCTTCGGCGCTTGAGCACGCGAAGGCCAACGTCGAACGCGAAGGCGCGCGTTGTAAAACGATGAAGGCCGACGTTTTGACGGGGCTCGATGCGATCAAGGATCAAGAGTTCGATCTCGTGATCAGCGATCCTCCGGCTCTGATCAAGGGCCGAAAAGATATTCCCGCGGGAACCCATGCGTATCTTCAGCTTAATACGCAAGTTTTTCGCGTCGTTCGGCGCGGAGGATTCGTGGTGAGCTGTTCTTGCTCGGGGCTGCTTGAAGAAGAAGCTTTTCTGAAAGTTCTCAGCAAGGCCGCCTATCGAAATCGCGTACCGGTCAGATGGATCGCGCGAGGCTCTCAAGCGCCGGATCATCCGATGCGAATTGAGTTTCCTGAAGGCCGTTATCTCAAGGCTTGGATTGGCTATGTCGGTTAAAAAACTCGATCGTCGTTTGGTAGTAGGGTTCGCGTTTCTCGCGGTTTTGGCAGGTCTGATCTATCTTTCAGGAAAGTCGGAGCATCGACTTGCGATCGAATTGAAGCCGATCACCGTCCATTTGAACTTCTCGGATCAAGTGAAGCGCAGATTAGCTGAAACGGGAGCCGCGCTGGGAGTGCAGGCTATTGTTTCAGATAAAGAGGTCA
>CAZCBS010000307.1:0-5067 GCA_964496965.1 uncultured Bacteriovoracaceae bacterium
TTTGCAAGCTGAAGCGATTCAGCCTGAAGCCCATGTCGGCGGTCAAGTTCTTCGTCGTTTCTCCCGCGCGAACGTTTTGAAGCGAGGCATTTTCCGCAGCTCTGTTAATCGCTCCGGCAACTCCGACGGAAAGCTGCGGGCTCACGACTTCCTCGGGCGAGCTTTCCAAATATCCGTAGGGAGACAGAATATCGAGCTCAAGTCGGCCAATGGAAGCGAGAGCATTGTTCGGGTTCTCTTGTCCGCTTCCGTTGAGATCTCTGACGGAGTTCGTGGCGGTCAGATAGTACGAGAGATGCGGAACGATCGCTCCCGTCAAAGCCACGCCGATCGAGCGAGGAAGATTGAAGGCATAATCCGCTTGTGACAAATCCGAGAAAAGAAGGTTTCCAGGATGGGTATAAAACTCGCGACTGTAAGGAAGCACGAAACGCCCCACTTGCACCGATAGAAGCGGCGAGAGTCCGTACTGAATCCAACCGTCGATCAAGGCAACCTGATTTGTATTTCCGAGCGTGCTGGCGTTGAGTTGGAAAAAGTAGCTGACTTTCGAATCGAACACAGTGCCGGAGAACGCAAGTCGCGCCAGCGCGATGTCAAACGATTGAACGAGCGGAGAGCCCTCATTGTCAGTCAAAGTATACCAAGCCTGCGCGAATCCATTGATCTTCAGTGAGAAGTCCGGATTCCCCGTCACCACGAACGCGGTGTCTCTCGCCTTTTGCTCGGGCTTGTTCGTAGGAGCGTAATACTGATCTTCCGAGGGAGCTCGCTCAGCGGCGAGAGCATGATGGGACGCGAAGAGACTCATGAATGAAACAAAACCTGTCACTGCCGATAGCGATCTTTTCAAGTGCATTCTCCTGGTGCAGAATTTAATTGTCATAGCTGTTAATTAAAGAGAATAGCAGCAGGCGAGTTAATTACACTAAAAAACTTTATTGAGTCTAAGCGATCCAATTGCAAAGAACAGCGATGAGCGCCTGTGGATCAAATGGCTTGGATACGTAATCATTCATCCCCGAAGCCAGACAAAGCTCCCGATCCAGCGTTGTGGCATGCGCAGTCATCGCGATAATCGGCAGTTTCGCGAATGCAGGATCAATCCGAATATGTCGTGTTGTCTCGTATCCATCCATTTGCGGCATTTGCACGTCCATCAACACGATATCCACAAGCTGAGCTTGAAGAATTTCAATTGCTTGCGAGCCATTGCACGCCACCGTGACTCGCATTCCCGCCAAAGAACTGAGCAACTCGCTGGCAACCATCTGATTGATGTCGTTGTCTTCGACCAATAGTATATGACGCCCCCGAAGTTTCTCGATCGCCTGAGACCGCGCTACCGGCTCTATTCGAGGCGTCACGGCCTTGACCACATCATCAACCGAGAAACTGACGGTAAAACTGAACTCACTTCCCCGCCCCGGCTCGCTAGAAACATCGATCGAGCCTCCCATCAGCTGCACAAGCTGTTTACTGATCGTCAATCCCAAGCCAGTCCCGCCAAACTGACGAGAAGTCGAAGCATCCGCCTGTGAAAACGGCCGAAACACTCGTCCCAACTCTTGGGCGCTCATGCCGATACCAGTATCTCGCACCGAAAAGCGCACAGAGGCACTGCTTTCATGAGCGCTTATTTTTTCCACAAGGACACACACTTCCCCGATCGACGTAAATTTGACGGCATTTCCGCACAAATTCACCAGCACCTGCGTCAGTCGATGACCATCACCCATCAACCGTGGAGGAATCTCGGAGTCGATCTCAACAATAAACCTCAATCCTTTTTGCTGGGCCCTGCTTCCGACGATCGCCGTCACTCGCCTGAGCACATCCTCGAGCAAAAACTCGCGGCTTTCGATCTCAAGCATTCCAGCTTCAATTTTTGAAAAATCAAGAATGCCATCGATGAGCTGAAGCAACGAGTCCGCCGCGAGCTTGGATTTCGTCAGATAATCCGATTGACGAGGCGTGAGCTCGGTTCGAAGAACCAAGTCGGTCAGCCCGAGAATCGCGTTCATCGGCGTCCGAATC
This sequence comes from uncultured Bacteriovoracaceae bacterium, assembly GCA_964496965.1. GTDB lineage: Bacteria > Bdellovibrionota > UBA1018 > UBA1018 > UBA1018 > CAZCBS01. The sequence goes on from CAZCBS010000307.1 coordinate 2,038, forward strand.
TCATGGCTCATATTCGCCAAAAATTCGCTCTTCGCCCGGCTCTCGGCTTCAGCCACCGCTTGCGCCCGACGCGACTCTTCCGTCGCTTTTCTTGCGTCGATCATGGCATTGAACTCAACGGCGAGGTCGTGAAACTCCCCGGGCAATCGATCGTCAGCGCGCACATCGGTCTCACCTGCCGCCAAAGCGCGCGCAGTCCGTCCAAGGCTGCGCAACGGCTTGCTCAAGCGTCTCGCGGCATATAATCCAGAAAGCAAGCCGACGACGGCAACCGCAATCAGTGTGATCGCGCTTCGAATAAAGTCCTGCTCGCTTTTGGCCACAATAGTAGCTGTCGGAGAAATCGCTCCGATCTGCAGGCCGTAGTGGCGTAGATTGGACAACGCGTATTTCGCTAAAAATCCGTCCCGGAAATCGCCTCAAATGTGTGAGTCCCCGAGACTCCCGATTGAGCAAGCACATGCCGAGGAACCGGTTTTCCAACGTACTTTTCCATGTTCGGGTTTCGGGCCACGACAATTCCATCAGCATCCACCAAGGCGACTCCGCTCCCTGCCGGTAGATTCGCGCTGCTTAAGATTTTCTCGGAAAAGTAGTTCAAGTCCAAAGCGGCAGCGATCATTCCGATCGTGCGTCCTGAAGAATCATTGAGCGGCCCGACAATGTTCAGAAGCATCTTGCGAGATACATCGCCAAAGTAAGGTTTTCCGAAATACCACTCCCCGCTTCTCACCTTCGCTAGTGCGGGAGCAAACCAAGGGGCATCTTTATAGCTTCGCTTAGGAGCGTTTGGAATTTGCGAAAGGCATAACAGTCTGCCCTCGATATCGACTGCTCCGATGTTCGCGACGAGCGGATCAACAGACACCAATCCTTTAATGAGCTCGGAGCAGCGCCGACGATCGAGAGTTTGAAGTTCTTTGCGCGACGCGAGAAACTTCACCATTCCTTCAACACGAGAAATGGCCGCGTCCGCCTCAGCCGCCGCGGTATCAATCCGAATCTTCAGCAAAGAAACGGCAGCATCCACGTCCAGCGACTTATGCCGGATCAAGGTATAGGTATGCAGAGCGAGCAATGGAGCCGCGACAGCAAACGCGGTCGCGAGGAACATGCTCAGGAAGTAGCTTTGACGCTGGATCTTCGGCCGGGATAGTCGTTTTAAAAGAGACATGTATAGATTGCCGAGATCGCGTTCCGCTGGATCAGTCCTTTCGATGAGTTCTAACCATAAGGAATTCGCATCGCGTTTGCTACTGCCGTTTGCGATTTTCAGAGAGATTATGTTAGCTTGGGTAAGGCTGTTCAATAAGTGCGCTCATAGCTCAGCTGGTTAGAGCGGTCCGCTCATAACGGATTGGTCCCTGGTTCAAGTCCAGGTGAGCGCACCACTTTCATTCGCAATATCAACAGCCTACGGATCATCTCAAAAAACATCGCTGGTTAGGGACTCGTGAATCTGGTTAGAGCGGTCTACCGGGAAGTAATTGGCGTAAATGCGCACTCGATATCGGGTCGGCAGATTTCCCATCCCTCATATATAAACGCAACCGCAGCCAAGATAAGCACGATTACGCGGCGATAAAATTGATCGGTCCAAGAAGGAGAGGCTTCTAACCTTATCTGATATAACCAGATAAAGGAGCCCGATTATGGCACTTATCAAGTTGACGAGAGTGAATGGAAAACCGCTGGATCTAGATCCTAATGAGATCGAAACGATCAAAGTTGGAAAAACCAACCCCTTTTTCTTAGACTATTTATGGCCTGCGGGAAAGTCGTCGAAACCCTGTACTATAATAGAGACTAAGGCAGGCAAGGTCCATAAAGTAAAGGAAACGACCGAAGAAATTACGGCAAAAATCCAGAGCCAGAAATCATGATAGATCGGTTGAACGAAATCTCAACGAATCCCCTGCTAGTCGTGTGCGACACCTGTATTTACGTGAAGGACTTTAGGCTTACCAATAGTGACTGGACCAAAATTGCAGCGATCCTCAAAACGCACAGTAACGCAAAACTTGTTCTTCCAGATGCCATTGAACAAGAAATATTAAAAAAACTCGAGGAACTCGGAGAAACCTCACTCAACAGGGCAGAGAAAGAATCAACCTCAGCAAAAAAGCGTTTAATTAATTTTGATGTTGACTGGACGAACGAAAAGAAAAAACTCATCAAAGAAATAAAAGGATATGTTCAAAAAATTAAAACCGTCACGGAAGGACGACTACTAAAAACTCCTATGCCTGAGGTTTCACTTTCCGAGTGTTTTGGAAGAGCAATCCGCGGAGAAAAACCATTCAAAATGAACCCATCCGACGGGGGATACACAAGGGCAGTTGACGGCCTTAGGGATACAGTAATTTGGGAGTCAGTCAAAGAAGTCTACCGAAAGTACTCAGATGCGACCGTAGTATTTTATACAACAAACAGCACTGACTTTGCAGACCAGAAGTCCAAGCAATTGCATCCGCAGCTGTTGTCAGAAATTAATAAGATAAGAAAAGATGGAAAAGGATTCTTCTTTGTACAAGATGAAACTGGCTTGGAACCTTTCCTAAAGGAAACTGAATTTGTAGCCGGCGTCGAAGACAACATTCGAGAGTTTATCGACAAGAACTCGGAGCAAATCAAAAAAGCACTGGCCTCTCCTGATGATGAATTCTCTTCTGAGCACGATAATGGATTAACTGTCGAGCACTACAATTTGGAATCTCTCAGTATTCAAAAGTTTTATAAAGAATCAGAAACCACAATATTAGCTGAGGCGGTTGGAGAGTTCGAAGTTGAAGTCGAATTCTTTATAAATAAGAGCGAATATTACTCGATGAACGATAACGAAGAAGATGAAATTTCAATAATCGATCCCGAGTGGAACGATCACGTTATGCTAGCAGGGAAAAGTGATACTTGGACAGTTCATGTCCTGGCAACTATTCCATCTGACGCATCAGAAAATAAAGTTCTCCAAGTCACCATCAACGGGAATCAAATAAACCCCACTTCAATTGGCAGTGACTAAAAGCCTGA
>CAZCBS010000308.1:0-5042 GCA_964496965.1 uncultured Bacteriovoracaceae bacterium
TACAGCCAAGCCGTAAATCAACTTCTTGCGTTTCATTACATTGTCTCCTTCGGAGGAGGTTAAACTACATTTAACGAACTAGAGTTCCTACAGCCTCGCCTTCAACGACTTTCTTGAGAGCGCCTGCTTGTGCCAAATCAAAAACGATGATGGGGAGCTGGTTATCCATGCAGAGGGAGATGGCAGTAGAATCCATCACTTTCAGGCCCTTTTGCAAAACATCCAGGTACGTGAGCTCTTCAAAACGTTTCGCGTCTTTCACCTTCTTCGGATCGGCATCATAAATGCCATCCACCGAAGTCGCCTTCAGCACGACTTCACAACCCACTTCCATGGCGCGCAATGCAGCCGTGGTATCGGTCGTGAAATAGGGATTGCCGGTTCCGCCACCGAAAATCACGATGCGGCCCTTTTCCAGGTGCCGTACCGCGCGACGACGGATGTAAGGCTCGGCCAGCTCCTGCATTTCGATCGCAGACTGGACTCGCGTGTGCACTCCGAGATGCTCAAGAGCATCTTGGAGCGCCAAACAATTGAGGACTGTAGCGAGCATGCCCATATAATCGGCCGATGCGCGATCCATCCCTTTGGTCGCGCCCTTGATGCCGCGGAAGATATTCCCTCCCCCGACAACAATCGAGATCTGGACACCGCTCTCTTGAATTTCCTTAATTTCCTGAGCCAAGACTTTCAGGACATCGGTATCGATGCCGTAGCCAGCCTGGCCCGCCAACGCTTCGCCGGAGAGCTTTAAAAGAATTCTCCGGTAAGGCTCGGAACGCTTATTCACGCGAGTCACCGCCTTGTAGATTGAATCAGTGAGCTGCCGTTTCTTCGACTTCCTTCATCCCTTCGCCCAGAACGAAACGGGCAAAGCGACGAACGGAAACTTCCTGTCCGAGGGACTTCGAGGTCTCTTGAAGGAGCTTCTCGATGGTCTTGTTCGGATCTTTCACGAATGGCTGAGTCAACAAGCAGATCTCTTCGAGAAGCTTGCGAACACGGCCTTCAACAGCCTTGTCCATGAACTCTGGCTTCATTGCTTTGCCGGAGTTTTGGATCTGAGCCAGAGCGATTTCTTTTTCTTTCGCCGTGACTTCAGAAGGAACTTCGGTCGCCATCACGTACTGCGGAGACGCAGCAGCGATATGCATCGAAAGGTCTTTCGCGAATGCTTTGAAAGCGTCGCCGTGAGCAACGGATGCGTTTCCGACAGCGAGATCAACGAGAACGCCGACCTTGCCTTCGCCGTGGATGTAGGTTGCGACTGCACCCTTGCCATCAGCGGCTGCTTCGTAACGCTCGAAACGACGGACACCCATGTTTTCGCCGAGAGCAGCGATCGCTTCTTGGAGCAGGACCTGTCCGGTCTTGCCAGAAGCGGTTGCGATTGGCTGGCTCATGAGCTCTTCAACGGTCTTCGGCTTAGCTTGAGCGATGTGAACGCAAAGGTCCTTCACGAAGGCGCGGAATTGCTCGGTGCGAGCCACGAAATCGGTTTCGCAGTTCACTTCGAGGAGAACGCCGACGTTGCCTTCGCCGTGGATGTAGGAAGAAACAAGGCCTTCCTTCGTCGCGCGGCCGGCCTTCTTCGCTGCCGATGCCATTCCCTTCTTGCGAAGGAACTCAACGGCCTTTTCGAAGTCGCCTTGCGTTTCGGTCAGCGCCTTTTTGCAATCCATCATGCCGGCGCCGGTTTTTTCACGCAGCTCTTTTACCTGACTTGCTGAAATATCCATTTTTAATCTCCGAAATTCCGAAATTAAGAAGAGGACTTCTCTTCGCCGCCTTCTTCAGTCTGCTCTTGAGCTTCAAGATCAGCTTCGTCGATGCCTTGGAGGTCGATGTCGCCTTCGAAACGAGAAACTTTCTTCTCGGTTTCGCCTTCTTCGCGGCCTTCAGCGACTTCTTGTGCACGGAGTTTTTCTTGGTAGGTCTTAGCGCCTTCCAAGCAGCTGTCAGCAATCAAGCGAGCGAACAAACGGATCGAGCGGATCGCGTCGTCGTTGCCTGGGATGACATAATCGATGTTGCCTGGATCGCAGTTCGTGTCGACGACAGCGATCGAAGGAATACCGAGCTTCTTGGCTTCCTTAACAGCAATATGTTCCTTCTCGGTGTCGATCACGAAGATCGCGCCAGGAAGCTTCTTCATGTCTTGAATCCCACCGAGGGACTTCTGGAGCTTATCGAGCTCGCGGTCATAACGGGATTGTTCTTTCTTAGGAACATCCGACCATTCTGGGGAGTTCTTCAGAGCTTCGATTTTCTTCAAGCGATCGATCGAAGCCTTCACGGTTTGATAATTGGTGAGCATGCCGCCGAGCCAGCGATTGGTGACAAAGTACATGCCAGCGCGCTTTGCTTCTTCTTCGACAACTTCTTTAGCTTGCTTCTTGGTTCCGACGAAAAGAACCTTCTTGCCTTCCGCGGTGACCTTGGATGCGAACATGCAAGCAGCGCGGGTCGAATCAACCGTCTTTTGGAGGTCGATGATATAAATGCCGTTGCGGGCACCGAAAACATAAGGCTTCATTTTTGGGTTCCAACGGCGAGTTTGATGGCCGAAGTGAACGCCTGATTCAAGCAATTCGCGCATCGTAATAGAAGGCATTGATAGGACTCCTTAGAAAAAAAAGCGGAATGCGAAGACATGAAAAAATTCAAATCCGGCGCAAAGACCGCGGTTACTGAAGTGATCTTATAAATCTTTGGAACGGAACCTTTCCGAACCTCAGGATCACTTCCCTCCACCTCAAAAACCAGACACAAGACTTGAACGTCTTACGCCCAGCACCACGTGACACGTGAGGTTAGGCTCGCCTAACCTCAACGGATTGAGGTGTGTGTGTTGGGAGCGATTCTATCGAGGCTAGAGGCCGAAATCAACCTGAAAATCGCCAGTTATGAGTTGACAGGGCCCCCATCCAATCCCAGTATCAACTCATGAATTCCAAATGGTTACCCTTCGCCGTTGTCGCAGGTCTTTTCGTCCTCATCCTAGGCTGGTTTGTTTCGACCAACAACACGCTGATCGGCCTCAACGAAGGGGTGAACGAAAAATGGTCTCAAGTCGAGAATGTGTACCAGCGGCGAGCCGATTTGATTCCAAACTTGGTTAATACGGTCAAAGGCTACGCCAAGCACGAAGCAGGCGTCCTTGAAGAAGTAACGCGCGCCCGTTCTCAAGTCGGGCAGATTAAAGTCAATAATGCCGAAGCCCTAAGCAAGTACGATCAAGCTCAAGGACAGCTGACAAGTTCCCTTTCCCGACTGCTGGTCGTTGCCGAAAACTATCCTCAGCTCAAAGCCGATCGTAATTTCCAAGATCTCCAAAGCCAGCTTGAAGGAACGGAGAATCGGATCACCATCGAGCGCCAACGCTTCAACGAAGCCGCCCGCGAATACAACACTTATCTGCGCAAGTTCCCGCAATCCATCGTCGCGTCTTTCAGAAACTTCCAGCCTCGGGCCTATTTCCAGGCAGACACAGGAGCTAAAACCGCTCCTAAAGTCGAGTTTTAATGGAACTCAGGGGCTTTAAGCGAATCCGCACTGCTCTCGTTTTTGTCGTCCCCACGGGATTGGCCGGCCTGTCCGGTGCGGCCGCAAGCTGGGCCGCGCTCGCAAAGCCGATCCCCCCAGCCCCACAATATTACGTCCTCGACGAGCCCCACCTCTTAGATCAACAAGCCACGCGCGCGCTCCAAGCTCTCTTGATCGAACACGATCGAACGACGGGTGAGCAGGTGGTGGTCGCCATTTTCAACAGCTTGGATGGCGAGGATCTGAACGACTTCACCAATCGTGTTTTTCAAAAATGGGAAATCGGCCAACGAGGAAAAGACAACGGCGTCCTGCTTGCGGTTTTCAATCAAGACCACAAAGCCCGGATCGAGGTCGGCTATGGCCTTGAGCCCGAGCTGACCGATGCCAAGTCTTCGCGGATTTTGAGAGATTACCTGATCCCGGGAATGAAGGCGGGCCAGCCTGCCGAGGGAATCACGCAATCCGCGCTTCAGATCCTGCAAACGATCGATAGTCCGCTTGTTCAAAATGGACGCGCTCAAAAAATCCTTCGCTCAGGCGGAATGCTCCGAACCGATGTCCGCTCCACGCCAATGAAAAACGGATGGATCGTCTGGCTTTTTCTCGGCTTGATCTTGATGTTCATCGTTTCGCACATCATGAGCTCGGCGGAAGCGCACTTTACCCGAGAAGGGTGGTATCGACCTCGACCTTGGCGCCGCCGATGGTGGGATGACGATGACTTTGGAGGTCCACGCTCAGGTGGCGGAGGTTTTTTCGGAGGCTGGGGCTCTGGCGGCGGCATGAGCGGCGGCGGAGACGGTGGATTTTCCGGTGGCGGCGGCCGCTCCGGAGGAGGAGGCGCCAGTGCGGGATGGTAGAAAGTTCTCCAAAATCGTCGAGTCGATCGCAAAAGCAGAAACTCGTACTACAGGCGAAATCCGCGTTCACATTTCCAAGCGCTGGATCGAGCGCGATCCCATGAAAAGAGCGCAAAAGCTTTTTCTCCGGCTCGGAATGAACCGCACTCAGCTTAAAAACGCGGTTTTATTGTACGTCAATTTACGTCGACGAAAGTTCGCGATCTATGGCGACGAGGGAATCCATAAAAGCATGGGTCAAAAATATTGGGAAAAAATCGCTCGTGAGCTGAGCCAGGATTTGCGCGGCACCCATCACGAAAACGCGATCGCCCTGGCCGTAAACAAAATCGGAGATGCCTTAGCCGAAAATTTCCCAATAGATCCAATGAATTCCAATCCAAACGAACTCTCCAATGACGTTACTACCGATTAAATTTACGTCATTGAAGTCACGTTTTTTCTCTCATGAGCATTTATCTGTCAATTTCAGTTGAGTATTGAAGCTTTTCCGAGTATATCACTTTTGGAATTTGTAATTGAGAGAGTGTGTTATGCGTAATGGTTCTGATCAAGTCACACAAGATGTCCTGAAGAAATCTGGAGTCATCTCGGATCAGCTCGAACGACTTCGTACGACGCTGTCGATGAACG
>CAZCBS010000309.1:0-5027 GCA_964496965.1 uncultured Bacteriovoracaceae bacterium
CCGGGCGATCCGATCTTTGTCCGGTACGACAATCACTACAATGCGCCCGGATTTATTCCACTTGAGCAGTGTACCGATCTTTTCGAGAAATACAGCGAGAGCCGAAAAATCACTCGCCTCTACGTCTCGCCTGAGAATTATCCTCTTTGCCGTCATCAGGGCCGCGATGCGCCGTTGCGGTACGAGGATAATTAAGTAGGCGGGCGCGAAAGCGTCTGCCCAGTCCAAAAAATGACCATCCAGCTCATTTTTGGACCGAAAGATTTTAATTCGCTTTTCAACTCATTGAATTTGCCTGACTTTTTCTTGCCTTCCGCAGGCCCAGCTTTTGCTCTCTTCTCCTCAAACAGTGACAACAACTCCCGTTTGAACTAGAAAGGGTTTATGGAAACGAGCCAATTTGAAACGCTGATGTTAGCGATTACTGGTCTGAGAACTGAGATGAAATCAGAGTTCAGCCGCCTTGAAATGAAGATGGACACCGGATTTACCGAAGTTCGTAAAGACATCAAAGCGATTCGCGAACAAGTCGGCCAAACTCACGTCGAAGTGACTAATCTCAAATCTCGCGTGTCTCAGCTTGAAGGACCGCAAACCTAAGTCTCTTTCCACTTAATGGAACAACCCATCGAAGAAATCTGCTCTTCAGCGTACTGCCGATTTGCGAGAATATCTTCAACCGCGGAAGCAAGATCTCGACGTTTAATCTGAGTCTCGTCCTTCCAATTGTCGTCCAACCTACCGCGGTAACGAAGCAAGAAGCGATCACGGTCTTTTTCGCGCTCGGTTTCGAGATCCGCTTCACGAAACTCTTCGACCTGAGTGTTTTCGAAAACAAAGAAATCCGGCGTGCAAACGGCGCCGTAGGCACGAGCGACTTCTTGAGTTTCGTCCCAAAGGTAGGGAAACTCGAAACCCTGCTCGACGACTTCTTTCTTCATTGCTACGAAACTATCGGCTGGATACTTCACCGAGTCGTTCGAATTAATGCCGATCACCTGAACTTTGCGGCCTTTGTAATCTTTGGCAAGCTGATTGATCCGACCCCGAACAGCTTTGACGTACGGACAGTGATTGCACATGAAGATCACCACTAAGACTTTTGCATAGCGAAAGTCGCTCAAATGCTGGCGAACGCCGTTCGTCGCAAGAAGGCCATCTGAAGGAAATCGAGGGGCAGCCATTCCGATTCGAACAGGTTCCGAGTAAGTCAAAGCCATAGTCGCTCTCTCCTAACATCTTCGGTTTAAGAGAAACTACAGCAAAGAACAAGCTTACCTCAACGACGTACCGCTATAGCGATAACTTCTCTTGGAAACCCGCTCCAAAGGAGCTTGGATTCGAGAATGCGCCGAAAGGGGTGGCTTTTCTCGATAGCGAGACTCGATTTGAGAAAGACGTTGGATATCCGAATCAAAATTCGGGCTCCCTTCGCGCGGGACCTTGATTTCGGAAAGCTGCTGATAAATAGCGGTATCATCCGTAATGCGGCTTCGCTTTGGAACCGATGCCAGAGCGATGGAGAGGATCACAAAGCCGATCGCGGCTCCGTAACCAAACAATTTGCGGTCTCTTTGATGTAGAATCGACATAACGAACGTCCTCCAGACGGCCGACACTGAGCAAAGTCAGTGCCACAGAGCAGCATCGAAGAAATCGGCCCAACACCTTGAAATCGTTACCCCTGGGGCGATATGAAACTGTCTAAACCTTATACAAGTGGAATCGAACCAGACAGACATGCAAAAATCTTTTCGAACGATCCGTTTGAACCGAGTCCGACAGAACAACCTCAAGAATGTCACCGTCGAGTTCCCTGCTCGCCAGCTTTCCGTTGTGACCGGCCTTTCGGGAAGCGGAAAAAGCTCACTCGTTTTTGATACTCTTTATGCCGAGGGACAGCGCCGTTATGTCGAAAGCCTTTCGACTTATACCCGCCAGTTTCTCGAAAAAATGCCCAAGCCGGATTTGGACTCCATCGAGAACATTCCTCCTGCGATCGCGCTGGAGCAGAAAAACCACGTTCTCAATTCTCGAAGCACCGTCGGAACTCAAACGGAGATCGTCGATTATCTCCGCGTTCTCTTCGCCAAGATCGGACATACCTTTTGCGTCCAATGCGGAAAAGAAGTCAAAAAACTCGACGCGCAATCCATCCTCGATTGGGCTTGCGAATGGCTCCCCGGACGTAAAGCCCTGATCTTGGCTCCGATCTCCTTGACGCCTCCGACAGCCGCTCCGAAAAAAGGAAAGAAAGCAGCTACAAAAAAAGGGGGAAAAGCGCCCGCTCAGAGCGCCGCCGCGAAGAAAGCAGCGGCCATCGCAGGAACAGCTTCGATCGAATCGCTTTTTCAAGTCCTGCGAGAGCAAGGCTTTCAGCGCGTTTTTTGGCGAGTTGGAAACAAGAAGAACGAGATCATCGATCTTCAAGACGCTCAAGCGGAAAAACCGGACCTTTCGGATCCAAAAGGTGAGCTTTACGTCGTCGTCGATCGATTGCGACTGAGTGAAACTCCTGATGCGGATACACGCGGAAGGCTCCTCGACTCGATCGATCAGGCCCTGGCGATCGGGCACGGAAAGCTTGCCTTTCATGATATGAGCGAAGAGGCCTCGAGCGAAGATCAGCTCAGGTCTTTCGACAGTCGCTTCTCTTGCTCAAACTGCGGCAAAGAACATCGTCCGCCCGAGCCGCAGCTTTTTTCGTTCAACAGTCCGCTCGGCGCTTGCGGCCAATGCAGCGGATTTGGCTATACGCTCGATCTCGACGAATCGCTGATCGTGCCCGATCCTTCGAAAACCCTGAAAAACGGAGCGATCGATCCTCTCTCGAAGCCCTCTCTTTCGGATTGGCAAAAAGATATGTTCCGCTTCGCGGAGCGCCAAGGAATCTCCGTCGGCAAACGCTATAACGAGCTCACTCCGGCGCAGAGAAAACTTCTGTGGCAAGGCAGCCCGGATGACAAAACCTTTCCAGGAATCATCGGCTGCTTCGAGGATCTCAAAGGCTACAAATACAAACTCCACATTCGCGTATTTATTCGCCGCTATCAGAGCCAATCCATCTGCTCCGTCTGTCATGGGGCGCGCTTAAAACCCGAAGCTCTGGCCGTGAAAATCGGCGGAGGCGGAAACGAATTCAAAAACATCGGCGAAGCACTCGCGCTCTCCGTGGATGATTCCGTCGAATGGATTCGCGGGCTTGAGCTCACGCCGAACGAACAAAAGATCGCTCGCGAAGTTTTCTTTCAAGTCGAGCGCCGACTCTCGTTCTTAAGCGAAGTCGGCGTGGGCTATCTCACGCTTTCGCGACTCACGAAAACTCTTTCAGGCGGCGAGTTTCAGCGAATCAATCTTGCGACCCAGCTCGGAAACGGGCTTTGCGGAACGCTCTATGTTTTGGATGAGCCCTCGATCGGGCTACACGCGGCCGATACGGCGCGACTCATCCGCGTTCTTGAGCGTCTTCGAGACCAAGGCAATACTGTCGTCGTCGTTGAGCATGACCTTGAAGTCATGAAAACGGCGGACTGGCTAGTGGAGCTCGGCCCTGGCGCCGGCCATCGCGGAGGAGAGCTGGTGGCGCAGGGCGATTCGCAAACACTTCAGCGAATCCCTGGATCCGTGACCGGAAAATATCTATCCGGAGTATTTAACGTACGAAGAACGCGTGCGCAGCGTCCCGCTCCGAAACGTTTCCTGAAACTGACTGGCTGCCGAGAAAACAATCTCAAGAACCTGACAGTCGAGTTCCCCCTCGATCGCCTCGTCGTTGTGACCGGAGTTTCCGGATCAGGCAAGAGCACCTTGGTGCACAAGACGCTCTTCAATGCGCTTTCGCGCCTCTTTTACCGCACGACCGATAACGTAGGACTTTTTGATCGCCTCTATGGAGCGGACCAGCTTTCGGGCGTGGTTCTCTTGGATCAAACGCCGATCGGAAAAAACTCGCGCTCCAATCCCGCGACCTATCTGAAAGCGTGGGACGAAGTCCGACGCATTTACGCCAACCAAGTCCTCTCGCTTCGCCGTGGCTATACGCCTCAGCATTTTTCGTTCAACGTGGATGGCGGCCGCTGCCCGGTTTGCAAAGGCGAAGGCGAGATCACTCTCGATATGCATTTCATGGCCGAAGTGAAGCTTCCTTGCGAAGAATGCGAAGGGAAACGCTTCAAAAAGAGCGTGCTCGATGTGACCTATCGAGGAAAGAACGTCGATCAGCTTCTTCACACCACCATTGACGAAGCTTACGAGCTTTTCCGCGACAATTCTCTTTTGATGAAGAAGTTCGGAATTCTTCGCGACGTGGGACTCGGATATCTCCAGCTCGGCCAGAGCGGCACAACGCTTTCAGGCGGCGAATCCCAACGCTTGAAAATCGCTGCGGCTCTCGACGATAAAGGAGCCGAGAACCAGCTCTACATCTTTGACGAGCCGACCACCGGTCTCCATCTTGAAGATGTCAAAAAGCTCATGGAGGTGATTCACGATCTGGTCGACGCTCGTCACAGCGTGATCATGATCGAGCACCATATGGATGTGATCGCCCAAGCGGATTGGATTATCGACCTAGGCCCGGGCGGAGGCGTTCACGGCGGAGCGCTCGTGGGCAGCGAAGCCCCCGACCGGTTGTATCATGACGAACAATCCGTCACCGGTCGAATGCTCCGCGCCCAAGGCTATCAGTTTCCGGAACGCACTACTTAACGGATTTTGGCGTGGTTAAAGACGGAGACGACGGAGTCACCGCGCCGGCGTCCACTGGAACCAACGAGATTTCGATCGTATGCTCGCCATTCGCATGAGCGATATACGCCGCTTTTGCTTGCGCCGTCATCATGACACGTTTTTCTAAAAACCGGCTCCAAACCGTCCATCCACCCGTGAGATAATAATACGGGGCTCTAACGCGATTCGCGCTTGCGAGCCAAGGATGCTGTTGAAGATCAACCGCGAACATCGGAACTGCATTCACCGAAGTCGCATTTGGATTTTCAGAGGCCGCCACAATCGTTCCATAGAGCGCG
>CAZCBS010000310.1:0-5022 GCA_964496965.1 uncultured Bacteriovoracaceae bacterium
GAAGGGATTGAAAAATTTGCATTCACCCTGAAAAGCTGATCAACCCAAACGCGGTCGAGAATTCGGCCCCTCTCTTCGGAAAGAGCCATCACTTGAAGCCGATTTCGAGACGCGAAGACGACGCGAATCTCATAGGACTTGGCCAGTCTCGCCGGCATATAAAAGCCTGCATGATTCAGCACTTGAGTATAATGCCCATAGATCGAGCGATAATAGTTCTCCAACGTCACGGCCCGATCCAAAGTTTCCAAAAGTTCCCTGCGCAAGTCGGTTTGAGAAGTCTCGTCGTACTCCGGAGTGGTCTCCAAAGGCACCGGATTCTCCGCGGACGTATCCACGTGCGACGACCACCAGTGAAGCCCGGTAAGTAGCAAAGCAAATACGCAAAAAAAGGAATACTTCTGAAGCATGAGGGTGCTAGGGAGAAATGCAAAGAAAGCGCCGCTCGGTTAATTTTTATTAACTTTTTTAGTCCATAATATCAATAAGTTATAATGGGTGATTTTTTACATGACTTTAAATGTCGGATATTTTTTCGACACTGGCCAAATCTTAGACGAACATCGATCACTCTCTCGAGCGCAGAAAAATTCTTGACTAAAAGAACGGTGGAAATTTTTTTCACGACCGTTTGCGTTAAATCAATTAAATTTTACGCACCTTTCCCTGTTTCGCCCCGTTAGCTCATTCGACTTATTTCTAACTAATTGAAATTACTAATTAAACAATATTGGCCCACATCTTGCTTATGCTCCCCGCCCATGAAGGCCGATCGCTGGTCTTCGGGGGAAGTAGACAACTTAGAACTCGCAAAAATTCCGGCTGAAAAACAGTCGCACGAGTGGGGGTAAAATGGGGAATGTAGGGAAGTCAGGAAGAGTAAGTAGTTTAGGCTTAAAAAATTTAACTGCTGCCGCATTTATTGCAGCTCTCGGATGTACCGCTCAACAAAGTTTTGCCAATATCGGCTCTGACGATTCAATCGCATCGTTTCCTAACCCTCTCGAAATGAATCGCTCCAGACTTCGCTTAAACGAAGCCTGGGATGCCCTCAAAAACGAAGGCTCTTTACGCTCCGTTTTCAACGAAGCGCGCAACAGCCTGAACGCAACCAAGCGCGTCTCCTCAAACAAACTCGAGACCGTAAAGTTCCAGCATTTCTACAACGGCCTCGAAGTCATCGGTTCGATGGTCATGCATCAGAAATCGCCTTTCGGCAGCCACATTCTGAACCGCATCGCTCAGCTCGACCTGGACACCAAACCTCGCGTGCAAGAGTCCGAAGCGACTGGAATCGCAATGTCCCTTTTGGGCAAGCGCGAGCTCAGCAACAAACCTGTTTTGAAAATTCTCCCGGACGCGGAAGGCAGCGGAGCTCGTCTCGTTTACTGGATCGACATCAATAGCGATGAAATCGACGGTGAACGCGAAGTGATCATCGACGCAAACTCTGGCGAAGTCATCGGCAACGTTTCAAAGAATATTGCAATCGCTCCGATCTTTGCGTACAGCGCCCAAAACCAGGGAACCGTCGTTTCTCAAAACATGACTCCAGGCCCGACAGGTCAACCTACCGTTTCTAGCTGCACGTTGACCAATCTGTCGAACGGACAAAAGTCTCAAATCACGGCTGATAAATGCCAGAATTTGAAAATGAGCGACTTGCCACCCAATCAGTGCCAAGTCATTTTCGGTGACCAGCCTGCGGTCCTTCAGCCACAGTACTGCCAACCGCAAGTTCTGAACAGCGTGCCTCAAGGATCTGATCCTGCAGCGCTACGCGCCTTCAGAAATGGTCAAGCTGTGTTGGGTTATTACCTCACTCACCACGGCCGCAACAGCTACGACAACAAAGGCTCCTCTCCTGTAAACATCGTTCACGCTGGCATCAGCTTTGACAATGCTTTCTGGAGCACCAAACAGAACATCATGGTCTACGGCGATGGGGACGGCAAGATCTTCGGCGACTTCACCCTCGCTCTCGATGTCGCAGGCCACGAGCAAACTCACGGTGTCGTTGCTTACACTGCGAAGCTTCTCGGCCTCGGCGAGTCCGGCGCATTGAACGAAGCATTCGCTGACTTCTTCGGCAAAATGATCGCAAACGACGGCGACTGGGCAGTTGGACGCAAGCTCTTCTTGAACCCAGCGCAAGCCAAGGGCGTTCGCGACCTCGCTAACCCTGCAGCACTGACCTTCTGTGCGGTAATTGGAGCTGATGGACGCTGCGCTCAACGCAGACCATTCCCAGCCCATATCAGTCAGAAAATGATCCAGACTGGCACTCAAGACGGCTCGAACGACAATGGCTGGGTCCACATCAACTCCACGATTCCTAGCCATGCATCTTATCTGGTGGTTCAAGCGATCGGTCCACAAAAGGCCGAACAGCTTTACTACGCCGCTCTCACGCATGCTTTGACGGCACGAGATGATATCACGACCGCGGCTCGATCCATCAAAACGATCTGCACAAGGGTTCTTGATGCGGCTTCTTGCCAAGCCGTAAATAAGGCCTACGCGCAAGTCGGTCTTTAATCTCTAGCTTAGAAACTAGCAGGCGGGGCGAAAGCCCCGCCAAAAGATAAAAAAAGGGGCGTTCTTTCTTTCGAAAGAACGCCCCTTTTTTGTACTTAATCAAATTTAAAAAACGATCCGGCTCAGCGATCGATCAGTGCACTTCAGCAGGATTAAAGCGCTTCACCATGTCGACAATCTCTTTTTCAAGATCCTCGTCCGACTCATACACATCATCAATATGCGACGAGCGCATGAAGTACTGAACCATGCTATTAGCGACAGTCTTCAACGGCTTTTGGAAATAAAAACCGTTTAACTCATCATCTCCAAAGCTGCTTCGAACGACAGCCTTTGCAGCCTTGTATTGATCGCTGTCAGTGAACTGCGAGTTTTCAAGCATTTCGGCCTTCGCACCGATGCGCGCCAAGGTCCGATCGCGAAGATCTTCGTCAGTCAAAACGTAAGGTCCGACAAGTGAGAAGAGTTCGTCTGCGACGATCTGGCGGAGCCTGGCGGGAAATTCAATCGCCTTGCGATTTTCCAGCCGAGTGACAATGCTTTTGCACAACAAACGGACGCTGTCCCGCTTTGTACTTTGAGTTACCATTTCACTCATTCCTCCATCTATCCCCTACCTTAGCGCAGAATATCCCCGACGCCTAAGCTTTGTTTGCAAAACTTAAAATATTTTTACTTCGAAGGCTCCAGAAGACGCGTTTTCAATCGGCCCATCAAGTAAGCCACGGCATCTTGGGTTTCACGAAGTTTGAAGATTTTTGCCAAAATCAGCACGAAAACCGCACCCTCTGCGACCAAAATGCCCACTCGCGACAGGCGAATCAACGCATTTGCTCCAGGCAGAATGCTCTCCAGATAGTGCCAGGATAGAAAGACCATCCCCCCCATCAAAAGGGCGACGACCAGATTTTCGGCAAACGAACGCAAAACCCCTGCGAGATCAAAGTTCGCACCTCCGTGCGTCAGCATTTTTCGCACGATGCTCAGCAAAATCATGAAATTCAGTAGCGCACCCAAGGATGTGCCCAGCGCCAACCCAGAAAACCCAATCCATCGCGATAAAGCGAGATTGAAGAGCAAAGTCATGAATACGCTCAATACGCTGGCGTAAACCGGCGCTCGAGTGTTGCCCATGGCATAACAAGCAGGAACCAGGATTTTCACCGCAGAATATGCCGTCAACCCAATCGCGTACATAGCAAGAGCGGATGCGGTCGCCTGAGTGTCCTGTGCATGAAACTTTCCATATTGAAAGATGAGCTCGATGATGGGGTAACCCAAAAACGCAAGCCCCGCTGAGGCGGGCAAGTTGATCGCGAAGGAATGACGTAAGGCTCCTACCAGAGTTCGATTGACGCCTTGCAAGTCTTGCTTGACCCAGAGCTGAGAAATCGCAGGCAGCGTCGCTGTCGCGAGAGATACTCCAAAGAGTCCAATCGGAAACTGCATCAGGCGAAACGCGTAGTTCAACCACGAAACTGCTCCGGCCTCCTGACTCGTAGCAAGAATCGTATTGATCAAGACACTGAGCTGAGTCGCCGCAAGCCCCAACATGCCTGGGACCATCATCAGAAGCATTTTTCGAAGCGCGGGATCTCGATGCCAAGCGGGAAAAGGCTTCACATCTTTTTCCTCGACGCGTGGATATCGATAGCCCGTGCGATAGAGCAATGGAAGCTGGCAAAACGCTTGAACCACTCCTCCAACAATGACCCCGATCGCCATTCCCTCGATCGGCTGAAGCCCCAACCCGAGATCGTGACCGTGTGCGATGGCTTGCGCGAAAGCCACGCCGCTCAAAACAGATGCGAAGTTAAAGAACGCCGAAGAAAGCGCCGGAAGAAAAAACTTCCCGCAGGCATTGAGGACGCCCATGAAAACCGCCGAGAGCGCAACCAACGGAAAAAACGGAAACATGATCCGGGTCATTCGCACGGTCAGCTCGAACTTTTCGGGCACGGCTTGATAAGCGGGCGCGTAGACTCGTGCCAGATCATCAGCGAATACCATTCCGAAAACCGTCAAAACCCCTAGAAATATCACCAGGACACGAAAGACAAGCCCGGCCACTCTCCACGCTCGCCGATCGCCTTCCTCGATCCGGGTTCGCGTGAAAACAGGGATCAGCGAAGCGCTCATCGCACCTTCAGCAAAAAGGTTTCTGAGAAGATTGGGGATTCGAAATGCGACATTATAAGCATCGGTCGCGATTCCAGCGCCGAACAAAAACGCAATCACCTGTTCGCGAATCAACCCTAAGATTCGACTCAGGAGCGTGGCAAGCCCGACAGAGCCTGCCTGGCGGTAAATACTCACGTCGTGATATTAAACGTTTTAGAGAGCCATTTATTGATGCCCTCGTCGATCTTGGATCGGAATGGAGCGGCAAAAAGGCTGAGTTTCGCTTCAACTTCCATCTCGCCTTCGCGGCAGATCAAGGTCGCGGATGATGATAACGGCTTGAAGAGTTACGACCCGGCGTTT
>CAZCBS010000311.1:0-4953 GCA_964496965.1 uncultured Bacteriovoracaceae bacterium
CGATGTTGGACACCAGCTGGCTTTCATTTGGCGTGGCAGTGGTGGTGACGATGCTCACGGGACTTCTTGTGATCGGCGCTTTCGTCAAGCACATCGAACGCAAGAGCATCTTTCAATACGTCGTCTATCGGTGGGTACTCGCCGCAGCGATGGCCGCGCTCTACTTCTATCGATTGAAGTTCGCCGAGTGAAGTCGAGAAGGACAGGCAAAAGGCTAAGCGAGAAAAAGCTTAGCCTTTCACTTTAGCAGCTGCTTCGTTCGTGCCGCCTTGCGCGTAATCAACCATTTCTTTCAGCTCTTTTCCGACCTTGAAGAATGGAACGCGCTTGGGTGGAACTTGAACGACTTGTCCCGTCTTAGGATTGCGGCCCTGATAGCTGCCGTAGCTGCGATTGACGAACGATCCAAAACCGCGAATCTCGATCCGATCGTCGCGCTTGAGCGCATCGCCCATCATATCAAAAACCATATTCACGACCAGCTCGGCCTGCTTGTGTTGAAGGTGAGCTTTTTCAGCAATCACATTGATCAAATCGGCTTTGGTCATAGAGGGGTTCCTTGTCTAGTGTATAATTTAACGCTAAAGACAACCCTCTGCTCTTGCAAGGATTTTTCTCTGACTCGATGCAATTCTTTGAATTTTTTTTCGAAAAATGACGTCAATTTTTTGTCCGCTTTTGCTTGACAGCAAAATCACTCAAACTGCATTGACTTCATCATCGCTCGCCGCTAATTACGAGCCTCTTTTCACAAGTCTTAAAGGAGACTCTCGATGAACAAAACCCAGTTAGTGGACTTGATCGCAAAACAAACGTCGCTCACGAAAACGAGCGTTGAAGAGGTTCTCAATGCCTCGTTCGACGCGATCAAAAAGAGCGTCAAGAAGGGCGAAGATGTCACTCTCGTTGGCTTCGGCACCTTCACCAAGTCCAAGCGCAAGGCTCGCGCAGGCCGCAATCCTCAGACCGGCAAAGAAATCAAGATCCCAGCCATGACGGTTCCTCGTTTCCGCGCAGGCAAAGAGTTCAAAGATTCTTTGCGCTAATTCACGCATCGCGCCATTTGAGATTCGCTCTTGTTTAATAGCGAATCTCAAATGGCGAGAGAGCAGGATCCAAAGCTTCTTCAATCACTTCCAGATCCGTGACTTGAGCAGCAGAAGGTCCACGGCTACACCATTTCACCATAGCCAGGACATCAGAGTCCTTCCCTGAAAAAACCGCCTCCACACGCCCATCCGGCAAGTTTCGAACAAATCCTTTCAAGCCAACATAGTGCACTGCTTCACGATGTGTCGAAGCCCGATACGAAACTCCTTGGACCCGCCCCGAGACAAAGACCCGTCGTTGAATCAAAGCTGCTTGACCTCTCGAATCCCAGGAATGCTCCAAAGCTCGAGAACAAATTTTTTGTTGTCCTTGCGATGCCCGCTGTATCGGCACTTCAATAGACTTTGACCATTCATATTGGAGATATCAAAGTCTTCCAAGTTGAGATTATTGGTCACCAAGGCCTCGTTAATGGACAATCGAACTTGTCCTTGAGGATCATCGACTAAAATTTCGCAGGCGAATTTCAGGGAGCGGCCCAATACGCGATCTTCAAACCAGGAGGTCGCGACCAGAGTGAAAACCACGACGGTGGACGCCGCAAACGCGATATCAGAATGTCCGATGCCGATGCAGATCCCGATCGCAGCGACCACCCAGATTGTCGCCGCTGTCGTCAAGCCCGTGATTGTACCGCGAGCCTGAATGATCGTGCCCCCGCCCAAAAAACCAATTCCGGAAACGATCTGAGCGGCGACACGAGCAGGGTCTCCATAGTGTCCTGTTTCGGCCAATGATTCGGACATCAAAATGGAGGTCGAAGTATAAAGCGCGGCTCCCAAGCAAATCAGAATATTGGTCTTGATACCGGCGGGCTTATGCTTGAGTTCGCGTTCCATTCCAACGATTCCGCCGCAGAGAATGGAAAAGAAAACTCGGGGCGCAAAAAAGGTCAAAAGTTGAAGATAGGTCCAGCTGTTCGAAGCGGAAGAGAGCATAGACCTACTATCCTGCTTGCCGGGCCGAGAGTCAAATAGAGTCAGACGAAGTTCGAAGAGATTAGAGAAAACTGAGTTGATTTCAGTACAAATTTTCATGCTAGACTGCAAAACCATGCGCGCCAGCCTGAGGACTTCCCTGCTTTTGATCTTATTGATCTCGTCCGTCTATGCTCCCTTTTTGGGAAGCCGTTTCATTCGGACCGCGGGAGACGAAAAAGTCTACGTGTCGCAAGCCATCGAGATGGAGCGCGGCCATCGATGGTTCGTGCAAACGCTTCAAGATGAGCCCAACTATTACAAGGGCCCGCTGCACTACGTTTTGCTTCGCACGGGAATGCTGACTTTTGGGCGAAATCCGTGGGCAGCGCTTTACATGAATTTCTTTTTGCTCCTGGCCGGCGCGATCGCTCTTGCGGCTGTCGTTCGAAAGCACTATCCCGACTGGCTCGGAGGCGATGTCTGGACAGGGGGAGCTTTCGCGCTTTGCACCGGGATTTATGCGCATAGCTTTGCGAGTCAGATGGAAATCGAGCTTGCCGCGCTTTTCGCGGTAGGCGTCTGGCTCTTAGATCGCTTGCGCCCCAAAGATGCGGGCTGGGCATTTTGGTGCCTGGTCGGCGTGATCGGCTGGATCAAGTCACCGCTTCACAGCGCCTTTCTAGGAACCAGCGCGCTCCTCTTTTCCGCTTCGCAAAAAGAGCTCCTCACCCGTTTAAAAAATCCAAAAGCTTGGCTTGCGGTCATCTTGGGAGTGATCGTCTGCATTGCGGGTTATTTGCCCGCGTATTTTCTCGATCGGCAAAACTTCTGGGATGCCTACGTCATCCGTGAAACGCTTCGAAAAAGCGACGGCTCTGGCCAAGGCTGGAGCGTGGCAGTCGTCTCGACCTTTGGGTTTTATCTCTTCCCATGGATTTTTCTGGCACTCATTGCTTACATCCAGTCCTGTTTTCAGCTGCCAAGATTTTGGAAAAACGCTTCCAGTCGCAAGCTCATCTGCCTAGGCTTTTCCGTCTTTCTACCCAGCGTCCTGTTTTTTATTTGGCATATCTACCGCTTTGAAAACTACAATCTTCCTGTCATCTCGGGCGTCTGGCTTTGGATCGCGGCGACCTGGGGACTGACTCAAGTCCAAGGCCCTTCGATCTGGAAGAAAATCTATTCTTGGGGAATCGGACTCACTGGCTTGATCTTTTTGCTGGTTCCGATTCTTCTCACGGTTCTCTTTGTTCATTTTTCCCCCATGCCGGCTTGGTGGCCGAGCTGGCTCTTGCCCATCGCATGGATCGGAAGCCTGGTCAGTTCTCTCGGCTTTCTTTATTTCGGATTTTGGAAAAAGGCCCATCGCCCGGATCTTCTCGCTCTCACCAGCGCAGGAACGCTTTGGGCATTAGGTGCGCTGTTTGTCGTGATTGGAGAGCGCGAAATGCTCGATCTTCGCTCCTATATCGCGCAAGCGCAGGCGCAGAACCGCGATGTCAGCATCGGCTATTACAATCTGAACCACAATATCTGGAGCGAATGGGGCTTTCTCAACTTTTGGGTCGGCCACGAGGTTCATGGCATCCATTCGCCCGAAAAGCTCAAAGAAGCCCTCTCCCGAGGAGATACGATCTTAGTCAGCGCCAAAGAAAACGGCGTTCAAGATTTTCGAGAATTTATCGAGAAAAATGCGCCAACGCTCAAGCTTCGCTATCTTCCTTGGAAGCGCTGGCGGACTCGCGGTCAAAGCGATTCTGGAAAACCTCTCTGGCAAGAGGCTTGGGAAAAGCGCGATCTCAGCTTATTGGAGGTCGACTATTTCATCGTCGAACCGATCCGCTAGTATCCGATTTTTTTTAACGTGGCTCACGGGACTTGCGGCTCTCGTTCTCACGCATACCGTGAGTTTGTCACAAGCAGGCGGATTTCATTATGACGAAGCCTGGGCTGCGCTTTTTTCCAATCGAATCGCGGCCGAGCCCGGATTTTGGCCAGTTGCCGCCATGAGTCCCTACACCTCGGCGTGGAGTCATTATGTGGCCGCGGCGTTTTTCAAGCTCTTCGGAACGGATCTCTTTGTTTATCGGGCAAGCGGAATCGCTTTAGTCGTCGCGGGAGTTTCGCTGCTCAGCCTAGCTTTGAGAAACTTCGGACAAGCGCTTGCGGGAGCGCTTCTTCCTTGGATTATCGCTTTTTTTTCCGCGGCGGTGATCAATCATCGGTTCACGATCGAGATCAATACCTTTCATGTTTTCTGCTTTGGCCTGCTTTCTTTTGGGCTTTCGCGAAAAAAAACTTGGACTTCTGATCTCGCGATTTTGCTGAGCGTTGTTTTAGGGGTCACCTCTCATGTCCTTTTTCTCGCGCCGGCGCTGGCTTGCTTGGTCGTCGCATTTTGGAACAGCACCTTGATCGACGAGACTCGCCATCGAAAGCTTGCGATGGTCGCGCTTTTTCTTCTCGCGGGTTTCTTTTTAAGGATTTTCTTTGGCATCCCCGAAAAAGACAAAAGCGGGATGCTTGTTCTCATTGCGACGCTCAGTCTATTGGGAGTCCTCTTTCCTTTTTCCGCGACCTCGCTCCTTCAAAAGATCCGCAAAAGATTCGATCGTTCGATTGCGCTCGTTTTTCTAGCAGCGACCATCGTCGCATCGTTCTTCCTTTTGTTTTTTAGCGAAGGAAGCTGGGCTGCGGCCTTTTTTAACGGAGGCCAAAGCGATCTGCGCGTCATCCTTTGGCCGGTCGTCGCGTTAGCGATCGCTGGCGGCTTTGGATGGAAAAAGCTTCGTGCTCTCGCGAATCAAAATTCGAAATGGGCCCAGGCTTTCACTTGGGGCGTGCTCACTCTTATTCTCCCTTCATCGATGGCCACCCGACCCGCTCGGTCAAATACGGCGATCTCCTGGGCGACAAGCCGTTC
>CAZCBS010000312.1:0-4903 GCA_964496965.1 uncultured Bacteriovoracaceae bacterium
AAGCGAGGGGTTTTGTGAGTGGATGAACTTGGAAAAATTATCTTAGTCTTAACCGGGAAATGCTTTTAAAGGAGGCCAGTGAGTTTACCCAATTTGGATTGATTGGTTCTCGGGAAGCTTGCTTAGAGACCTCTGGCTTCATCGTACCTAGCACGACGTCGGCGACGCCGAAATAACTGTCGAACTCATGTACTAGGAATGAGCGAGAGACAGATTTCTTCAGCAGCGACTTTAGGAAATCACCTGAGTGGGCTGAGAATGCATTTACTAATTCTTGTTCCTTACTGAACAAAGTCACGCCTTCCCATTATCGCTTGAAGTACCGAACTGGAACCACTTTCCTGATCAGAGCATCGAGCGCGGTCGATTCTTTGAAGTCGTGTTCCTGGCACCAGGCAGCAAAGCCTTCCTTGGTGCTCTTTGAAAGTGTGAAATTGAAGCGCTCTTTTTTGTCCTGTGGCTTCTTCAATTCTTTAATGATTTCAAGCTCCAGTTCACTCATGCCTAGAGAAAGTAAGTATGAAATATACACACTAATAGTCAACACTATAATAAGCCCATTAGAACGGCCGACTTGTTTCAATCAAGCAGCCGACAGTGGCCGTCTTACAAGGCGGGTCAAGTCTTTTGGACTTAAGGGGAAGTAGTTTTATCGTCTTGAACCACACAACCCCGCTCAGTATCTCTCAATATCGCAAATCAGCTCTCAATTGGTTGACTGACACGTCCCTAGTCCTGAGACATCAGGAGGATAAGATCTTTGGATCGGAAGACCCTCCTCTTGAGCCAATTTTTAAAAGCATGTGTCACTTCGTTATCTAAAATCACAATCGCGAAAGATTACCGAGCTTTTGAAGTTCATTCCTTTGAGAATTTTACCGTGCATGACATAATCGCACCAAAGCAGAGCAAACCCATCAATGATTCTCTATTCAGCTTCGAAAGCCGAATTCACCAGAGATGTTGTCGCAAACCAGATCGAACAAAAGATCTTGGATGCGTTTGCTTTAAGGTTGGGCAGACGAACCGCGAAAGCCGAGATTCAAGCATGGCGAAACTCGCTCATGTACATGAACAACGTGATTTCGGATGATGAAATTCCATCTGATTCAAACGTTGCGATCGAGTACAAGATCCCACACTCTTCAAAGCGAATTGATTTCATTCTGTCGGGACAAGATGCAAACGGACGCGACAGCGTCGTGATTGTCGAGCTGAAGCAATGGACTGAAGTCGAGAAAACTGAAATGGATGCGATGGTTCGAACCTACGTGGGGGGCGGAGAATCTACCGTTCCGCATCCATCCTACCAAGCGTGGACTTACGCCGCACTTTTGCAAGACTACAACGCGACCATTCAGGAAGGGAACATTAACCTAGTTCCTTGCGCCTATCTCCACAACTGTAGACAAGAAACGAGCCTTCGCGATCCGTTTTATCAACCGCATATTGATAAGGCACCGCTCTTTTTGCGAGATGATGCGCTTAAGTTAACCGAATTCATAAAAAAGCATGTCAAATATGGAGACAAGTCGGATGTCATGTATCGAATTGATCATGGTAAAATTCGACCATCCAGAAATCTAGCAGATTGCCTTGCTTCGATGCTCAAGGGAAACCAAGAGTTTCTCATGATCGACGATCAAAAGACTGTTTTTGAAACGGCGATCTCACTGGCGAATGCATCGACCGCCAAATCCAAAAATGTCCTCGTTGTTGAAGGTGGACCAGGTTCTGGAAAAAGTGTCGTGGCAATCAATTTGCTCGTTCAGCTCACGCAATTAAGAAAAACGTGTCAGTATGTTACAAAAAACGCAGCGCCACGAGCCGTATACGAGCAACTGCTGACCGGAAGCTTTAAAAAGAGTCACATCTCAAATCTCTTTGTTGGCTCTGGTAATTTTATTGAGACCGAACGAAACACTTTTGACGTCTTGTTGGTCGACGAAGCTCATCGCCTTAACGAGAAGTCAGGATTATTTCGCAACTTGGGCGAAAACCAAATTAAGGAAATCATTCAAAGCGCGCTTTTTTCCATATTCTTTATAGATGAGAGCCAGAAAGTTACTTTTCACGACGTCGGTACTAAAGCAGACATCGGGAAATGGGCAAAAAAAGAAGGTGCGGCTGTACATCATCTTAAATTGTCTTCGCAGTTTCGTTGTAGCGGCTCTGACGCGTACATTGCATGGCTCGATCAGATTCTGCAGATTCATGAGACTGCCAATTATGATTTTGAGGGATTAGGGTTCGATTTTCGGATCGTCGATGACCCTTTCGAATTGAAAGACCTCATTTTTGAAAAGAACCGTGAGCGAAATAAGGCGCGTCTTGTTGCCGGATATTGTTGGGAGTGGAAGAGCAAAAAAGATCGTCGAGATTTTGATATCGAGTTCGGAGACGATTTCAAAATGAAATGGAACCTCCAAGACGATGGAAGCGCTTGGATCATTCAATCCACATCGGTTGAGCAGGTGGGTTGTATTCACACCTGTCAGGGCCTTGAGGTCGACTATGTCGGTGTCATTATTGGACCCGACCTTTTTGTTAGGGATGGCCAAGTCATTACGGATGGAACAAAGCGAGCTAAGTCAGATCAATCCATCAAAGGGCTGAAAAGTTGGCTAAAAGAGGATCCTGAGACTGCAAAACGAGAAGCAGACGCTATCATTAAAAATACCTATCGGACCCTAATGACTCGAGGGATGAAGGGGTGCTATGTGTATTGCACCGATTCTGAAACCAGAGAATATTTTAAACGTTGGGCAAAGATAGGCCATGAAGTCAGTTAATTTGGAATTACTCTCAGAAAAAATTAAAACGTTCGCAGAAGAAAGGGACTGGGATCAATTCCATTCCATTAAAAACCTTTCGATGGCGATGAGCGTAGAAGCTTCAGAAGTCGTAGAGCTCTTTCAATGGTTAACTGAAGCGCAATCAAATCAAGTTTCTGAAAATTCAAAGCTGCGAGAAAAACTTGAAGATGAAATCGCCGACGTCGCGGTCTATTTGATCAGAATCCTCCAAAAGTCCGGAATAGAGCTAGAGTCGGCAATTCTAAAGAAACTTCAAAAGAACGCTGAGAAATATCCCGTTGCGCTCGCTAAAGGCAATGCAACCAAATATAGCGACTTAGGAAAATAACCTCTGTCGATAATCTGAGATTTTGTCGTTCACGAAATTTACGTGATCGAAATGGGCGTTAAAACGAATTTGCACGTCGATTTCTATGAACGATTCTAGGACATATTGAACGAAATCCGGACTGAAGCTTGGAAAGCTATCCAATACACATGATTCGAGTTCAGCTCTAACTTCGGCTGCCGACCAGTCATGAAAGTTTGCGAGTAAATCGGCTAACCCATCGATTTCAAATTGAGATGGCTGCTTAAGTTGTGTGGCCATGAGTCGTTCTTTCCTCCTTAGATTTTGCCTTTAGCTTGAATTCGGTTCAAGGTAATGCGTTTGGAAGAATAGAACTGTGCATAGTTCTAGCCAGGCTTCGAGGACTACCATTACGATAGACCTGAAGCTCGCCTAATATCCAATATAGCCAAAGCCCATATCAACTTTGCGTAGACCATGGTTAGTGATCAAGAGGAGCAGTTCCATCAGCCGATTGAGAGGAAGGAAACTTTTATCTGAGCACGTGAAGTCACCTACTCATCGTAATCCAGTGGCTCTTTGCTATTGCAATCAAACACCATCGTGGTCCAAGTCACGTCGAACCATTTCGAGAACTCTTTGTGTCGAAGCTTTTTTGGCCACAGTTCTTCTTGAGTGCACCAGGCTGAAAAGATCTCGTTCACGATGAGTGGAAAGTAGTATTCAAGAGCATCCTGAGGATCGCAATCGTTTGGAATCAAGAAACAGGGCGGATCCTCGTTTACTGATTCTTCCGTCAGAGTTTCGTCGTGAGTACCATTTGGAGTCGGCAACTTGCGAAGCCACTCAATAAAAGGGGCTTTTGCCCGGATGATCAGTAACGCTCTGTTAATGGTTGGCAATATGGGTTGCGCATTCATGACTTGCTCTTTCGTAAGACGGGTTTCCTGTTCACGTAATTCCAAACTACCAAATCATAGTTCTGATTGCCGCCTTTTTGTACACTTCAAGGCTACAACTGTATAAAAACTAGACAGTCATTTCTCATCAATTCCAATTAAGCCGTCCTCACGGATTGGCATCGCGATCGCATTAGTACTCCTCAAGAGTGTTCTTCCAGCAAGGAAAAGCACGATAGAAGGAGTAAATCCCAAATGAAATCCGGGCGGTCAGCAAGGTCAATTCAGCACATCATGTCTTTAGTGACATGTGTCTTGGTGCTCGGCCAAACTGCCTTTGCCGGAAATTACTCCGGCGTGACTGCGGTTTCATCCGCGGCCGCCGAGATCGTTAATCCGGTGTCGATTGGTAGCTCAAATCATGATGCGGTCCAGTCGATCTCCCGTAACGTCGAAACCGCTTATGTCGATGTTTCCTCTTTGAAGATCATCGGCAACAGCAAGAGTAGCTATGAAGTCTCTCTGCCCACCGAGGCGACAGTAGTTGCTTCGGACGGCACAGGAGAAGAAATTCGACTGACAAATTTTACGAGCAAAGCGACAGGTACCGGCTCGCAAAGCGTGATGATTGGCGCGACGGCCCTGGTTGGCGACACGAAAGCGTCTGGCGTTTACGTCGGAACCTACCCAGTGATCGTGAACTACAATTAGAATCGGCTTGGTTTTTATCGACGTCAAAAACGATCAGTCTCAATGCTCTTCTTTTTCTTTTGTGCCCGTTTTCTTTTCCAACTTCTCATGAGCTTTGTAGCATTTAGTCGAGCAGCCTTTGTTCCTTACGACCTTCTTTTTCTTCGTTCTAAGCCCTGCCTTCGCTTCTCTTTCATTTTTTCTCTTGC
>CAZCBS010000313.1:0-4896 GCA_964496965.1 uncultured Bacteriovoracaceae bacterium
CCGCGCCGACCGCCGAGGCGGTCGCCGAAGTCAATCCGAGCCTTCGTCGTTTTGTGCTGGTTTCGAGCTTGGCTGCCGCAGGGCCCGCGTCCTCTCTCGAAAAGCCGAACTTGGAAAGCCACGTTGCGACTCCCGTTTCTCAGTACGGTGAGAGTAAGCTCCAGGGCGAGCGCGAAGCGTTGAAGTTCAAGGACCGTTTTCCGGTGACGATCGTTCGGCCGCCGATGGTCTATGGTCCGCGCGACAAAGATATTTTTGTCGTGATTCGCACCGTCTCTCGTCGAATGATGCCGATGATCAAAGGCGCGACGCCGGACGGCAGCAAGTATTACAGCTTGATTCACGTCAGCGATCTTTGTCGCGGAATTGTTCATGCGGGTGAGGCTTCAGCCGAGAAAGTTTCTTCGGGCGAGGTTTTTTATCTGACGGATGGCGGGCTTTATTCTTATCGCGAGCTACTTCTGGCGATGGCCGAGTCGCTGGGCGTTCGTCCGTTTGAGTTCAAGATTCCGCCGTTCGCTGTTTCGGTTGCGGCAGGAGCCGCGAGCGCTCTGGGCTCGATGATGGGCAGGACTTTTCCGCTCAATCGTGACAAGCTGAACGAGATTTTACCGGATTATTGGATCTGTTCCACGGATAAGGCAAAGGAATTGCTAGGGTACAGTCCGCAATACGATTTATCGACAGGGATGGCCGATGCAATTCAATGGTACCGCAAGCAAAAGTGGATTTAAGGCAAAGCTGATTTTGGCTGGAGCATTGGGCTTGGTCTCGATCTCCGGATGCAGCAGCGCCGGCAAAGTGAGCGAGACGTCTCGGGGCGCTGAGCTTGGAGTCAATCTGCCGATGAGGGTGGAGAAGCTTTCCAACGGGCTCCAAGTCGTCATGGTCGAGGACCACACGGTTCCGGTGATCAGCTATCAGACTTGGTTCAAAGTCGGATCGGTGGACGAGAAGCCTGGCTATACGGGCATCGCGCATCTTTTTGAACATTTGATGTTTAAAGGAACGCCCAAGTACCCCGAGAAGCAGTTTTTCTTGCAGCTTGAGGCGAAAGGCGCCGAGGTCAACGCGTATACGACGCGCGATTATACGGTTTACTACGAGAACATCGTGCCTTCGCTTCTTGAGCGCGTGATCGATATGGAATCCGATCGCATGGCCAATCTCACGCTCAGCGATCAAGTTCTCTCGACCGAGCGATTGGTTGTTTTCGAAGAGCGCCGAATGCGCACGGAAAATACTCCGGAAGGAAGGATGCAGGAAGCGCTTTGGCAGCTTTCGTATCGCACGCATCCGTATCAGTGGCCCGTGATCGGCTTTCCTGAGGATTTGCTTCGGATCACGACGGACGATCTCAGGGCGTTTTTCAAGGCGCATTATCAGCCTGCCAATGCGGCGGTCGTGATCGTAGGAGACTTTGATCCGGAACAGACGATGAAGATGATTCGGGCTCACTATGGCCCGATTGAGCGTCAGGAACGCCCTGCGCGCAAAATTCCGGTGGAGCCCGAGCAGAACGAAGAGCGAAGGTTGATTTTGAGAGACGAGGTCGCCAACGACCGCCTGATGGTGTCTTATCACGTTCCATCGGCGTTAGAGGACGATGCGTATGCGCTCGATGTTCTGTCCAATATTCTTTTTGAGGGAACTAACTCGCGTGGACATCGGCGGTTGATCGAGGAAACGGAGACCAGTCTCGGAGTTTCCGCGACAAATTACACGCCTACCTATCCTGGGCTTTTCATTATTTCGACCACGCTGCAAAAAGGGAAAAAATCCGAGAAAGCCGAAGAGCTTCTCAATGCCTTGATCCGAGAGGTGCAAGAAAACGGCGTGACTCAAGAAGAAGTCAAACGCGCCGTGCGACAGCTGACGGTCCAGGCGATCGATGGGGTTCGCACTCCGCATGGATTGGGCTCGTTGATCGGAGCTGTGCAAGTGATTTTGGGAGATCCCTACGAATTCGGCAGCGATCTCGCCAAGTATTTACGAGTGACGCCTGAGGATGTGAAACGCGTCGCTCAGAAATATCTCATTCCCAATAGCCGCTCCATGGTGACTCTTGTTCCGTCGAGTCGGACGGAGTCCGCTACGCTGAGAGAGAAGGGGAACCTGTGAAAAAACGATCTTTGCTCGTGACCTTCTTTCTCTTTGGGCCGCTTTTCGTGAGCGCGACGACGTGGTCGGCGCCGACTGAGCTCAAGCTTCCTCTTCCGGATGTTGAGAAGCTTTCGAACGGAATGCGAATCGTCTGGTTTACCAACGATCGCTTGCCTGTCGTAAATTTCGAAATGCTCGTCAGAAGTGGATCGCGCGACGATCTTCCCGGAAAATCGGGAACCGCCGAACTTTTGGCCGCGGCGATCGATCGCGGCGCGGGCGGGCTGACGACTCAGCAGATCGCTGAGAAGGTGGAGTCTCTCGGCGCGTTCCGTTCGGCAACCGCTGATGACGATGCATTTCACGTCAATCTGCACGGCCTGGCTTCAGACGCGGACACGTTGCTGGACTTGATGGCAAAGATTGTTCGCAAGCCTGAGCTGCCGGCGAGCGAGATCAAGCGCGAGCAAGCCCGGATGCTCGACGGTTGGAGTCGCCTCGCGGATTATGGCGACAGCTTGGTGGATCTTGCATTTAAGAGAGCGCTTGCTCAAGGAACGATTTATGCGCGCGGCGCGGTTCTTTCATCCAAAGAGCTTGAGGGCCTCAAGCGCAATGATCTGGTGAATTGGTGGAGCAAGAACTTCACGCCGCAGAACTCGACGTTGATGGTCGTGGGTCGGGTGGATCGCAAAGCGATTCGCGAAAAGATTGGAGTCCTCTTCGGCGATTGGAACGGGGCCGCTCCTCGGCATGAAAAGACAGCGTATGGCGCGGCACGATTTTCATCGCGCGCGGGCGAAGTGCTTTTGCTGGATCGCCCCAATCTGAATCAGGCGCAGGTGCGAATCGGTTTTCGCTCTCCGCTGGTTCAAGATTCTCGGCATTTTCCTCTGACCGTGGCGAACGCGCTTCTAGGCGAGTACTTTCATAGCAGGCTCAATACGCTGATTCGAGATCAGCTGGGATTGACGTACGGAATTGGAAGTTCATTCAGTTATAGTCGCGATCTTGCGATTTTTTCGATTTCGGCCGCGACTCGAAACGAAGCAACCGGCCAGTTGATTCAAAAGACACTCGAGGTTTTGCGAGGATTGAAGTCTATGCCCGTTCCTGCTGACGAAGTGGCGACGGCAAAAGATTATCTCATCGGGGGATTTCCGCTTTCGACGGCGACTCTTGAAGGCGTAGCGGGACGATGGTTGTTGAACGATTTTTATGATCTTGGTCCCAATCGGCTCAATGAGTTCGTTCCGAAGATTCAAGCGGTTCGATCCGAAGAGGTTAATTCGGCGGTTTCCTCAAGCTTCGACCTGTCCCATCTGGTCATGGCGGTGGCCGGCGACGCGAAGGCGATCGAGCCTGTCTTGAAGAAAGAAGGCTTTAAGGTTCGTCGAGTCTCTGCTCAGAGTTTGTTGGACGGGCGGTTTTAAGCTACTTCCCGCTTATTCCCCATTTATTCCATTGAACAGCGGCCTTCGAAATAAGCGCCGAACTCGAGCTCAAGCTTTGGGGTTTTGATATTGCCGACGACTCGTCCAGTGCGCGAGATCTTGACCTTGCTTGAGGTTCGGATATCTCCTCTGACATAGCCATCGATGAGAAGCGTGTCGGCTACGATATTGCCTTCGACGACGGAGGACTCGCTTAGAATCAGTTTGCTGCCTTCGCGCGATTGTACTTCTCCGACTAAAACGCCGTGAACTCGCGTGATGTGGTCAAACTGGATTTTTCCTTCGAGTCTCGTGCTTTGCGAGATGATGTTGATTTCGGATTCGTGGATCTGCTCGAGATTCATCATTCTTCGGCTCCATGGACTTTTCCTGGGATGATATTCTCGTGAATCAGCAGCTTTCCGGTCGAGCTCAGAACGAGCACTTCGACTTCCTTGATGCTTTCGCGCGAGGAGATCGGCCCGAAGTCCGCCTTGGTGTCGCGATATCGGCTGACCGAGAAATATTCGCCCTTGTTTGGATTGATCAAATAGTCCTTGCCGACTTCTTGGAAAACTTCGGCAGGGTGGGCAAGCATCATTCCTGGTCCGCGAGCGAGGATGACGATGCGGCCCTGTTGTCCGCCAGGGGTCTTGCTGATGTATTGAAGATTAAATCGCACGGCAAGCATCTTTCCATTCCATCGCGCGGAAGGTGCTCCTAACGTAATGGGAATCTCGCTTTCAGTG
Organism: uncultured Bacteriovoracaceae bacterium; assembly: GCA_964496965.1. Classification (GTDB taxonomy): domain Bacteria; phylum Bdellovibrionota; class UBA1018; order UBA1018; family UBA1018; genus CAZCBS01. Next base: position 4,286 of record CAZCBS010000313.1, read on the forward strand.
CTTTGGGCTAAATCTGGAAGGCCTTTGAACAAGAACGGCTTGGAACTGATCGGAGAGGCCGCGGAAAGGAGCGCGGGGTCGATCACCGGCGCGTCCGATGGCTCGGCCGCGGGAGCGTTGACCGCGGAGTTAGCGGTGATGGGCGGGTTTTGCGGCGTTCCGTTCGCGGAGTTCGCCGAACTCAAGGATAACGCTCGATCCTGTGCTTCCTTCAGCTGAGTTTCGAGGTCATGAATCTTGGATTCGGATTCTACATATCCTGAGTTTAAATGAGCTCGGCGCGTGACCGCCAATTTTATGGCGATGCCCGCGCAAAGAAGCGCGATCAAAAAACTGGCGGCGAGGGCCCATCCAAGCTGATTGATCCAGCGGATCGGGATGCGAAAGGTTCTTGCGGTGAAATTGTCTTTGAATACAAGCACCGTCAGCTGATCAGGAGTCGTTGCCCGCGCCTGCGCACGTTCATGACTCGGCTCAAGCGAGTCGGAGACGGGGATTTTGGATTCTCCGACATTTGTTACTTCAGGTAGCGTAGTGTGAGTCATATCAGTCTAAAAAGGTTAGCTTTCCGCAAAATTACTGTCAACTTATCGAAAGTGCGAGCCGATGAG
>CAZCBS010000314.1:0-477 GCA_964496965.1 uncultured Bacteriovoracaceae bacterium
TTAATGTCTTGCTTTGCGACCTGGCGTTGAACGAAATCGGTGACTTTCGCGAAATCGAGAAAGTCCGCGATCGCGAACGCACGGTTCGGGACGCCTGCGGTTGCTAGTGCTAGAGTTGAAATAATCAGAGTTGATCGAAAGCGTGGTTTTGAAAACATCGCAGCTGATATATCAAAAGTCATGCCGCTGTAAAGTTTTCTCTATTCGTGTAGGCACTCTTTCGCGGTCAAAATCACGCTCAGGATGACTAGAGTTTCGGAAAAGTGTCTAAAAGTTCGACATCGGCTTTGTGCCAAAACTCGTCGATTTCTTTTAAAAGACTGCTGGAAACGACCAGTTCTTGAGGGCTCGTTTTGAACCAATCCGTGGGCATGGAGCGTGCGTAGCTGGGCTGGATAAAGCGATTATCCATCAGAACGATCAAGCCACGGTCGGTTTCCGAGCGAATCACGCGTCCCGCGGACTGAATGGCCTTTG
>CAZCBS010000314.1:487-912 GCA_964496965.1 uncultured Bacteriovoracaceae bacterium
CAGTGTATTAAATTGCTTTTACCATTGCGGGTTAAGAATGGGAATAACCAAAACCTGTTCCGTAAAACTCGTCGTAATACTTTCTCATCTCCTCGCGCTCGAGATTGAAGCTAGGCAGGGGAGGGCCGATGACAAAGGCGCCAATGATCGTATCTCCTGGATAGTCAACGCCTTCCGAGAAAACGCCGCCTTGAACCGCGAAAACGATCGTCGGTTCGGCAAGCGATTTCAGATGATCAATGATTTCATCGATTTCGCTCGAGCGCATGTTCCGCTCTTGCCGTCGAATCGTAAACCCCGATGGTGGAATGAACTGATCCAAGACCCGCTCCAAGAACTCGAAGCTTGGAAAAAACGCGAAGTAGTTTCCAGACCTGACCTCGATGATCCGGCGGATGGCGGGTGCGCAGCCTCTGGCACCGCGG
>CAZCBS010000314.1:922-4861 GCA_964496965.1 uncultured Bacteriovoracaceae bacterium
CGGATGGCTTCGGCCACTTTTGGGTAATTTCTTTCACGCTCCGAATATTTGGTCGAAACTTGGGGAATAATGACTAGCTTTCGGTTCTCGCGCGCAAAAGGCGATTGAAACTCAGCCGTGGAGAGTTTCTCTCCGTCGAGTCCTGAAAGCTTGGAGTAAAACTCAAAGGGTTTGAGCGTAGCAGAGAAGGCAACGACGTTTTCATACTCGTCATAGCATTCCCGAAGCATGCTCGAGGCATCGCAACAGGTGATTTTGAGCGTTCCACCGCTGGAATGAGGATGAAAAGTCGTGAAAAACTCTTTTCGATCTGGATTGACGACAAACTCAAGCGCTTCGGTAAATTGCGCCCAGTAAAAGCAAAGCCGCAAAACGACATCCTTGGGCTGGATCTCGAGCGTCGAATCCAGATAGCGTGAAAGAAAAGTCCTGAGCTTGCCGTCCTGTTCGATGAATGGGACGATGCTGGGCTCGACTTTTACTCCTTGAGTCGCTCCCTCTGGGCGGCAAGCGACGATGACCTCGATGCATTCGTCGATCAGCTCTTCGGCCTCTTTGCGAAAGCGAGAGCTGAGATCCATGACTTCTTCGCGCATATGATCGAGCGCGATACTCGAGAGCGCGGGAGAAAAATGATCCATCGCGCGGGATGGCAAGTTATGGGCTTCGTCGATGACGAGGTTCGGCTTTCCTTCGGAGGCAAACTGCTCCTGCGTCAGTCTTCCGGTCGATCCGCGCGGCGAGATGACGTAGTTGTAATCGCAAATCACGGCGTCCGCATCTTGCGCGGCTTCAAGCTGGAGCTCAAAAGGGCAGACTTCGTATTCTTCGCCCATCTTGGTGAAAACCTTGGAAGTCAGTTTCTTCTTTTTAGCGAGCTGGTCGACGAGTTTGTGCTCATGAACCTTTGTGTAATAATCGCGCGCGAACTCGCAGTATTCTGGATTGCAGAGCGGCTCATTTTTAAAGCAGATCTTGGATTTGGCGGTGATGGTGAGTGACTTGACCGCGGAGCCGGTGTCTTGAAAACGCTCGATCGCGTCTTCGGCGACGCTGTGCTGGCTGTTCTTAGGCGTGACGTAAATGACTTTTTGGCCGCGAGAAAGCGCTTCTTTCATGGCCGGGTAGAGGACGCCGGCTGTTTTTCCAAGTCCTGTTGGCGCTTGGATCATGAGGCGCTTTTCCTCGGTCATCGCGGTTTCAATCGTTTGAATCAGCTCTTTTTGACCTGGGCGCGGCTTTTCAAAGGGGAACGGAAATTCTTTTGAGATCTTTTGGCGCCGGGCCGCGCGCTTTTCCGCTTTTTCAACTTCTTCGGCAAGCTCATCCAAGCGGAGCGCGAGCCATTTCTCATAAGCCTTGATATCGAGTTTGACGTCTAAGTCTCGTGTTTCGCCTGTGCGAGTGGACACCAAGTGAAACGCAAGCTCAGGCTTGACTTCGTTCTCCAGCCAATAGAAGTAGCCGTAGGTTGCCAGCTGCAGTCCGTACGGATGCTCAAGACCCGCATCTTCCAGTTTTCGCGAAAGCTCATGAACGTTGAAAGTCGATTTGATCTCTTCGATCTTGGGTGGCGTTCGGCGAAAGAGGCCGTCGATTCTTCCGCCGATCTCAAAGGTGTAGCCCTGATGCTCGATCTGGCGCGAGATTTTGACTTCGGCTTCGTAGGAGTTGTAGGCCGCGGCTCTTCGCTCTTGGACCATGAGATGGATCTCTTGGCCTTCTTGTTGAGCGCGTCCGTAACCGGAGAGTGCCTCAATGCTTCCGCGGCGAGGAACGGGAAGAGCAAAGTCACGAATGGAAAGAGTGACGAGTTTGCTCATAGAGGTCCTTCGAGGTCAGTGAAAAGCGGAAGGGTCTGCTGAGGAAGCTTCGCATAGGCTGATGGCTCCAGCATGTCGGCAGGATGCGCGTCCAGACCTTTTTTTCTCAGCGATCGAATCAACGCGCCAGATCGATGTTGCACGAAAACCCGCCTTGCGCCGGATTCTTCAATTGTTCGATGAAGGTCGTTCCAGTCAGCGTGATCCGACATCACAAAGCCATGATCGTATTGCTGACCATGAGAGCTGTATTGGGCGCCATATCCGCCTTGCATCCAGCCCGAAGCAAATGCGGTCTGAAACTTTCCTAGGCGCGAAAGCCACTCGGTTCGCAAAAGTGAAGGAGGCGCTAAAATCAATTCGCCCTTGAGCTGATGGTCCTCGGACAGCTCACTTAAACTGAGAGTCGGCGCAAGTTTTCGTCCTTCTGCTCGGTAGCATTCCGTTAACGCCGTGATGGTGTCGTGAATGATGACGGGTTTTTCAGCGAACGATGCAAGCTCCGCCAAGATCCGCTGAGCTTTCCCCAAAGAATATCCAAAGAGAAGGCTGTTCATTCCTGCGCGCGCATTATGGGTCCACCAGCGATGAATGTCTTCGCCGTGCTTGCTCGTTTTGTCCCATCGGTATTTGGGGGTTCCGAAGGTCGCTTCAGTCACGTAGGTATCGCATTGAACGACTTCGAATGGATGGCAGCTTGGGTCGGGATCGCGTTTGTAATCTCCGGATGCAACCCAAACTTCGCCGCCATGCTCGATTCGCACTTGTGCTGAGCCCAGGATATGTCCCGCGGAATGAAAGCTCAGTTTGACCGGGCCGATTTTAAAAATCTCGCCATAGGGAATTCCGTGGACGACGATGTCTTGGCCGAGACGAGCTTTGAGAAGTCCGACCCCGCAGGCTGCCGTAGTGTAGGAGCGACTGCCACGTCGGGCATGATCGCTGTGGGCGTGAGTCGTGACTGCTCGTTCGACTGCGCGATGCGGATCGATGTAAAAATCGCCTGCGGCGCAGTAGAGGCCTTTTGGAGTCCAGGCTAAAAGCGGTACAGAAGTCACGGCCCGAGACTAGCCTAAAGCATGAGCTTTTCTCAAGGGAGAGCTCTCAAAGATCCTTAAAATCGATGACGGAGGGTTTCTTATGAGATGCTTGCTTTTTCTGCTTCGAGTCCGATTTTACCGGTTTTAAATGAAATGAAGTCTGCGCTGCGAGTTTTTGATGGAATTTGTAAAATGGATTGGAACGATCCAGTGTTTTCGCGATCCGTTTCTCCGCGGCGTCTGGGCTGAGTTCAAGCGCGTCACTCCAAAGCTGTTCAAAAAGCGTTTCTGTGGCGCCGACAGCAAGCGATGGAAATGCGCCGTCTTCAACCTCACCATAGGCCACAATCAGGAGCCGGGACCAGAGCTCTTTGAGTGCTTTTTCGTATGCCCGCTCGTTTTCGCGTCCGCGCATATCCGCCAAGCGTTTGAGTTCTTTGGTTGAAAGAGGGGACTCCGCCTGAAGGATTTCTAATAGCTTGCGAGCCGCTTGTGAAAGGGTTGCTTGATTTTTCAAAGCATCTTGCATGGAAGGGTTTAGCTTTCGCAAGAGAGCGGTGAAAAGGGGTTTAGAGAAATAAGTCGCTCTTCCTTGATACCACTTTGTATAGACGACTTTTCCGGTTGTGGAGAGTTCTGTTTTTAAATGCCAGAGATCGGATACTCGGTGATCGCCGTCTGAGTCCCATTCCCAACGCATTTCGGATTTTGGAAAAAACCGATACCAAAGCGAACTCGGCTCTCGTTTGTTATTGATGGGAAAAACAAGCAATGCGCCAGCTTGGTCGATCGCTTGAATGGCAGTTTTGAGGTTCATCTGTTTTGTTTGATTCAGTTCTTGTGCTCAGTTTTTAGCAGGCATCTGAAATCGACAAAATAAGATGAGCCGCGATCGCAGGTCTTGTACTTGCTAGCGAAGACGTTGTCCTCGATGTTTTTATCGAGTTTGCTCGGGCCGTCTCCCATATCTTTCGTGGTGATCTCATAAGAATCGATGATTTTATTTCGATAATGGTAGGTGAGATCAATGTCGGTGTGGGTATTGACAATCGTCATCGCTTTGAGGGTAAGAAAAA
>CAZCBS010000315.1:0-4853 GCA_964496965.1 uncultured Bacteriovoracaceae bacterium
ACATGACTAATATTTGTCAAGTGGTCGTCCCGGGGAATTTGAAAGATCTCAAAATCGATTTCGTTTTCCGTCTGACTTTTTGGCATAGCGGAAGATATCACGGAGCGGGAAGCTACATCTCCAATCACACTGTTCAGGCGGCTGACTATAAAGTGAACTTGGGACATGAGTTTAACGTTCGCGCTCGAATTCCAAGCGAAGGCATCGTGAACGTCAGCAAAATCCAGGGTAGTCCTATCGCGGCCGCTCAAGTTTTGGTTGAATGGAGCCGTGGCAAGACTTGGAGCACCCAAGGTAATTCTGCTGTGATTTACGTGCGCGGCGATGGCCAAATCAAAAATCTGTCGGCTCCTGATGAGGAACCGGAAGATCTTTATCCAATCGGTAAGGGCAAAGGCTCCCGTCCGAGGCGGTAATTTATGAAAATCAACAGAGTGGTCCGATTTGTTTCGGCTCTCTTGATTTTGGTTCTTTGCTCGATCGCGCATGCGACGCCTGCAAAGTCGGGAACTTATACTTTTGAAGAAGTTCCCGACGCTGAGGCTCAGAAAATCGCACCGATCTCGCAAGAGTTCTGGAATCAATATGCGAGCACAGGCGTTTCTCAAGTTCAGTCGCTCGACGTCGGTACGATTATCATCGGGACGATCGCATTGGATGCGATCGTCAATATCGGCAAGTCGGTCTGGTCCTTGATTGTCGCCGGAATTCCAAAAATCGATCTGAACTTAAACGTCGCCAGCGCAGTTCCTCAAGGAATCAGTCACTGGACGGAACTGGATAGCTGGAACGATCCGATTGCGAAGCTCTATAGAACGCAGCTCTATACGGCCAGCAAAAAGAATCTAGGCGATGTTTATTACCGTCTCGTTTTTACCTACGGCGGACGTTACAAAGGGGTAGGAAATTATCTGACGAATGTGACGGTTGTTCCCGCGCAGGTGCGAGTTCCTTATCGAAGGAACTTCTACGCGGAAAACAAGGTCACTGAACTCGTGAACCACGGGACGAAGAGCAATCCGATCGCAGGGATGAGCATGCTTCTGACATGGGGAGTTGAATCTTTGACCGGAAAGTCCATGCAGTCGATCACTTTGCATGTTCGTGGAGATGGCAAGATCGCCGTCTTGCCGACACAAGACGATCAACCCGAGACGATCAACGCTCCTGTTCGAAAAGCTCCTAGGCCTTAGGCTGGCCTAACGAGGATTTGAGAAACTCGAGGGCGCTGAGCGCTGTCGGTGAGTGAGTCCTCGATTCGAGATGCGCAACGCTGATCGCGTTTTTGAGAGGCTTTCCGCATCCTTTGAATCGATAAATTCGATGCCCTTCTTTCTGAAGTTTGGTCAGGAGATGTCCTGGTAGAACTCCGGCGCCAGCTTCAGAAAGAATGAGGCGAGCAATCGCCTGAACGTCCATCACGACCGCGCGCACGTTGAGGTCGACGTGGCGCGTTTCCAGATGGTGATGGAACCACATTCGGAGAACGGGCTCATTTTCCTGATAGTCGACATAATCCAGGGACTCGAAGTATTTGCGCTGCTGTTTGGGCTGACCTTTCTTTTTGACGAGATTCTCGCTGATGCAAAGATCTAAAACTTCGTCATAAACTTTTTCGATACAGATTCTTCGGTCCATTCTGAAATCGTCGACAAACGCAAAATCCAACACGCCTTTGAGAAGCTCCTCGTTCATTTGCGAGGCAAATCCAAACTTGATGTTGAGCTTGACCATGGGATGCTTGCGGCAAAATTGCCCGAGCAGGGGCAGGATCACGTTATTGCCGAACTCAACGGGCATTCCGATGGAAATGGTTCCGCTGAGTTGAGTATCGCCTCCTTTCAGGCGAAACAGTGTCTGCTCGATCTGTTGCAGGCTTTTAGAGCAGTTTTCATAAAGCACCCGAGCTTGAGCGGTTGGAACCAGCTTTTGTTGAATTCGATCAAAGAGGCGAATGTCCAGCATGTCCTCGAGAGATTTGATGTGCTGGCTGACGCCTGATTGCGTCAGATGAAGCTCTTGCGCTGCGGCAGTCATGCTTTGCGTTCTAAAGACGCATTCGAAGATCCGGATATGATTCAAATTGACGTGATCGATAATCATATTATCAATATAACGTTTGCTGGTGACTCCTGAGGATAAGAAAATGAAAAAAACACGGTATTTCGTTCCCGATATTTCGCCTGTCGATCGTCCTGAGCTGAAAAGCCTGGTTCCAAGGATCGTGTTTGTGGCCGAGTCGCCTCATATCAGCGAGGTCGAGCCTGAGAGTAAAATCGAGCGCCGTCCGCTTTGCGGCGCGGCGGGACGCCAGTGGTGGCGAAAGCTGGGCGAGATTCTCAATCGGGAAAGTAGCGACGACGTGAGCCTGGAGCGAATGGAGAAAATCAGCTCTAAAAACCGTATCGCCGTCATTAATGCCGTTCAGTTTCCGTTGGATCCGAAAGTCGCCGCTAAATATCCCGAAGCCGAGCCTGTCGGAAATCTGGGCTTTGCCAAAGCGAACGGGGAATTCGGCTATAAGAGACAAAAGAAAAGCCAGGAGGTTCAAGAGGCGATTCGTCATCTTCGAAAAAGACTGACGGATCCTTCGATGAAAAGCGCGGAGGTTTGGCCTCTTGGCAATGATGCGGAGTGGTTTGTCTCGCAAGCACTCACTCCCGAGGAGTACGAGGAACGAGTGCAAGGCAAGATTCCTCATCCGTCCGCATGGTGGCGCCAAGGCGGGCTTTTCGGACGAATCGCCCAAGAGAAGCTCGAGAAAATCTTTAGCTAAGCGCTCGTTTCAAAATCTTGCCGCTATCGCCTTTGGGAAGCTCTTTCAAAAAGGCGAAGTGCTTTGGAATTTTGAATTTTGCGAGGTTATTGAGGCAGAAATCGGTGAGTTCCGACGGTTCAATGGCCTCGCCGGTGTGGGTGACGATAAAGGCTTTTCCGACTTCGCCCCATTTTTCATCTTTGACGCCGATGACGGCGGCTTCGCGGACCTTGGGATGCGTTCTTAAGTACTGCTCGATCTCCGCGGGGTAAATATTTTCTCCGCCGCTGATGTACATGTCTTTTTTGCGGCCAACGACGTAGTAAAATCCCTCTGGATCGCGACGGACTAAATCACCCGTATGTAACCATCCGTCGCGAATCGTTTGCGCGGTGGCTTCGGGATTTTTCCAATAGCCGGACATGGACATGGGGCCACGGAGGACGAGCTCGCCGATTTCGTCGGCGCCGAGCTCTTTTCCGCGCTCATCGACGATGCGTGCTTCGATATAGAAGTTCGGAAATCCGATCGAGCCGATTTTCTTTGTCGAGTGCTCTTCGTTGAGCGAAAAAACGTTAGGACCAAACTCGGTCAGTCCAAAGCCCTGACGGATCGGCACGCCTCGGTCTTGCCAAGTGCGAATGAGATCCAGCGGCATGGGCTCGCCTCCCACGATCGCATAGCGAACGGATCCGAGATCCACCTGCTTGAAAAGAGGAGAGTGCTTCATCATGTCCAGCATCGTGGGGACGCCGAAAAGAATCGAGACACGCTCGGTTTCGCAAAGCTTGAGGATTCGGTCGGGATCAAACTTTTTCAAAAGAACGACCGTGGCTCCGCGGTGAAGAAACGGTGTCGTCAGCACATTCCATCCACCAGTATGAAAGAATGGAAGGAATGAAAGCGTGACGTCGTTTTGGCTCAGATTGAGCCGGAGCGTGGTATTGACGGAGTTCCAGAAGATCATGCCCTGGGTGATGATCGCTCCTTTGGGCGCTCCCGTTGTTCCGGAAGTGTAGAGGATCATGCACGGCGTTTCTGGCGCTACCCCGCTCATGGGCAATGTTTCCGAAGGAAGCGCATTGGAATCGCAAACAGCCGTGACGCTGTCCGGGCCGTCAAAATACATCAGTGACCGCGGAAGCTCATCAGGCTGCGTTTGCTCGATCTGCCTCACGGTGTCCTGGAACTGTCTTTGGTGAATGAAGAGCTTTGCGCCACTATCTTTCAAGATATGCGCGATTTCGCGCGCGGTTAATCGAAAGTTAATGGGGACCAAGATTGCTTCTAAGCGCTGAGCCGCGAAAAAAAGCCCGACATACTCCGGCTCGTTGAAGGAGAGTACCGCGATTCGGTCTCCTTTTTCGATTCCGTGATGAGTTTTTAAAAATCGCGCGAGACGGTTGGAGATTTCGAAGAGCTGCTGATAAGTCCAGCTGCGGCCGGAGTCCGCGTCTTTGATCGCCACGGACTCGGGCGAGTAGAGATTCCAGCGCTTCAGCCAATCCGCTTCGAATGGAGCCGTCATCAGGTATCGTACCCCCAGATCATCGCCAGCGCGGCCATGCTCATGCCACCGCCTGATCCGATCAGAAGAACGGCATCTCCTTTTTTGAAGCGATGAGCGCGCGCGGCGTCCGCGATCGCCATCGGGATCGAGGCGCTTCCGGTGTAGCCAAAACGATCCATGATGTTATGCGCACGCGAGCGATCCACGCCCAGTGTGTCGAGTGTCTCGTGGATCGACGCGATATTAAATTGCGTTAAGATAAAATGATGAACGTCGGCTGGCTTGCGTCCGATTCGGTCCAGGACGGCGTTCGCAAGCTTTGGCCAGTGAATGCCGTTCGTTTCTGGCGGAATTCTTTTTGGGAATTTCAGAAGATGATCTTTGCGATCGATCACTTCTTTCGAGATCGGCATCGAGGTGCCTCCCGCGTAGATTCCCATGTAGTCGTGGTATTGGCCGTCGGTGTAGAGCTGCGAAGCAAGAATCCCGACGTTCGAGTCTTTCGGAGCTGAGCGAACGACGGCGGCGCCTGCGCCATCGGCAAACAACGTCGCGATTTTATAATCGGCCCAATCCAGGTATTTG